>JANYJE010000018.1 GCA_025408405.1 Nitrosomonadales bacterium | reverse complement strand
ATTTTGATATGCAACGCAATTGATCAGCATGTTGGTTTAGGGCGTAATTGAGTGCACTGGAATATTGGCGAAGGAATATATCACGAACCTATAGCCCGTCCCACAAGAAGCGTTTCCTCCCGGAGACGTAATATTGTCGTGCCATGGACACGGTGAATCCCTCGCGCAGGCAGTATCGACTACACAGACAATTATCCTGTTGGTCACTATTTATCGATGATAGGATTCCATGCTCAGATCACATGCGAAGGAGATCCTGTGTCCACCATTGCCAACTTAGTCGTCGGCCTAGTTGCTCTTCTGCATGTCTACATCCTCGTGCTTGAGATGTTTCTATGGGACAAGCCGGCAGGTTTGCGAGCTTTTGGTCAAACCCTGGAGGCTGCAACCGCCTCCAGGGTTCTGGCGGCCAACCAGGGCCTGTACAACGGTTTCCTCGCTGCGGGCCTGTTTTGGGGGTTGAGCCTGGGAGCCGGTGGTGCTGGGGTGAAGGTGTTTTTTCTTGGCTGCGTGCTGATTGCCGGTCTTTATGGCGCAATAACCGCCAGTCGCAAGATACTTTTCGTGCAGGGGGTTCCTGCCGCCATCGGGTTGATCCTCGTCTTTCTGTCATGAGTGTCTGGCTGTGCATGACCGCAATGCCTTGTGACTCACCGCTTATCCGGCAGCCTTGACGCTGAGTTGTCCGGCGTATCCGCTATGCATTCCAGCTGTCATTGCTCATCTATTGGGATAAACTCACAGTGTAAAAAAGAGGGCGTGTGTTTTATTGCGGAACGGCAGGCATGCAGCGTTGATATGGAAGAATGGTAAGTGCTAATGGAACAACAAAATACATTTGACCGGGAACTGGAACTGGCCATATTAGACTTGGGGATACCGCCTTGCCCTAAAATATTGCTCGAGCTTTCTGGCGAGGCCGGGAAAGACGAGCCGGATTTGCAAAGAATTGAAAAACTTATTGGTGCGGATGTAGGGTTGTCTGCGGCACTCATTAAAACCATTAATTCCCCGTTTTATGGCCTGCGCACGCCGGTTAACTCGGTCATGCAGGCTATCCATATGCTGGGCCTGGGACACTTGTGGTTGATGGTGATGAGCATGTTGTTGCGCGACACCTTGAAGGGGATGGGCCACGTCGATATGGTGCGCTACTGGGATGCTTCGTCCAAGGTTGCGCTAATCTCTGCGTACCTCGCCTGCCGGCTGCCCCACCTGGCTTCATTGGATCCGGCGCTGCATCAGGTGGATAAAGACGAGGCCTATACCTATGGCCTGTTTCAGGATTGCGGCATACCCATCATGCTGAGTCACTATCCTTTATACAAAGAAACCCTGAGCATGGCTAACAACATCACGGACAGGATGTTTACCGATGTTGAAGAGGTGGCGCACACGACGAACCATGCGCTGGTCGGTTATCTGCTGGCAAAGAGCTGGGGATTGCCGGAAACCATGATCCAGGCCATCCGCTTTCATCACGAGCATGCAATGCTGGCGGAAGACCCAAGTTTTCTCCCTGCCGCAAGCAGGAATCTGATTGCGCTGGCATTGCTGGCTGAGAGAGCAATTCAGGCAATTACGGGGCTTAACCATACGAGTGAATGGGAAAAGGGCGAACACTGGGTAATGCGGCACTTTGGTTATTCAGATGCGGATTTCAATGCAATTATTGAAGGCATACGCGTCTTGCACGATGAGGGAAATCTGGTAGTTGGAGCGCATTGATATCTGCCGGGCCAGCTGCGGCGTTGTGCCGCTTCCAGAATGATGCGCCGCTGTCTGTGTGAGCAAGACACACGCGGTAGCGCTACAATGTAAGCGCAGCGGGTGTCCGGTAGCGCTTAAAGTCGGCAACAGCAGGCGCGAGTCCGGAGTTGTCGCTGCGCAGGTTGGTATTAAGAGGAGAATATTATGCAGATTCCATTGCAAATTACGGTGCGCGACATGGCTTCTTCAGAGGCGCTGGAAACTCATATCCGGGAGAAGGCGAAGAAGCTGGATGAATTTTTCGAGCACGTTATTTCGTGCCGTGTGGTGGTGGAGATGCCGCATAAACATCATCATCAGGGCAAAGAGTACAACGTGCGCATAAGCCTCGGTGTGCCCGGGCGCGAGATCGTGGTCAACCGCGATCGGGATGAAGATGTTTATGTTGCCTTGCGCAATGCATTTGATGCCGCCAAACGCCAGCTTGAGGATTATGTGCGCCAGCTGCGCGGCGATGTGAAGGCGCATGAGCAGAAGCGCGCTGGCGCAGAAGTTAACGATTAATCCTTGCTGCGGCAATTCCGGGCCATGCACTCAGGCTAGTTGAGCGGCTGGCGTGAGCCCGGCGGATGACTGTACCAGCCTTCCGGCGTGGCTTATGCCATGTATGCCGTTATTCGTTCCCTGATCAGCTCCAGCAGCGCCTGTTGCCGGCTCACGATGTTCCGTGCACGCTCCAGGTCATGATTGCCGTCGTGTTGTTCCAGTGCCTGGCACAGGTCGGCAAACCCGATTGCGCCCACTGTTCTTGCCGCTGATTTTATGCGATGTCCCGCTGCGGCGAGAGTGCGGAAGTCCTCCTGCGCGAGTGCGGCCTCGATTTCTGCCATCCCCTTGTCTGCGGTTTCCATGAACTTGCCTGCGAACTTGCGGATTTTCCCCGGATCATTATTCAGTATCCTGGCGAGCACAGACAAATCGATGATGTCGGGATCGCCAGCCAGCATGGATTTAACCAAGGGTGGCGCCGGAACAAGGTGGGGCGAGCCAATATCTGAAGCTGGCGGGTGCAGTGCAGCGGCACGCGGGTGTCCTTGCCTGCCCAGCCATTTTTCGATGGTGGTATAGAGCAGGCCCGGCAGTAGCGGTTTGCTGATGAAATCATTCATCCCTGCAGCAAAACAATGCTGCTTGTCTTCTGCGCGCGCGTTGGCGGTCATGGCAATCACCGGTAGCGTTGCCAGCGTTGCATCGGCGCGTATCTGCCGGGTCGCTTCCAGGCCATCCATGACGGGCATCTGTACATCCATCAGGACGCAGTCGTATTTACCCTTGCGCAGCAGATCAAGCACTTCGGCGCCATTGCTGGCGATAGTGGTATGGGCGCCGGCTTCCTGCAATAACTCGCATGCCACCTGCTGGTTAAATAGATTGTCATCAGCCAGCAGTATGCGGGATCCATTCAGGGCTGAGGCCGTATGCTCGAGGTGCTGGCCCATGCCCACGATGTCTGTGGTGCAACTTGGCGGAGTGCTGCACAGCTCGAAGCGGGCAGTAAACCAGAAGGTGCTGCCCAGGCCGGGTTGGCTCGTTACCCCCACTTCGCCGCCCATCATGTTCGCCAGGCGTTTGCTGATAGCGAGCCCCAGGCCGGTACCACCGAATTTGCGCGTGGTGGAGTTGTCGGCTTGCTGGAATGGCTGGAACAGTTTTTCGATTTCGTCCGGGCTCATGCCTATGCCGCTGTCCTGCACTTCAAAGCGCAGCAGAAAACTGTTGGCTGTTGCATGCTCTTGCTGGACGCGGACGATAACCTGCCCGCGCTGGGTAAATTTGATGGCATTGTTGACATAGTTGAGCAACACCTGGCTCAGGCGTAGCGGGTCGCCGCGCAGACAGGGGGCAATGCCCGGGTCTATGGTGAAAGTGAGTTGCAGTCCCTTGCCATGGGCTTTGTCAGCGATCAGGCTGGTGAGATTCCTGAACACGCTGTCGAGTTTAAAATCGACCATCTCCATATCGAGCTTGCCGGCCTCGATTTTGGAAAAATCCAGGATGTCGTTGATGATGCCCAGCAGGTGTTCACCGGAGTAGTGGATTTTTTCCAGGTAGTCGCGCTGCTTGGCGGTGAGCTCCGTCTTGAGCGCCAGATAGGCCATACCCAGAACACTGTTCATCGGCGTGCGAATTTCATGGCTCATGTTGGCGAGAAACTCACTCTTGGCGTGGCTGGCGGCTTCGGCTATTTCCTTGGCGCGCGCCAGTTCCCGGGTACGCTCAGCAACACGCAATTCCAGCCGTTCATTCAGCTCGATCAATTTTGTTTCAGCTTGCTTGCGCACGGTGATGTCGTGCACTACGGCAATCACCCAGTTCTTGTCGTTGATCCTGATCTGGCTCAAACTGATTTCGACGGGAAACTCGCTGCCATCCTGGCGTACGGCGCTGAGTGACTGTGTACTTGCCATCGGGCGTGAGCGCGGGGCATGCTGGAAGTTGGCACGCAGCTGGTCATGGTGGCCGCGTGTACGCACAGGCACGAGCGCATCCACATTCAGTTCGAGCAGTTGTTCCATGGAGTAGCCAAACAGCTTGCCGGCGACGTGGTTGGCAAAGCTGACGTAGCCGTCATCTCCGGCCATCAGCACGGCATCGGGCGATGCCTCGAGTATCGTGTGCAGCTGCGCCAGTTCAGACTGTTTGCGCCTGGTAATGTCACGGAAACTGACAAATGAGCGTGCCTGCCCGCCCATGCTGATGGAACGCAAAGCGACATCGCAATAAATCAGGGTGCCGTCGAGACGTCTGAGCTGCCACTCAGAAATTTCCTGTTCGTCACTTGCCAGCCTGGAACTGAATTTCTGTTCGGCCCTGATGCGGCTCAGGCTGCCATCCGGCTGGGTGGGGGCGGAGAAATGTGACAACTCCTTGCCGATGATTTCTGCACGTGAACATCCCAGCAATACCGTGGCCATGCTGTTGCAATTGATGATGCGATTGCCGTGCAACAGGAATGCGGCATCCAGTGTATTGTCGAACATTGAGCTGTAGCGTGCGGCCACTTCGGCAAGTTGCTTGCTGCGTTGTTCCAGGTACAGCAGCAGCCAGGAAATCAGCGCCAACAGCAGGCTTGCGGCTATGCCGGAATAGGCAATAAGGCGTGTTTTTCCCTGCTCCAGATGAGCCTCAAAATCGGGATTGGAACTGATGGCCATGGTCCAAACGTGGTTGGCGATAGTGATGTGCTGAACGGATTTGAAGCTCGCCTCTCCCGGGTTGCGGGCAAGCCGCATGGCGGGGGCGTATAACTGTGACTGCCCGGATATTTCCTCTCCATCATGGATTGCGATGTTGAGATCCGCTGATTGGTCGCTCAGAATATGAGTCATCAGGTCTTGCATAAGCAACGGAGAACAGACCCAGCCGATGATGTTGGCGCGGCGTTCGGTGAGTGTTGCAGCCGGCATGCCATGGCGATAAATGGGGATATAGATGAGCACGCCTGCCTGCAGGAGTTTCTGCTCTTCGTGCAACAGGCTTACCTTGCCGGAAAGGGCGGCTGCGCCTGAATCACGCGCCTGCTCCATGGCGGCACGGCGTACCGGCTCGGTAAAATCGTCGTAGCCGAAAGCACGCTGATTGCGGATGGCAAAAGGCTCCGAATAGAGAATGGGAGTATAACTATCACGCTTGCCTTCAGGGTGGATGGAGTAAGCGGGAAATCCCTCTCTGCGCACGGCAGCAATATGCTGTTCCTTGTGTGCTGCCGGAACGATGAGCACAAACCTCACTCCCTGTATGCTGGGGTATTCCTTCTCCAGTTGCAGCTTGGCGATATAGTCGTGGAATTCGCGGCGCTCCAGGTTGTTGGCATGGTCGAACAAGGCGCTCACCCCGCGCAACATCTGTACGTAAGTATTAGTGCGCTGTATGACGTTGGCGCTGGTTTGATTCTTGAGCGTGTCGAATTCGCTTTGCAGCTCCCGTTCGGAATTTGTGTACTCCATATGCCCCACCAGATAGGTGAGTGCCAGGGAGGTTGCCAGAACCAGAAGTGGCAGATACTTGCCAAAACGCAGCCAGATTCGTTCGGCATGTCTGGGCAGTGAGGAGTTTGATGTCATTAGTTTTTAATAGCCGGCCTGTTTTCAGGAGTGAGCCTGCCCTGGTATAACTCCGCCCGCTTTTCAAGGGCATGCCTGGAGAGTGGTAATCATGTTACATGCAGCCCCTGTGGTCAAGGTGACGCGCAGATCAAATTCCTGGCTAGTGTCTTGCGTCCGATCGTAAGCCAGCCAGACTGGCTGGCACGACCTGAAGCGTTTTCGCCGGCAAAGGCCTGAGCGCAATAGAAACAAGAAGGGCAAGCCCATGGCTTGCCCTTCTTGTGTTGGGGCAGGCTGGAAAAATCTAGTCCTTGTACGCTTCGATTTCAAATTCCAGCCTGATGTCATCACCCACGCCCGGCAGGAAATTTTTCATGCCGAAATCGGAACGCTTGATTTGCGCGGTGGCTGCCGCACCGCACTCCTGTTTCTGGCTCATCGGGTTGGGGCCGCACTTGAAGGCGTCGATGGTCAGCGTGACCGGTTTGCTTACACCGAGCAGGGTGAGATTGCCTTCCACGCTGGCCGGGGTGTCGCCCTTGAATTTAATGCTGTCCGACTTGTAGGTGATGCCGGGGAATTCCGCCGCATTGAAGAAATCAGGCGACTTCAGGTGATCGTCGCGCTTGGCAAAACCGGTGCTGATCGAGGCGGCTTCGATGGCGATATCGACCGTGCCG
>JANYJE010000017.1 GCA_025408405.1 Nitrosomonadales bacterium | reverse complement strand
TCGTGCTGTTGATGGCGATTGAACTGATGCTGCTGGCAGTGAATACCAACTTCATTGCTTTTTCGCATTATCTTGGCGATACGTCCGGGCAAATTTTCGTATTTTTCATTCTTACTGTGCTTGCGGCTGAGGCAGCGATAGGTTTGGCTATCCTCGTGGTGCTGTTCCGCAATCTGCGCACCATCAACGTGGATGATCTCGGCAGTTTGAAAGGCTAAGCGAATGAGCAACATGCAAAATCTATATCTGCTGGTACCATTGGCCCCGCTCGTGGGTGCGATTGCCGCCGGCTTGTTCGGTAATGTGCTGGGGCGGGTCTGGTCGCATCGCATCACCATCGCATTGGTCGCAGTGTCCTTTTTTGCATCCTTGGCAATCTTCCAGGACGTGCTGGCCGGGCATCAATTCAACGGCACGGTATACAAATGGGTGAGTTCGGGTGATACCAGCTTCGAGGTTGGTTTCCTGATCGACCGCCTGACCGTGATGATGATGCTGGTGGTGACCTTCGTGTCGCTGATGGTGCACATCTACACCATCGGTTACATGGAAGAAGACGCGGGCTACCAGCGTTTCTTCAGCTATATATCGCTGTTTACCTTCTCCATGCTGATGCTGGTGATGGCCAACAACTTCATGCAACTGTTCTTCGGCTGGGAGGCGGTCGGTCTGGTTTCTTATCTGCTGATCGGCTTCTGGTACACACGCCCGACGGCGATCTATGCCAACCTCAAGGCATTTCTGGTCAACCGTGTCGGCGATTTCGGCTTCCTGCTTGGCATCGGGCTGGTGCTGATGGTGTTCGGCACGCTTGACTACGCCGCCGTGTTCGCCAATGCACATCGCTATGCCAACGATATCGCACCGATTCCCGGGGTGAGCTGGAATACCATGACTGCCATCTGTATTCTGCTGTTCATCGGCGCGATGGGGAAGTCGGCGCAATTTCCGTTGCATGTGTGGCTGCCCGATTCGATGGAAGGCCCGACGCCGATTTCCGCGCTGATCCACGCCGCAACCATGGTGACAGCCGGTATCTTCATGGTGGCGCGCATGTCGCCACTGTTCGAGCTGTCCGAGACGGCACTTTCCTTCGTTATGGTTATCGGCGCGATCACCGCGCTGTTCATGGGTTTCCTCGGTATCATCCAGAACGACATCAAACGCGTGGTGGCGTACTCCACCCTGTCGCAACTCGGCTACATGACGGTTGCGCTGGGTGCGTCGGCCTACTCGGTGGCGGTGTTCCACCTGATGACGCACGCCTTCTTCAAGGCGCTGCTGTTCCTGGCCGCAGGCTCGGTGATCATCGCCATGCACCACGACCAGGACATCCGCAACATGGGTGGCCTGCGCAAATATCTGCCTTGGACGTGGGCCACTTCGCTGATCGGTTCGCTGGCCTTGATCGGCACGCCTTTCCTCTCCGGTTTCTATTCCAAGGACAGCATCATCGAGGCCGTGGAATATTCGCACCTGCCGGGTTCCGGCTTTGCCTATGCGGCCGTGCTGGCAGGCGTGTTCGTCACCGCCTTCTACTCCTTCCGCATGTACTTCCTCGTGTTCCACGGCGAGGAACGCTTCGGCAAGGATCACCATGACCACCACGGCGACCATGATGATGAAGAATCCGCGCACGACCATCATCACGGCCTCAAGCCGGGACAAAAACCGCATGAGCCATCTTGGGTGGTGATTGTGCCGCTGGTGCTGCTGGCGATTCCGTCTGCGTTCATCGGTCTGATCGCCATCGAGCCCATGCTGTACGGCGACTACTTCGGCTCCGCGATCTACATCGCGGAAGGACACCATGCGCTGGAAGAGATGCGCGAGGAGTTCCAAGGCGCGTTTGCGATGGCGCTGCATTCCTTCTTCTCCGCTCCTTTCGCCCTCGCATTGCTGGGCGCGGGCAGTGCCTGGTTCTTCTACATGAAGCGCCCGGACATCCCCGCCGCGATCAAGCGCCGCTTCGAGCTGGTCTACACCGTGCTCGACCAGAAGTACTACTTCGACCGCTTCAACGACTGGTTCTTTGCCGGCGGAGCGCGCACTGCAAGCCGTTTCTTGTGGAAGTTTGGGGATGTGAAGCTGATTGACGGCATGATGGTGAATGGCACGGCGCGTCTGGTCGGGAGATTTTCCGTGATGCTGCGTCAGATACAGTCTGGATATATTTACCACTATGCCTTTGCCATGCTGATCGGAGTGTTTGCGCTGCTGACTATCCGCTTCTGGCTGGACTAAAGTAACCACAGAATAAAACTGAAGGAAGACGTATGATTTTTGGATTCCACCTGCTAAGCGTTGCCATCTGGCTGCCCATTATTTTTGGTGTGCTGGTGCTGGCTACCGGTAATGATCGCAATGCGCCGCTGGCAAGAGTAATTGCCCTTGCTGGAGGCATACTCGGATTCCTGGTAACGCTGCCGCTTTACACAGGCTTCGACAAGATGACGAGTGCAATGCAATTCGTCGAAAATCACGACTGGGTTGCGCGCTTCAATATGCATTACCACCTGGGTGTGGATGGCATCTCGGTGCTGTTTATTTTGCTCAATAGCTTCTTTACTCCGCTGGTGGTGCTGGCTGGCTGGAAGGTGATCGAAAAGCGCGTCGCACAATACCTGGCGGCTTTTCTGATCATGTCGGGAATAGTGAATGGCGTATTTGCAGCGCTCGATGCCATGCTGTTTTATGTGTTCTGGGAAGCCATGCTGATTCCGATGTTCCTCATCATCGGTGTGTGGGGCGGCCCCAATCGTGTGTATGCGGCAGTCAAGTTTTTCCTGTACACGCTGCTCGGCTCGCTGTTGATGCTGGTTGCGCTGGTTTACCTGTACAACCACTCCGGCGGCAGCTTTGAAATTCTCGATTACCATGCCTTGCCCATTTCAATGACAGCCCAGATATTGCTGTTCATCGCTTTCTTCGCCGCATTTTCGGTAAAGGTGCCCATGTTCCCGGTGCACACGTGGCTGCCCGATGCGCACGTGGAAGCACCCACTGGCGGCTCGGTGGTGCTGGCGGCGATCATGCTGAAGGTGGGTGCTTACGGCTTCCTGCGCTTCTCGCTACCGATCGCACCTGATGCCAGCCACAAGCTGGCGGCCATGATGATTGCCTTGTCGCTGATTGCGGTGGTGTACATCGGCCTGGTTGCATTGATGCAGTCCGACATGAAGAAGCTGGTGGCTTATTCGTCCATCTCGCACATGGGGTTCGTCACGCTAGGCTTCTTCATCTTCAATGCCTACGGCATGGAAGGTGCTCTGCTGCAGATGATTTCGCACGGCTTTGTTTCAGGAGCGCTGTTTCTGGTGATAGGTGTGCTATATGACCGCGTGCACTCGCGCCAAATTGCCGATTACGGCGGTGTGGCGAACAAGATGCCGGTGTTTGCCGCCTTCTTCATGCTGTTTGCCATGGCCAATAGCGGGCTGCCCGGTACCAGCGGTTTCGTGGGCGAGTTTCTGGTGATCCTGGGAGCAGAAAAAGCCAATTTCTGGTTCGCGTTTCTGGCAGCCATGACCCTGGTCTTCGGTGCGGCCTATACCCTGTGGATGTACAAGCGCGTCATTTTTGGAGCGGTGGCCAACGATCATGTGGCCCACCTCAGTGACATTACGCTGCGCGAAAAGGTGATCTTTGGCATCCTTGCGCTGACCGTGCTGGCGATGGGTGTATATCCGCTGCCGTTTAGTGAAATCATGCATGTGACGGTGAACGACCTGCTGGTTCACGTCGCGCGCACCAAATTCTAAGCATCATCGAATCGAGGAAGATATGAGTTTTTTGTCCACCCTGTATCCTGCCTATGCAGAAATATTCCTGCTGGTGATGGCATGCACCATCCTGATTGTGGATCTGTTGGTCGTCAACAAGGACAGGACGGTGACCTATCTGCTGGTGCAATTTACGCTGCTGGGTTGCTCGCTGATCACCGTGGCAACCCACGAACCCGGCGTGACGCATCTGTTCCATAACATGTTTGTGGATGACCTGATGTCAGATGTGCTCAAGCTGTTGAGTTACCTGTCTGTCTCCATGGCACTGGTGTATTCGCGCAATTATCTGTTGACGCGCGGCCTGTTCAGTGGCGAATTTATGGTGCTGACCCTGTTCTCATTGCTGGGCATGATGGTGATGATCTCGGCCAGCCATTTCCTGACGCTGTACCTTGGGCTGGAGCTGCTGTCCCTGTGCCTGTACGCAATGGTTGCGTTGCAGCGCGACTCCGCTACTGCGACCGAAGCTGCGATGAAATATTTTATTCTTGGCGCGCTCGCCTCAGGCCTGCTGTTATATGGCATGTCCATGCTATACGGCGCCACCGCTACGCTGGATGTGGCAGGGGTATCTGAAGCCATCAAGCACGGAGTACCCAACAAGGAGTTGCTGGTGTTTGGTCTGGTGTTCGTGGTGGCAGGCCTGGCGTTCAAACTGGGTGCCGTGCCGTTCCATATGTGGGTTCCGGATGTGTATCACGGTGCGCCAACCGCGATGACGATGATGATAGGCTCGGCGCCCAAACTGGCCGTATTCGCTTTTGTCATGCGCATACTGGTGGAAGGGCTGCAGCCCTTGATGGTGGACTGGTCTGTCATGCTGATGATCATGGCCATTCTGTCCATTGCGGTGGGCAACATAGCCGCGATCGCGCAGACCAATATCAAACGCATGCTGGCTTTTTCGAGCATTGCGCATATGGGCTTTTTGTTGCTGGGCATGCTTAGCGGCAATATCGAAGGTTATGGCTCTGCCATGTTTTATGCCGTCGTTTATGTGCTGATGAATCTGGGTGCATTCGGCATGATTATGCTGCTGTCGCGCGAAGGGTTCGAGGCGGACAAGCTGGAAGATTTCAAGGGGCTGAACCAGCGCAACCCGTGGATCGCATTCATGATGTTGCTGCTGATGTTCTCGATGGCAGGGATTCCGCCCACAGTGGGTTTCTTTGCAAAATTCATGGTGCTGCAGGCTATCGTGAGCGCAGGCTACCTGTGGTTGGCCGTAGCTGCAGTGCTGTTCTCGCTGATCGGTGCTTACTACTACCTGCGCATCGTCAAGCTGATGTATTTTGACGCGCCGGAAAGTCATGAGCAGATCAAGATGCAGCCGGACACCAGTTTGCTGATTTCGATTAATAGTCTGGCCGTGCTGGCGCTGGGCATGATGCCGGGCACGCTGATGTCGGTATGCGTAGTTTCGGTGCGGCAGTCCTTTTTACTGCATTAAGTTTTTGTGCGGCTTGAGATTGCAGACACTCCCGCTACGGCGGGAGTGTCCATTTATAAACCCAAAAAAGTCAAAAAAATGGAACTAAAGGAAACACTGATCGATGCTGCGCTGGTGTATGACGGTAACTTCATCAAGGTGAGGAAAGATAACGCACGCATGCCGGATGGCAGTATCAGCGAGCGCGAATACATCAGGCATCCGGGAGCAGTCGCCGTGCTGGCCTTGCTCGACAATGGCAAGCTGATCATGGAGCGCCAATTCCGCTATGCACCGCAGCAGGAGTTTATTGAATTGCCTGCGGGAAAAATTGACCACGGCGAAGATATTCTGGACACCGCACAGCGTGAACTGCTGGAAGAAACCGGCTATGTCGCCCGCGAGTGGACGCATATCACCACGGCCTGGCCGTGCATCGGTTACTCGGATGAGCGCATCGAATATTTTCTGGCGCGCGGTCTCACGCATCAGGGCTCGACACTCGATGATGGCGAATTTCTCGAGGTATTCGAATTGTCCCTGGCGGATGCAATCGACTGGGTCAGGCTAGGGAAAATTAACGACAGCAAGACGATAGTCGGTTTGTTCTGGATGGAAAAGTTGCAGCAAGGCTGGAAAACCTGAATGCACCAATTATGGTGCATTCAGGTTTGGGTGCACCAAGTTGGGGAATCAGACCCTTGTTTTGTATTGGTCTTGTTGAAAATAGGCTTACAAATCAATAGTTGTTATTTGTGGCATGTAAATCGCTTAAGGTTGGCAGGTTTGCACTTTAATTGGGGTTTGAAATGGAAAATTTAAAAGTCAGCAGTGATGCGTTATTTATTTTGCTGGGTGCCATCATGGTGTTGGCAATGCATGCGGGATTCGCATTTCTTGAGCTGGGTACGGTACGCAAGAAAAACCAGGTGAATGCATTGGTAAAAATTCTTACCGATTTCGCTGTGTCAACCTTGGCGTATTTTTTTATTGGTTACAGCATTGCCTATGGAGTGAATTTTTTCACTGGTGCCGAGCATCTGGCAGAGAAAAATGGCTATGAGTTGGTCAAGTTTTTCTTTTTGCTCACCTTCGCTGCTGCCATTCCGGCCATTATTTCTGGTGGCATGGCCGAGCGCGCACGTTTCAATCCGCAATTAGCCGCTACTTTTATACTGGTCGGCTGTGTTTATCCCTTCTTTGAGGGTATTGCCTGGAACCATCGCCTGGGGGTTCAGGACTGGCTGAACGCCTCATTTGGTGCCGAGTTTCACGATTTTGCCGGCTCCGTCGTGGTGCATGCGGTCGGCGGCTGGATCGCACTGGCTGCCGTGCTCTTGCTGGGTGCGCGGCGCGGCCGCTACACCAAGGAAGGGCGCATCTCGGCGCATCCTCCTTCCAGCATTCCTTTCCTGGCTCTGGGGGCGTGGATACTCACCGTGGGCTGGTTCGGCTTTAACGTCATGTCCGCACAGGAAATCAGCAAGATCAGCGGCCTGGTTGCAGTCAATTCGTTGATGGCGATGGTGGGTGGCACGCTGGTCGCACTGTGGGCGGGCAAGAACGACCCGGGTTTCGTGCATAACGGCCCTCTGGCTGGGTTGGTGGCCGTGTGTGCCGGTTCCGATCTGATGCACCCGCTGGGCGCGCTGGTCGTGGGTGGCGTGGCCGGTGGCCTGTTTGTATGGATGTTTACCCTGACACAAAACCGCTGGAAGATCGACGATGTGCTCGGTGTATGGCCGTTGCATGGCTTGTGCGGTGCATGGGGTGGAATTGCTGCCGGCATCTTTGGTTTGAAAGCGTTGGGTGGCATGCAGGGAGCCATCGTTAACAATGAGATCGTTAAAATTAGTTTCATGTCTCAGCTAGTTGGCACCTTGCTGGGTATCGTAATCGCGTTTGTTGGTGGCTACGTGGTGTATGCCGTGCTGAAAAAAGCCGTGGGTATCCGTCTCGATGCTGAAGAAGAGTTTAATGGTGCCGACCTGAGCATTCACAAGATTAGCGCAACGCCGGAGCGTGAATCGGGCTGGTAATTGATAGGTATCCCGCATTCGGGTATAATTCGCAGCAATCAATAGCGGGATGAACTACAGGTTCGTCCCGCTTCTTTATGTCAGCTGTCAGCTTTAGGGAGTATCCGGTGTCTCAAACGAACCCTGCCATTCTAGTGTTAGCCGATGGAACGGTGTTTCGTGGCATTGCCATAGGCGCCGAAGGGGTCAGCGCGGGCGAGGTGGTGTTCAACACCTCCATGTCCGGCTACCAGGAAATTCTCACCGACCCCTCTTATTGCAAGCAAATCGTCACCCTGACTTATCCGCATATCGGTAACGTGGGCGTGAACACCGAAGACGTGGAGTCGCGCCAGGTTTTTGCCAGCGGGCTGGTGATACGCGACCTGTCGCAAACCGTGAGCAACTTCCGCAGTACCCAGTCGCTGTCCGATTACCTCAAGGTCAACAAGGTGGTGGGCATTGCCGAGATCGATACGCGCAAGCTGACGCGCATCCTGCGTGAGAAAGGTGCGCAGAACGGTTGCATTGCTACCGGCACCGACGAGGCAGCGGCTCTGGCAGCGGCACGCGGGTTTGCCGGACTGGCCGGTATGGATTTGGCGCAGGTGGTGAGCTGCGACAAGCCGTATGAATGGACTCAGACAGAATGGCAGCTCGGCACCGGCTACGGCGAGCTGGACACCTCGGCCCTCAGTCCTCAGTCCTCAGTCCTGCATGTGGTGGCCTACGACTTCGGTGTTAAACGCAACATTCTGCGCAAGCTGGCCGAGCGTGGCTGCAAGGTTACCGTGGTGCCTGCCCAGACCAGTGCTGCAGAGGTGATGAGGCTGAAGCCTGACGGCGTGTTTCTGACGAATGGCCCCGGTGATCCGGAGCCGTGCGCTTACGCGATTGCGGCGACACAGCAATTCCTTAAAGACGGCATGCCGCTGTTCGGTATTTGTCTGGGGCACCAGATTCTGGGCTTGGCCGTGGGGGCCAAGACACAGAAGATGAAATTCGGCCATCGCGGGGCGAACCATCCGGTGCAGGATATGCAGAGTCGCCGCGTGATGATTACCAGCCAGAACCACGGCTTTGAGGTGGACGCGAAGACGCTGCCGAAAAATGCGCGCGTGACCCACGTGTCGCTGTTCGACGGCACGCTGCAGGGCTTCGAGCTGACCGATAAGCCGGCGTTCTGCTTCCAGGGCCATCCTGAAGCGAGCCCCGGGCCGCAGGACGTGGATTATTTATTTGATCGCTTCGTTGCGTCGATGAAAGAAAGGAAGTGAAGGTTTTGTTAAGGGATAAGGGATAAGGGGTAAGGGCGGTTATGCACCGCACTTTTTACCCTTTACCTTTTAACCCTTTACCCTTCCCATAAGAAATGCCTAAAAGAACTGACCTAAAATCCATACTCATCATCGGTGCCGGCCCTATCGTTATCGGTCAGGCCTGCGAATTCGATTATTCCGGCGCGCAGGCATGCAAGGCGTTGCGCGAAGAAGGTTATCGCGTCATTCTGGTGAATTCGAATCCGGCCACCATCATGACCGACCCGAACATGGCGGACGCGACCTACATCGAGCCGATTACCTGGCGCATCGTGGAAAAGATTATCGCCAAGGAAAGGCCAGACGCTATTCTGCCTACCATGGGCGGGCAGACCGCGCTGAACTGTGCGCTGGACCTGGCCAAGCACGGCGTGCTGGAAAAATACAAGGTGGAGATGATAGGTGCGTCGCGTGAAGCCATCGACATGGCGGAGGACCGCGAAAAATTCAAGCAGGCGATGACGCGTATCGGCCTGGCTTCGGCGCGCTCGGTGATTGCGCACAGCATGGAAGAGGCGCTGCAGGTGCAGCAGGCGCTGGGTTTTCCTACGGTGATACGCCCCTCCTTCACCATGGGCGGTTCCGGCGGCGGTATTGCCTATAACCGCGAAGAATTCATCGAGATCTGCGAGCGCGGCCTCGAAGCCAGCCCCACCAAGGAGCTGCTGATCGAAGAATCCCTGCTCGGCTGGAAAGAGTTCGAGATGGAAGTGGTGCGCGACCACGCCGACAATTGCATCATCATCTGCTCGATTGAAAACCTCGATCCCATGGGCGTGCATACCGGTGACTCGATTACCGTGGCGCCCGCACAAACGCTGACCGACAAGGAATACCAGATTCTGCGCGACGCGAGCATTGCGGTGCTGCGCGAGATCGGCGTGGATACCGGCGGCTCCAATGTGCAGTTCGCCATCAACCCTGAAGACGGGCGCATGGTGGTGATCGAGATGAATCCGCGCGTGTCGCGCTCATCTGCCCTGGCATCCAAGGCCACCGGTTTTCCGATTGCAAAAGTGGCGGCCAAGCTGGCGGTCGGCTACACGCTGGATGAATTGAAGAACGACATTACCGGCGGCGCAACCCCGGCCTCGTTCGAGCCTGCCATCGATTATGTGGTGACCAAGATTCCGCGCTTTGCCTTTGAAAAATTCCCGCAGGCGAATGACCGCCTGACCACGCAGATGAAGTCGGTGGGTGAGGTGATGGCGATGGGGCGCACCTTCCAGGAGTCTTTCCAGAAAGCTTTGCGCGGACTGGAAGTGGGCGTGGACGGGCTGGATAGCAAATACACCGAGCGTGAAGCCATTGTCGCCGAGATGGGCGCGCCGGGTCCGGAGCGCATCTGGGCGGTGGGCGATGCCTTCCGTCTCGGCATGAGCGTGGACGAGGTGTTTGCCTGCAGCAAGATAGACCCGTGGTTTCTGGTGCAGATTAACGACCTGATCCAGCGCGAGGCAGCACTGATTGGGTGTGGACTGGATAGCCTCAGTGCTGATGATTTGCGCGCGCTGAAGCGCCGCGGTTTTTCCGACCGCCGCCTGGGCAAGCTGTTGGGCTGCGATGCGCCTTCCGTGCGTGCGTTGCGCCATGCCCTCAAGATACGTCCGGTGTACAAGCGCGTGGATACCTGTGCTGCCGAGTTCGCCACCAATACCGCGTACATGTATTCCACCTACGAGGAAGAGTGCGAAGCTGCGCCGTCGACCAAAAAGAAGATCATGGTGCTGGGCGGCGGTCCTAACCGCATCGGCCAGGGTATCGAATTCGATTACTGCTGTGTGCATGCGGCTCTTGCGATGCGTGAAGACGGTTACGAGACCATCATGGTCAACTGCAATCCGGAAACTGTTTCCACCGATTATGATAGTTCTGACCGCCTGTATTTCGAGCCGCTGACGCTGGAAGATGTACTTGAAGTGGTGGCGGTAGAAAAGCCTTTCGGCGTGATCGTGCAGTATGGCGGACAAACGCCGCTGAAGCTGGCACGCGGTCTGGAGAAGAACGGTGTGCCTATTATCGGCACCACGCCGGACATGATCGACTGCGCGGAAGACCGTGCGCGCTTCCAGCAGATGCTGCAGCAGTTGCACCTGAAACAACCGCCCAACCGCACGGTGAGCACGGCGGAGCAGGCGGTGCTGGCGGCACAGGAAATCGGCTATCCGCTGGTGATGCGTCCCAGCAACGTATTGGGTGGACGCGGCATGGAAATCGTGCATGGCGCGGCTGACCTCGATCGCTACATGCGCGAAGCGGTCGAGAGTGCCAAGATTTATCCGGAACGCATGCCTATTCTGCTTGACCGTTTCCTGAACGACGCGATTGAAGTGGATGTGGATGCGGTTTCCGACGGGGAAGCGGTGCTGATAGGCGGCATCATGCAGCATATCGAGGAGGCGGGCGTGCATTCCGGCGACTCTGCCTGTTCCTTGCCGCCATTCAGCCTCTCTTCCGCAATGCAGGATGAGTTGCGCCGCCAGACCGTGGCGATGGCCCGCGCCCTGAATGTGGTGGGGTTGATGAACGTACAGTTCGCCATTCAGGGCGAAACTGTCTATGTGCTGGAAGTGAACCCGCGCGCCTCGCGTACTGTACCGTTTGTTTCCAAGGCGACCGGCATCCCGCTGGCCAAGGTGGCAGCGCGTTGCATGGTGGGCCAGTCGCTGGCCCAGCAAGGTGTGACAAAAGAGGTGATTCCGCCATTCTATTCGGTCAAGGAAGCGGTGTTCCCCTTTATCAAGTTCCCTGGTGTGGACACCATACTCGGCCCCGAGATGAAATCTACCGGCGAAGTCATGGGCGTGGGCGATACTTTTGCCGAGGCCTTTGTGAAGTCCCAGCTGGCGGCCGGCGTGAAGCTGCCGACTGCAGGCAAGGTGTTTATCAGCGTGCGTGAGGCGGACAAGCCGGGGGCGGTGGAAGTGGCCAGAAGCTTGCAGGGACTGGGTTTTACCATACTGGCTACGCGCGGCACGGCTGCGGTGCTCAGCGCTGCAGGTGTCAGCGTCACCGTAGTCAACAAGGTGACGGAAGGCCGCCCGCACATTGTGGACATGATCAAAAACGGCGAGATTTGCCTGATAATCAATACAGTGGACAGCAAACGCAGTGCGATGCAGGATTCCTACTCCATTCGCCACGCCGCTTTGCAGGGGCGGGTGACTTATTACACCACGCTGGCCGGGGCACGTGCCGCCTGTGTCGGGATGCAGCACCTCACGGAACTAAATGTGTATGATTTGCAGGCGTTGCATCAGCGTCTGGGGCATTAAAAACTGAAGGAATTACAGTATGAGCAAGGTACCCCTCACTGCGATTGGCGCTGAGTTATTGCGCAACGAATTGCACCATCTGAAAACCGTTGATCGGCCATGGGTGATCAACGCTATTGCCGAGGCGCGCGCGCAGGGCGACCTTTCCGAGAACGCCGAGTATGAGGCAGCCAAAGAGCGCCAGGGTTTTATCGAAGGACGCATTATCGACCTGGAAAGCAAGCTCGGCAGTGCTCAGGTGATAGACCCCAAGACGATCAATGCCGATGGACGTTGCGTGTTTGGGGCAACCGTAGAGTTGGAAGATATGAATACCGGGGACGTAATGGTCTACCAGATCGTGGGTGATGACGAAGCCGATATCAAGCAGCGCAAGATTTCCATCAGCTCACCGATCGCGCGTGCGCTGATAGGTAAGGTAAGCGGGGATGTGGCAGAGGTGCAGGCGCCGGGCGGAATACGCGAGTACGAAATCGTCAACGTTCAATACATCTAGTAAGGCAAGGGAGAAAAGATTTAAGGGTCAAAGCCTCGCGCCCTTAAGCGGAGAGGTGATGTTACCTTTCTTCCTTTGCTCTATCTCCTAGCTTTTGGTGCCCAGTTGCTTCTTGGTCAGCGGTTTTCCTTTTTTGCGCTTGGGCATGCTGATCAGAGGGGTTTCCTGCGGCTGGTATACCACCAGGATCTTGCCGATATGCTGCACCGCGCCGGCGTTCAGCTGGGTGCAAATTTCCTGCAACATGGCGGCGCGCGCTTCACGGTCATCGCTCATGACGCGAATTTTTATCAGCTCATGGCTTTTCAGGCTGCGGGCAATTTCCTCCAGTACGGCGGGAGTCAGTCCGGCAGAGCCGATCATTACAGTGGGATTAAGCGGGTGCGCGCGTGCTTTAAGGTCACGGCGTTGAGAAACGGAAAGCGTTAACATGATGAACTCCAGATATAGTGCCGCATTCTAATCGATGAAGCCTTCCAAAACCAGCAAACAGTGTATTAAAGAGCATGTAAACGACCCTTTTGTGCAGCTTGCGCAAAAGGAGGGTTATCGTTCGCGTGCCGCATACAAGCTGATAGAGATCGACGAGCGCGACCATTTGTTCAAGCCGGGGGGGGTGGTGGTTGATCTCGGGGCGACTCCCGGGGGATGGTCGCAAGTGGCGGCAGCCAAGGTGGGGGCAAGTGGCCGTGTGATTGCTCTGGATTTGTTACCCTTGCAGCCGCTCGCCCGGGTCGAGTTTATTCAGGGCGATTTCCGCGAAGACGGTGTGCTGGCACAGCTTGAGGAAACTCTGGGGGGGCAGAAGATTGGCCTTGTAATTTCTGATATGGCACCCAATATAAGCGGCATCGATAGCGCTGACCAGGCGAGAGCCATACATCTGGCTGAACTGGCACTTGAATTTGCTGTCGCAAATTTAAAACCCGGTGGCGCGTTTCTGGTGAAAGTGTTTCAGGGAGTAGGATTTGAAGAGTTTATGAAGGTCATGCGCAAATATTTTGCGCGCGTGGTCAGTCGCAAGCCCAAGGCCTCGCGTGATCGCAGCAGCGAGGTTTATTTGCTGGGGTTGGACAAACTTGAATAGTCAAGCTTGAGTAATCAGGCTACACGGTGTTTAATGCGTAACGGTTTTACAGCTCATGAGGGGCGATGATGAATAATTTGTTTAAGAGTGTAGGTGTTTGGCTGGTTGTGGCGTTGGTGCTGATGACCATATTTAACCAGTTTAACTCGCGCCAGCAGCAGACTGCACAGGCGCAGCTGGATTATTCGCAGTTCCTCGAACAGGTAAAGCAGGGGCAGATTGCCAAAGTCACGATAGAAGGACGCACCCTTAAAGCGGTGACCAATGATGGTAAGCGCATTACCACTTATGCCCCCAATGATTTGTGGCTGGTGTCCGATCTGCTCAAGAATGGCGTAAAGATTGAAGCCAAGCCGGAAGAGGAGCAATCCTTCTGGACTAATATATTTGTGTCATGGTTCCCGATGCTGCTGCTGATCGGCGTGTGGGTATTCTTCATGCGCCAGATGCAGGGCGGCAAAGGAGGGGGGGCATTCTCCTTCGGCAAGAGCAAGGCACGCCTGATGGATGATGCCAAGGATCGTGTGACCTTTGCCGACGTGGCAGGTTGCGATGAGGCCAAGGAAGAAGTTTCCGAACTGGTCGATTTCCTGCGCGATCCTTCCAAATTCCAGTCATTGGGCGGACGCATCCCGCGCGGTGTGCTGATGGTGGGCAGCCCGGGAACGGGTAAGACCCTGCTGGCCAAGGCAATTGCCGGAGAGGCCAAGGTGCCGTTCTTTTCCATTTCAGGTTCCGATTTCGTAGAGATGTTTGTCGGCGTGGGTGCAGCGCGCGTGCGTGACATGTTCGAACAGGCCAAAAAACAGTCACCGTGCATCGTGTTTATCGACGAAATCGACGCAGTCGGACGCCAGCGCGGTGCCGGTCTGGGCGGTGGCAACGACGAGCGTGAACAGACGCTGAATGCCCTGTTGGTGGAAATGGATGGTTTCGAAGGCGCAAGCGGTGTGATCGTTATTGCCGCGACCAACCGTCCCGACGTGCTGGATCCGGCACTGCTGCGCCCCGGCCGTTTCGACCGCCAGGTGGTGGTGCCGCTCCCCGATATACGCGGTCGTGAACAGATTTTGATGGTGCATATGCGCAAGGTGCCGATGGCGCCTGACGTGAAGGCTGACATTCTGGCACGCGGCACACCCGGCATGTCCGGTGCCGATCTGGCCAATCTCGTGAACGAGGCAGCCTTGTTTGCCGCTCGCCGCAGTAAACGTTTCGTCGAGATGGACGACTTTGAAGCGGCCAAAGACAAGATCATGATGGGCACGGAACGTCGTACCATGATCATGCCGGAAGAGGAGCGCCGCAACACGGCCTACCATGAGTCTGGCCACGCCGTGGTGGCCAAGCTCTTGCCCAAGACTGACCCTGTGCACAAGGTTACCATCATCCCGCGAGGGCGTGCGTTGGGCCTGACCATGCAGCTGCCTGCTGAAGATCGCTACAGCATGGACAAGACCCGCATTCTGGACACCATCGCCGTGCTTTTTGGCGGACGTATCGCAGAAGAAATTTTCATGCACCAGATGACGACTGGTGCCTCCAATGATTTTGAGCGTGCCACCGACATGGCGCGCCGCATGGTGACGCAATGGGGCATGTCGGACGCTTTGGGTCCCATGGTGTATGGTGAAAATGATACCGAGGTGTTTCTGGGACGTTCGGTCACCTCGCACAAGAATATTTCCGAGGCAACCATGCAGCAGGTTGATATGGAAATCCGCCGTATCATCGATCAGCAATATGCCTTGGCGCGAGGCCTGATCGAGGCAAACAGCGACAAGATTGAGGCTATGACCAAGGCGCTGCTGGAATGGGAAACGCTGGATGCCGATCAGCTTGATGACATCATGGCTGGTAATCCTCCGCGCCCACCCAGGCCCAGCACAATGAGCCAGTCACCCAAGCCGCCGCAGGATGCTGCCCCGACGGCGCCTGCGACACCGGCCCAGGCCACCTGATGAGATCAGGATTGAGGATCTAGGATTGAGGATATGGGAGTGCGGTGCGAGTTAAATTGCGCTCAGTCCTCAGTCCTCAGTCCTCAGTCCTCAGTCCTCAGTCCTCAGTCCTCAATGTTTCTCCACTGCGGCTCCTTCCAGTTTGATTTGTCCCGTCCCCTGGTGATGGGCATAGTCAATGTCACCCCCGATTCTTTCTCCGATGGTGGTCGCTCGCGCGATGCCGCAGTCGCGCATGCACAGCAATTGATTCTGGAGGGTGCGGATATGCTCGATATCGGTGGCGAATCGACGCGGCCAGGCGCGCGCTCGGTGAGCGTGCAGGAAGAACTGGATCGGGTGTTGCCGGTGATCGAGGCTTTACGCGGAGCACCCTTGCCGCTTTCGATAGACACCTGCAAGGCGGGAGTGATGCGTGACGCACTGTCAGCCGGTGTGCATATGGTCAACGACATCAATGCGCTGCAACAGCCAGAAGCCCTGGAGGCGGTACTGTCCAGTGATGCGGCGGTGTGCCTGATGCACAAGCAGGGAGTGCCGCAGAACATGCAGATCGAGCCGCACTATGACGATGTGGTGGGTGAGGTGATGGATTTTTTGCGTATACGTGTTGCAGAGGTGCAGGTCGCAGGGATTGCGCGGGAACGCATTGTAGTAGATCCCGGTTTTGGTTTTGGCAAGACCTTGGCTCATAATCTGGATTTGCTGCGCCATCTGGATGGGTTTTCTGCCCTGGGTGTGCCCATTCTGGCCGGGCTGTCGCGCAAATCCATGCTGGGTGCGATTACCGGCCAAGACGTAGGGCATCGTGTGCATGCCAGTGTGGCTGCGGCATTGCTGGCGGTGCAGCGCGGTGCACGTATCGTGCGGGTGCATGATGTGCGAGCTACTTGCGATGCGATAAAGGTTTGGAATGCTGTAAACGAGTAAGTCTTTGTCCGCAGATTAAGTAAGGTGTGTTTATGAGCAGAAAATATTTTGGCACCGATGGCGTGCGCGGCAAGGTGGGCGAACTTCCTATTACTCCCGAGTTTGTCATGCACCTGGGGTACGCGGCCGGCAAGGTGCTGGCGACGGCTGACTGGCATTTATCCGAAGGCTCGCGGCCTGCCGTCTTGATCGGCAAAGACACGCGCATTTCCGGTTACCTGCTTGAATCGGCACTGCAGGCGGGGTTGATCGCTGCCGGTGTGGATGTCTATCTCGCGGGGCCGATTCCGACCCCTGCTGTCGCCTATTTGACACGTGCCTTGCGGTTGCAGGCCGGTGTGGTGATCTCTGCTTCGCACAATCCGTTTGAAGATAACGGCATCAAATTTTTCTCGGGCAATGGCAGTAAGTTGCCGGATGAGATCGAGCGCGCCATCGAAGCCGGATTGGACGCACCTATTGTCACCATGCCTTCCGCCAAACTGGGCAAGGCACGCCGCATTGACGATGCGGCCGGGCGTTATATCGAGTTTTGTAAGAGCAGCTTCCCTTATGAGCTTGATCTGCGCGGCCTGAAACTGGTGGTCGATTGTGCTCATGGCGCCGCATACCACATTGCCAGCCACGTATTCCATGAGCTGGGTGCAGATGTGGTGGCGATCGGCGTGCAGCCGGATGGCAAGAATATCAACGATGGCTACGGTGCGACTGCTCCGGTAAACATGCAGCTGGCGGTGAAAGAGCACGGGGCTGATCTGGGCATCGCCCTGGATGGTGATGGCGACCGGCTGGTGATGGCGGATGCAGAGGGGCGCCTGTACGATGGTGACCAGCTGATCTACATCATTGCGCAACACCGCAAGGCGCAAGGCTTGATGAAGGGAGGCGTGGCCGGTACCCTGATGACCAATCTCGGCTTTGAACATGCCATGCAGCGCATGGACATCCCGTTCGCACGCGCCAAGGTGGGAGATCGTTATGTGATGGAGCTGTTGCAGCAAAAAGGCTGGCAATTAGGCGGTGAAAATTCCGGCCATATAATTTGCCTGGACCGGCATAGCACTGGGGACGGTATTATTTCCGCGCTGCAAATATTGCATGCGTTGCGCGTTGCCGGCCATACTCTGGCCCAGGCAACGGCAGGCTTGCTGATGTATCCGCAGGTGCTGATCAACGTGCGCATTGCCAAGGGCGGCGACCTTGCCTCGCAAGGCGATGTGCGTGCGGCAGTCACAGCAGCCGAAGCCGCACTGCACGGCAAGGGGCGCGTGTTGCTGCGCCCTTCCGGCACCGAGCCGCTGCTGCGTGTGATGGTGGAAGGCGAAGACCGGGCGGCGGTACAGCATTGGGCTGAACAAATTGCTCAGGTAGTGCGTGTTGCTGCAGAATCGCGCAGCGTGTCCCATTGATCAGTCACAGGAAGAAAGAAGCGGCGCTGCTGCTGAACCAGATGAGCTATGTTGACAAGCAGTTTTATAATGTAATATTGCAACTGAATAGTTAAAAAACTTAGATTCAGAGGTTCTTTGGATATTGCAAGTAACGTCAATCTAGACGCGTTACCTTAGACTGGGAGTTGAAATGGCTGAGCAATCCAAATTGGCAGTGATTATAGATAAAACGATAGATACTCAGGAAGGCAAGTTGCAAAAGAACTTGCTGATTCTGGCCTGCGCGTTTATGAATTTCGCGGTCATGTTGTGGCTGGCAATTTACTGGGTCATGGGGCAAAACTACTCCAGCAATGTGCCAATGGCTTATCAGGCCATATCCATTACCTCCCTGGTGTATTACCTGAAATCAAAGAATTTCGAAGTGTTCCGCTTTGTTCAGCTGGGACTGTTCCTGTTTGCTCCCTTCATCATGCAATGGAGCATAGGCAGCTCGATTACTGCCAGCGGGGTGATGTTGTGGGCGCTACTGGCACCCATGGCTGCAGTGGTGGTGTCGGGATGGCGTGAATCCATCCCCTGGTTCGTTGCCTATATCGTGCTGACGTTTGTTTCCGGTGTGTTTGACTATTTCCTGGGGGTGGGTGGTACAGGCGGCTTGGAAATGAAGACCATTGGGGTGTTTTTTGCGCTCAATTTTGCAGCGATGTCGTCTATTCTTTATTTCATGTTGCGTTACTTCGTGCTGGAAACCGAGAAGATCAAGGGGCAGCTGGATCTGCAGCACAACCTGTTGGCCGAGGAACAGAAAAAATCCGAGCGTTTGCTGCTGAATGTGTTGCCCACCAGCATTGCGCAACGCCTCAAGGATAATCAGGGGCTGATTGCCGATGGACATGCCGATGTCACCGTCATGTTCGCCGATATCACCAACTTTACCCAGATGACGGAACAGATGGCGCCCAAAGAAATGGTGGAGCTGCTGAATACCATTTTCACCTGGTTTGACTCTATGTCCGAAAAATACGGCCTGGAAAAAATCAAGACTATAGGCGACGCCTATATGGTGGTGGGTGGACTGACCCGAAATCGTGTGGACTATGTGAAAAACGTTGCCGACATGGCGCTGGAGATGCGCGATTTTGTTGCGCTGCACCCCGGATTGTCAAAACATAATCTGGGCCTGCATGTCGGCATCGCAACCGGGCCGGTCGTGGCTGGCGTGATTGGCACCAAGCGCTTTATCTATGATCTGTGGGGCGACACAGTGAATATTGCCAGCCGCCTGTCAGATGACGGACTGCGTGGCGATATTCTGACTGACAAGACCACTTACAACCGCCTGCGCCAGCAGTACACGTTCGAGCCTCCCAGCGTGATTGCGGTGAAAGGCAAAGGCGAGATGGCGACTTACCGCCTGACCGGCAAGGTGAAGGACGCGGCGCATCACTTCGTATCATCCTAATCCATAGCGCATAAAGCTACTGATGAAACGACTAGCCAGCTGACTAAGTTGGCAAATCACGCCAACCAAATCATTGCTTATGCGCGAACTGGCATCGGGATCGCACTCAAACTACGCAATCCGCTACCCGCTGAAGCGGGTGCGGAATTGTCAGCCCGCTGGCTACGATTTCTGTCGCTATGTAGTTGATTGGCGTTATTCCGAGAATAATATTTTCCACAAATTCAAAACGGGCGTGATGTTGATTTCGCTGTGAGCTATACGGCCGGCTGAAGAGCTGTTCAGTCTCATCTTGTGCTGCATCCGGCGCAGTCTGCGGTAAATCTCCTGTGCCTCCAGGCTCAGTTTATTGTCTATCAATCCCAGTCGCGACGACAGTTCCAGTAACGCCAGATTGCCGCTGTTCGCAGTCAGCTCAGGATGGCTGGCGGCATGTGCCAGCACCAGGAATTGCACCATGAATTCGATATCCACCATGCCGCCCTGGTCATGCTTGATGTCGAACAGTTGGCTGTTGTTGGGGTGCCCGTCATGCATTTTCTGGCGCATGCTGACTATTTCTTTGCGTAACTCCGCGATGTCGCGCTGCTGGCACAGCACCGTTTTGCGTATGTCCTCAAACTGCTTGCCTACCTCGGCAGCGCCGGCACTGAAGCGGGCGCGAGTCAGTGCCTGGTGTTCCCACACCCAGGCACTTTTCTGCTGGTATTCCGCGAATGCGCTGATGCTGCTGACCAGGAGGCCGCTGGCGCCGTTGGGGCGCAGGCGCAGGTCGGTTTCGTACAGGCGGCCAGCCGAGGTATAGCTGCTCAGCACGGTGTTGATGCGCTGCGCCAGTCTGGCATAGATCTCTCCGGCATCGGGATGCGGGTCGTCGTACAGGAAAATCAGGTCAAGATCCGATGCATAGCCCAACTCACGCCCACCCAGCTTGCCATAGGCAATAATGGCGAAGTGATGCTGCTCCTGGTGTTTCTTGCGCGCATCGCGCCAGCACAGTTGCAATACATGGCGCAGGATCAGGTCGGCCAGGTCGCTCAGGTGGTCGCTCAGCTTCTCCAGCGGCAGCAACCCTTGTATGTCCATCGCCAGCAGGTGGAAGGTCTGACTGTGATGGAACTGGCGCAGGATGTCCATCTGGCGTTCCACATCCTGCGCGCAATCGGCGAGTTGATCCTGCAGCAGGGTAGCCAGCGCTGCCCAGTCGGGGGCGCGGTAGATTTCACGGGCATCCAGCAACTCGTCGAGCAGGAAGGGGTGCTGCACCAGATAATCAGCGGCCCATTCGCTGGCGCTGGCAATTCCTACCAGGCGTGGCAAAACCTGCGGATACTCCGCCAGAAAGGCCAGATACGAAGCGCGGCGGCTGATGGCTTCAAGCAGCTTGAGTATGCGCAGCAGTGTCTGGTCGCGGTTGTCCGGTGCTGCGCACAGGGTGATGAATTGCGGGATCAGTTTGTCCATGCGCTGCCGGCTGAGCTCGGGCAGCTGGCGGTAACGGCCGCTGTCGCGGATTTGCAGCAGATGCTCAGCCAGGCTGGCGGTGTCGCTGTAGCCCAGTGCGCCCAGGCTGCCGCACAGGACATCAGCCTGCAAGCCTTCGCACCACAGCGATCTGCTTTCTGCAGCGGTATCGGAAGCGGGGCTGCTCTCGGTACTAAAAATCTGTTCGAAATTCTTGCTGACGAAACTGCGGTGCTGATTGAATATTTCCAGCATTGCGGCGAAATCGGCAAAGCCCATGGCATGGGCGATAACAGCCTGATCCTCGGCTTTTTCGGGCAGATCCTGAGTCTGCTGGTCTTCCAGGTATTGCAGGCGATGCTCCAGGTTGCGCAGGAATACATAGGCACTGTCCAGTGCAGATACGGTTTCTTCGCTGAGCAGGCCGTTCTCGCCCAGCAGTTGCAGTACCCCCTGGGTTGGGCGTATGCGCAGGCGGGCATCGCGGCCACCGCGGATCAGCTGGAAAACCTGTGCAATGAACTCAATCTCGCGTATGCCGCCGGGGCCGAGCTTCACGTTGTTGAGTCGGTCGCGCCGCAGCACCTCCTGGCGGATTTGTGCGTGCAGTTTGCGCATCGATTCAAACGCGCCAAAATCAAGATATTTGCGGAACACAAAGGGCTGGGCTAGTTTCATCAGTTCTTTGGTATCGCGGCTGGCCGGGGTGTCCGGGCTAGTCAGGCTGTCAGGGCCGGGCGGCGCGACTACACGTGCCTTGATCCAGGCATAGCGCTCCCATTCGCGCCCCTGTGCGACCAGATACTCTTCCAGTGCGGCAAAGCTCAGTGCCAGCGCGCCACTGTCGCCGTACGGGCGCAGGCGCATATCCACGCGGAACACATAGCCATCCGCGGTGGGTTCGTTGATCAGGTTGATAATCTTGCGTCCCATCCGGGTGAAGAAATCGTTATTGCCTATGGCACGCGCACCGTTGGTATTGCCGTCTTCAGGGTAAACGAAAATCAGGTCTATATCCGACGAGACATTCAGCTCGCCCCCGCCCAGCTTGCCCATGCCGATAACCAGCAGTTCCTGCATCGAACCGCTTTCCTTCCCGGTGGGAGCTCCATACTGCTGTAGCAGCACCTGCATGGCAAAATCATGCGCATGCTGCACGACCAGTTCGGCCAGTGCGGTCATGGTGGACATCACTTCATGCAGATCTGCCAGCCCGCCCAGATCGCGCGTCAACAGCTTGAGCATGACGCGCTTGCGCAGGCAGCGTAAGGCGCGCGACAACCCGGCCTCATCGGTAGCGGGCATGGCGGCAAGCCAGTCGCGCATTTCGGCTGCCGTGCAGGGTTGCGAGTAATGTTCATGCAGCCACGCTCGCAGGGATGGGTCGCCATCCAGCAGGCGCTGTACATAACGGCTGCAGTAGCATGCATGTTGTACCAGTTTGTCAAAATCGGCCGGTGAAATGGGCATTGCGGTATTCATGGCATGGGCTTCGGGTTAAAATGCGCAGTGATCACGATTCATTATAAATCCCCGATGTTTACCCTGCCCTACTTATTGCCGAACTTGGCTAAATTGCCCGATTTTCTCCGGCAATTCGGCGCGCATTTGCCATGCTGAAAACTTCCCTGCATTTTGCCTGGCGCGGCCTCAGTCACCTGACACGCATGGTGCTGATAGGCGCTTTGTTGCTGGCCTTTGCCGGGGCAGGCGTATTGCTGAGTCTGCGTTACTGGGTGTTGCCTGACATCGAGCGCTATCACGACAGGATAGTCGCATCGGCTAGCCTGGCAGTGGGGCAGCCGGTAGAGATAGGCAGGATAGAGGCGGACTGGCAGGGCATCGGGCCGCACTTGCGCTTGATCGATATCCGCATCATGAGCCAACAGGGGAAGACCGTGCTGGCCTTGCAGCACGTTGATCTGGTGGTGTCGTGGATGACTTTGCTGACAGGCGAGTTGCGCCTGGCCAGCCTGGAGATTGACCGGCCAGAGCTGCTGATTCGGCGCGATGCACAAGGGGCGCTGAAAATCTCCGGTATTCCGCTAACCAACCAGTTGCCGACGACTGAGGAAACTAATTTTTCCGATATGTTGTTGCAGCAGGCGCGCATCGTCGTGCGCGACGCGCATATTTCCTGGCTGGACGAGAAAAGGGCTGCGCCACTGCTGGAATTCAGGGGCGTTAATCTGCTGATCCAGAATAGCTGGCATCATCATCGCTTCGCAATGCGCGCCTTGCCACCGGCAGAGCTGTCCACACAGCTTGATGTGCGCGGTGATCTGTTCGGGAATACCTTTGATGATCCGGCAAGCTGGAGTGGTGAAATCTTTACCCAGCTGGATTATGCCGATGTCGCGGCATGGAAAACCTGGTTGCAATTGCCTGCCGCATTCAAGCGCGGCAAAGGGGCATTGCGCGGCTGGCTGGGGATGGAAGAAGGCAAGATCAGTCATGTGACGGCAGACCTGGCTTTGGCAAATGTGCAAGCCCGTTTGGCAGAGGACTTGCCTGCACTCGAGATCCGCACACTGCGTGGCCGGGCTGGATGGCGCACCCTCGACGATGGTTTTGAAGTTTCAACCAAAAACCTGGCTTTCAAGCTGTTTAACGGTTTCGAGCTGAAGCCGACGACTATCTTGTTAAGCCTGGGCAAGGCAGGGGAAAACCAGTTTGCTCGGGGTGAAGTGCGCGCCAACTATCTGGAGTTGGCGGACTTCGGCACGCTGATGGAGTTTCTGCCGCTGGAACAACAGATGAAGCAGCAGTTTGCCGCCTATGCTCCCCACGGCCGGATTGAAAACCTGCAGGCGCAATGGGAAAGTGCTGGCGACCAGCGCCTGCATTACGAATTGAAGGCACGTTTTGAGCAGCTGGCTTTGCATCGGGTCGGGAACCTGCCGGGTTTTGCGGGCCTGAGCGGAGATGTCGACGGCAATGAGAGCGGGGGCACTCTATCTGTCAATGCGCATAATCTCAAGCTGGATGCCCCCCAGTTTATGCCGGAGCCGCTGACGTTTGATACTGTCACTGCGCAATCCAGCTGGCAGTCGGATTCCAGCGGGCTGGAAGTGAAACTCAGCAATATTTCGGTGGTGAATGACGATTTCGCAGGCAGCGCGTACGGCAGCTACCAGACGGCAGAAAACAGTCCGGGCAAGGTGGATGCGACACTGCACCTGACACGCGCGTCAGTGCCGCGCATTCAGCGCTACATTCCCTTGCTTGCCTTGGGCCCGGATGCGCGCGCCTGGATGAGCAGCGCCTTGCTGGAAGGGCAGTCCACAGATGCCAGCTTGCTCCTGCAAGGTGATCTCAACGACTTTCCCTTTGCCGACAACAAGAAGGGAATGTTCAAGGTTCAAGCGCGCGCTAAAGGAGTGTCCATTGAATATGCACAAGGCTGGCCGCGCGTGGACAACGCCACAGGGGATTTTCTGCTGCAGGGCAAGCGCATGGAAATTACTGTGCCCACAGCCATGACAGCAGGGGCTCGAGTGCAAAAGGTTAGTGTCAGCATGCCTGACATATTGAGCAACGACTTGCTGTTGCAAGTGCGCGGGGAGCAGGAAGGTGATATTGCGCGCTGCCTGGAATTTATTCAGAAAAGCCCGGTGCGGGGATACCTGTCCGGCTTTACCGACGATGTGACTGCGCGCGGTAACGGCAAACTCAATTTGCAGCTGGCAATACCGTTGCGCGGCAGCCAACCGGCCAAGGTGGCGGGTAGCTATTACTTCGCAGACGACGAAGTGGATTTGGGCAAGTATGTGCCCACTCTGCGCAAGGTGAGAGGAGACTTGCTGTTTACCGAGTCTGCGGTGAATACCAAAAATGTCACTGCCCAAATTCTGGGAGGCCCGGCCAATCTGGTGGTGGAGAGCGGTGCCGAGGGCGCAATCAGCGCCAAACTGAATGGCACAGCCAACCTGGAGGCACTGCGCAAACAGGTAGCCAGCCCGTTGTTGCACAAGCTGCATGGCAGTGCCCCCTGGGATCTCGATATCGCCGTGCACAACAAACTCAGCCGGGTGGTGCTCAACAGCAACCTGTCGGGAGTGCAGTCGGATCTGCCTGCGCCATTGGCCAAACCTGCAGGCGAGAATATTGCGCTGCATTTCGAGCAGAACAGTCTGGATGCGCAGCATGAGGTCCTCTCCTTGCAGTATGGCAAATGGCTGAACGCAGAATTGACACGTCAGGCGGATGCAATCGGTCGCTGGAGCATAAGGCGCGGCAAGGTGGTTTTCGGCAATATAGCCCATGGGCGTGACAAGGGGCGTGACCGGGATGGGGTATGGTTTGTCGGTACCTTGCCACGGCTCTCTCTGGAAGGGTGGGGCGTGCTTTCTCAGATAGGTCGGGGGGGCGCTACAGGGACTGGATTTGATGTTGCCGGAGCCGATGTGCAGATACAGAAACTGAGCGGCTACGGAAGCACGGTAAAGGATTTGCACGTAAATGCCAGCAGCGAGAATGGTGTGCTGACAGCGCAACTCGCGGCCCGCGAGGTTAGCGGTGAGTTGAGCTGGCAGGAGCAGGGCAAACTGGTGGCGCGGCTGAAACACCTGAGTCTGGGCGAGACGGATGCTGCTGCAGACATCAAGAGCGTGCCAGAGCAAGGCATGGCAGACGAAAAAGCGGCAGAAGAAACTCCAGGCGATGCCGCGTTGCCCGAGCTCGATCTGGTGATAGACAGGCTGTCGGTCAAGGGCAGGCAGTTGGGTAAATTCGAGTTGCAGGCGCAGCAACAGGGGCATGATTACCTGTTGCAGCGCCTGCGCCTGACCAACCCTGACGGCATGCTGACGGCAGATGGGCGCTGGAAAACGCAGGCGCAGCAGACACAGGTCAACCTCAAGCTGGAAATCGGTAACGCCGGCAATATCCTTGCCCGTTACGGCTATCCCGACAGTGTCAAGAATGGCAGCGGCAGACTCGATGGCACATTTTCGTGGCCAGGCGCGCCGCAGGCGTTCAGTTATGCCGCTCTCGACGGTACGCTCAAGCTGGATACGGGCAAGGGACAGTTCCAGCAGATTGAGCCGGGAATCGGCAAGCTGCTGAGCATCATGAGCCTGCAGGCGCTACCCAAACACCTGACGCTGGATTTTGGCGATGTATTTCGCCAGGGTTTTGAGTTTGATCAAATCACCGGCAACGCTTCCATCCACCATGGTTTATTGCTGACCAATGATTTCAGGATAGATGGATCGGCCGCCAAGGTCACCATGACGGGGCAGGTTGACCTGAACCGTGAGACGCAAAATCTGCGCGTCACGGTGTTGCCTGCGGTGGGGAACAGCGTCTCCCTGCTGTCGTTTGCGGCGGGTCCTGCCGTGGGCGTCGGGGTTTATCTTACCAACAAGTTATTGCGTGATCCGCTCGATAAATTGGTATCGTTTGAATACAATGTCACCGGTAGCTGGAGCAACCCGCAAGTGGAAAAAGCGGGTGGCGGCCAGCCGTAGTAGCGCTTCAACCCGATTCGAAAATTTTAAGGCAGATAATCATGGCAGACATGGATTCCACGCAACGCCGCATCGCCGCCCAGGTGAATGCATTCAAGGTTGCCGCAGTACAGATGGCATCTGGCCCGAATGTTGCCGGTAACCTGAACGAGGCGCGCCGCCTTATTGAAAAGGCGGTAGCACAGGGTGCCCGTCTCGTGGTGCTGCCGGAATTTTTTTCCATTATGGGGGTGAGTGACGCCGAGCGGGTGGCCGTGCGCGAACAGCCGGGCCGGGGCGTGATGCAGGAGTTTCTTGCCGAGATGGCGAAGAAGCACCGCATCTGGGTGGTGGGCGGCTCCATACCCATGGTGGCGGATGCGCCGGACAAGGTGCGCAATACCTGCCTGGTATTTGACGAGCATGGCGAGCAGGTTGCGCGCTATGACAAGATTCATCTGTTCAACCTCGATCTTGGCAACGAGCATTACCACGAGGCCACTACCATCGAAGCGGGTAACCAGGTCGTGGTGGTGGATAGCCCGTTCGGGCGCATCGGGCTGGCGATTTGCTACGATCTGCGTTTCCCCGAGCTGTTCCGCGCCATGAAGGATATCGACATCATCGTGCTGCCTTCGGCGTTTACCGCCACTACCGGAAAGATGCATTGGGAAATCCTGGTGCGCGCCCGCGCCATTGAAAACCTGGCCTACGTGATTGCATCGGCGCAGGGCGGCTACCACGTGAATGGTAAAGAAACGCACGGGCACAGCATGATCGTCGATCCCTGGGGACGCATCCTGGACGAATTGCCGCGCGGCTCAGGCATCGTAATTGCAGAACTGAATCTGTCGTATCAGGCGAGCCTGCGCGCCAGCTTGCCGGCATTGGCACATCGTACATTGCGGCAGTGCAAGCTGGGGAACGAGTAGCCGCGACCATCATGACCTACATTAAATGGAGCAGCGAGCTGGAGACCGGTTTGTCGTTTATTGATAAACAGCACCAGAGAATTGTTGCGGACATCAACGATCTTTATGAGGTAAGCCACAAGACTGATCAGCGTGAAATGCTGGCCGATGTCATCAATGAGATGGTCGATTACATGGTGAAGCACTTTACCTTTGAGGAAGAGCTGCTGGGGAAATCCGGATATCCCTTTGTCAAGGCGCACGAACGCCTGCATTTACTGTTTTTAAAGCATCTGGACGAATACCATAACCGTTTCAGGGCTGGTGAAAACGTACTGCCGGAGATTCTTGCCATGCTTAAAACCTGGTGGGAGCACCACATACCCAATGACGATGCGGATTATGTGGCTGCAGTGAACAAAAAATTCGCAGGCGGCGATCCACTGGCAGCAGAATGGTTATCTGTCACACTAAAGATGCATTTTTCTGGCAAGGAAGCCTGATTTTTCGTAAGCTGGATCATTGTCGCAGATACACTTGCGGACACGATGTGCATATTCCTGTTTGGCGTTATTCACTACGCACTGGGCAACCGCTGCGCAAATATGTAAATTTAATTTTTGGAGTTCCACGGGCTTGATGATGCAAAATGATTCCATGTTCGCTATCGCGCAACAGACACTTCTTACTCCCTATGCACTGGATGAGCATCATCTGGGGCAGGTGTTCGGCAAAATGCTGGCGCACCGCGTCGACTATGCAGACCTGTATTTTCAGTATGGCCGTGCAGAGAGCTGGTCGCTGGAAGAGGGTATCGTCAAGTCCGGCAGCTTCAGCATCGACCAGGGGGTGGGAGTGCGTGCGGTGAGCGGCGAGAAAACCGCGTTTGCCTATTCCGATGACATCAGCTTGGGGGCGCTGGAAAGCGCCGCCATGGCGACTCGCGCCATTGCCCGCCAGGGCGGGACGCAGAGCGTGCCTGTCCTGAGTAAAAAAACCAATGCCGCGCAGCTGTACCTTGCGCATGACCCGATTGCCAGCCTTAGCGCCGCCGCCAAGGTGGCGCTGCTGGAGCGCCTGGAGCGTTGCGCACGCGCCCTCGATCCGCGCGTGACCCAGGTGATGGCGGGTCTGGCTGGCGAATACGAAGTGGTGATGGTGGCGCGCAGCGATGGCGTGATGAACGCGGATATTCGCCCGCTGGTGCGCCTGTCGCTGCAGGTGATTGTGGAAAGCGATGGCCGGCGTGAGCAGGGCGCAGCCGGCGGCGGCGGGCGTTTTGACTACACTTATTTCAGCGACGAAATATTGCACCAATACGCTGTCGAAGCGGTGCACCAGGCCGTGATCAACCTGGATGCGCGTCCTGCTCCGGCAGGAAACATGACTGTCGTGCTCGGCTCCGGCTGGCCTGGCATCCTGCTGCACGAGGCGGTAGGCCACGGCCTGGAGGGGGACTTCAACCGCAAGGGCAGCTCGGCATTTTCGGGGCGCGTTGGCCAACGCGTTGCCGCCAAGGGAGTTACCGTGGTGGATGACGGCACCATAGCCAACCGGCGCGGCTCGCTGCAGATGGACGATGAGGGCAATCCCACGCAGCGCACGGTGCTGATCGAGGATGGCATCCTCAAGGGCTATCTGCAGGACAGTATGAATGCGCGCCTGATGAAGGTGGGCGTGACCGGCAACGCGCGGCGCGAATCCTATGCCCATCTGCCCATACCGCGCATGACCAACACCATGATGCAGAACGGCGCGCACGATCCAGCGGAAATTATCGCTTCGGTCAAACATGGCCTGTATGCCGCCAATTTCGGCGGCGGCCAGGTGGATATCACCAGCGGCAAATTTGTTTTTTCCACCACCGAAGCCTACATGATAGAGGACGGCAAGATCACTTACCCGGTGAAGGGCGCCACCCTGATCGGCAACGGCCCGGAAGCGCTTACCCGGGTAAGCATGATAGGCAACGATCTGGCGCTCGACCCCGGCGTGGGCACCTGCGGCAAGGAAGGGCAAAGCGTGCCGGTAGGCGTGGGCCAGCCCACGGTGCGCATCGACGGGCTGACGGTGGGGGGGACGGCTTAAAACCGAGGACTGAGTGCTGAGGGCTAAGTAAAACCACGGACCATGCTTTTCGCTCAGTCCTCCGCACTCAGTCCTCAGTCCTCAGTCCTCGCTGCTAATGTATAATTCGCGCCCATTATGTTGATTCTACGCGGACTCCAATCTCCCGATCGCCAGCCTGTTGCAGTCACCATCGGCAATTTCGATGGTGTGCATCTGGGCCATCAGGCATTGCTGGCGCAGTTGCGCAGTGTCGCGCAGGCGCGCGGCTTGCCGACTGCGGTGGTGATCTTCGAGCCGCACCCGCGCGAATTTTTTACCCCAGACCAGGCGCCGGCAAGGCTTTCCAGCCTGCGCGAGAAGCTCGAGCTGCTGGCTGAAAACCAGATGGATCGAGTGCACGTGTGCCGCTTCAACAAGCAGTTCGCACAGATGGGCGCGGCGGATTTCATTCATGCCCTGCATGAAAAGATGCACGCCGGGCATGTGCTGATAGGCGATGACTTCCGTTTCGGCAGCGGCCGCAGCGGGGACTTTGCGCTGATGGAAAAAATCGGCATGCAGCACGGTTTCAGCGTTGAGGCGATGCGCAGCGTGCTGCATGATGGCGTGCGCGTTTCCAGCACCGGGCTGCGTGCCGTGCTGGCAGCAGGTGATTTGCGCGCCGCAACACGCTGCCTGGGCCGGCCCTACAGCATCAGCGGCCGCGTGGTGCACGGTGACAGCATCGGGCGCGAGATCGGTTACCCCACCGCCAATGTGCAGCTGAAACACAATAGGCCGCCGCTGTCGGGTATCTTCGTGGTGCGCGTCAGCGGTGATCATATTTCACCGCTGCATGGCGCAGCCAGCCTGGGTGTGCGCCCTACCGTGGCAAGCAACGGACGTGCCGTGCTGGAGGCGCACCTGCTGGATTTCGCGCAGGATATTTACGGCCAGCATCTGCGCGTGGAGTTTTTGCACAAGCTGCGCGACGAAGTGAAATTCCCTGACCTGAAAAGTTTGACGCAACAAATTGCACTCGATGTAGAGCAAACAAGAAAATTTTTCCATCACCTGGATGTTGATGCGCAGAAAAAGAGCTGAAGCATCTGCCCGTTCTGCGCGGTATATCTTGATGTGTGCCGAATTTGATTTTGGAATGAAAATGACTGATTACAAAAACACCCTCAATCTTCCCGACACTCCCTTCCCGATGCGTGGCGACATGGCCCGCCGCGAGCCGCAAATGCTCGCACAGTGGCAGGCGCAGCAGCGCTACCAGCGTATCCGCCAGGCAAGCGCCGGGCGCAAGAAATTCATCCTGCACGACGGCCCGCCTTACGCCAACGGCGACATCCACATCGGCCATGCGGTGAACAAGGTGTTGAAAGACATCATCGTCAAGAGCAAGACGCTGGCGGGTTTCGACGCGCCCTATGTGCCGGGCTGGGATTGCCACGGCCTGCCCATAGAGCTGCAGGTGGAAAAGAAACACGGCAAGTCGATTGCCCCCGCGCGCTTCCGCGAACTGTGCCGCGAATACGCGGCAGAGCAGGTGGAGCGCCAGAAGAAGGACTTCATCCGCTTAGGGGTCTTGGGCGACTGGGATCATCCCTACCTCACCATGGAATTCAAAACAGAAGCGGAGATCGTGCGCGCGCTGGGCCGTATTTTCGAGCGCGGCTATCTGTATCAGGGCAGGAAGCCGGTGAACTGGTGTCTGGATTGCCAGTCTGCCTTGGCGGAAGCCGAGGTGGAGTACGAAGACAAAGTGTCGCCTGCGATCGATGTGGGTTTCGAGGTGGAGGATCGTGCTCTCGTTGCGAAAGCCTTCGGCATTGGTCATTTGCCTGGCGATGCAAAAATCTATGCGGTGATCTGGACCACCACGCCGTGGACCCTGCCCGCGAATCAGGCGGTGAGCGTGCATCCGGAGTTTCAGTATGATCTGGTCAAGACTTCCCGTGGCTATCTGATTCTGGTGTCGGATCTGGTTGCGAGCAGTCTGAATCGCTACCAGTTAAGCGGCAGCAATGACAGAGGGGATGGCACTGCTGCAACCTGCTACGGTTCGGCACTGGAAGGCTTGCTGTTGCGCCATCCTTTCCAGGAACGCCTGGTGCCCATCATCTGCGGCGAGCACGTCACCCTGGAAGCGGGTACGGGCCTGGTGCACACCGCACCGGCGCACGGTCTCGACGACTATTTCGTCGGACAGAAATACAATCTGCCCAACGACAATCCGGTGGGCGACGACGGCAAATTTATTTCCACCACGCCGGATATAGGCGCCATAGCGTTGGCTGGCGTGTTCGTGTGGAAGGGCAACGATATCGTGTTGCAGGCGCTGCAAGCCAGCGGCCACCTGCTGCATCAGGAAAAACTCAAACACAGCTATCCGCACTGCTGGCGCCACAAGACGCCGATCATCTTCCGCTCCACGCCGCAATGGTTCATCGGCATGGAGCAGCACGCGCAGGCGGGCGGAGAGCAGTTGCGCACGCTGGCGAATCAGTCCGTTGCAAACACCCAATTCTTCCCCGCATGGGGACGCGCGCGTCTGGAAGCGATGATCAGGAATCGTCCGGACTGGTGCGTGTCGCGCCAGCGCAACTGGGGCGTGCCGATGACATTCTTCGTGCACCGCGAAACCATGGCCCTGCATCCGCGCACGCCTGAGCTGCTGGAAGCCGTGGCAAAACGCATCGAGCAACAGGGCATCGAGGCGTGGTTCAGCCTGGACGCGGCCGAGCTGTTGGGTGCGGATGCCGAACACTACCGCAAGCTCACCGATACGCTGGACGTTTGGTTCGATTCCGGTGCGACACATGCGGCGGTGTTGGCGCAACGCGACGAATTGAAGTTTCCCGCAGACTTGTATCTGGAAGGCTCTGACCAGCATCGCGGCTGGTTCCAGTCGTCGCTGCTGACTTCCTGCGCCATCAATGGGCGCGCGCCCTACGATGCACTGCTGACCCATGGTTTTGTAGTGGACGGACATGGCCACAAGATGAGCAAATCCAAGGGTAATGTCATCGCGCCGCAGAAAATTTTCGATACGCTGGGTGCCGACATCCTGCGCCTGTGGGTAGCCTCCACCGACTACTCCGGCGAGCTGACCATCTCCGACGAGATCCTGAAGCGCGTGGTGGAAAGCTATCGCCGCATCCGCAACACCTTGCGTTTCCTGCTGGCGAATATCGCGGATTACGACCATGCCAGGCATGAGCTGCCGGTCGAGCAATGGCTGGAGATAGACCGCTTTATGCTGCTGCGGGCGCAGGAATTACAGGCGTTGATTGGGATGGATTATGAACGCTACGAATTCCATCTGGTGGTGCAGAAGCTGCAAGGTTTTTGTTCGGAAGAGTTGGGCGGATTCTATCTCGACATCCTGAAAGACCGCCTGTATACCGCCGGGAAAGATTCGCCCGCGCGTCGTTCGGCACAGAATGCGCTGTATCACATCACGCACTGCCTCACGCGCCTGATGGCGCCAATCTTGAGCTTTACCGGCGAAGAGGTATGGGCGACTTTGACTGGGCGGGATAATATCAGCGTGTTCGAGCAGCAGTGGTATGTGTTGCCCGGGTTGTCCGCAAATGAACCTTTGCTGCTCAGTCGTTGGACGGGAGCTTGTGCTTGGCGCGCCAAAGTGAACAAACAATTGGAAGAGGCGCGCGTAGCGGGCAGCATCGGTTCCGCCTTGGCTGCCGAAGTGGATATATATGCCGCAGGCAGCGATTACGATTTGCTTGCCGGATTGGGAGACGATCTGCGTTTTGTGATGATTACCTCGCGCGCCACGGTGCATCGAGTCGAGAGTGACGCCGAGCAGCGCATCGTGGTAACGCCGAGCGCGCATGCCAAGTGCGAGCGTTGCTGGCATTACCGCAGCGATGTGGGCAGCGACGCGGCGCATGCGACGCTGTGCGGGCGCTGTGTCAGCAATCTGTTCGGCAGCGGCGAGAAACGTCACTATGCGTGAGCTGATGCGCTGGCTGGGATTGTCCGCGCTGGTGATCGTGCTCGACCAGATCAGCAAGCTTTCGATCAGCAGTCATTTCGCCATAGGCTACGGCATGGCGGTGACGGATTTTTTCAATCTGGTGCTGGCGCACAATCAGGGCGCGGCCTTCAGTTTCCTGAATGACGCCGGTGGCTGGCAGCGCTGGCTGTTCAGCGCCATTGCCGTGCTGGCGTCGGTGTGGATCGTGACCCTGCTGCGCCGGCATGCCCAGCAGAAATTATTCTGCCTGGCGCTGGCGCTGGTGCTGGGCGGCGCGCTGGGCAACCTGATCGACCGCATCGCCTATGGCTACGTGGTGGACTTTCTGGATTTCCACTGGGACACGAGCCACTTCCCGGCCTTCAATGTGGCGGACGCTGCCATCTCTCTGGGCGCCGCGCTGCTGGTGCTGGACAGCTTCAAGAAGAAATAGAACAATTCCGTCATCCCCGCGCAGGCGGGGATCCAGCAAGAAAAAAGTATTTTGTTTAAAGCCACTGGATTCCCGCCTGCGCGGGAAATACAGGTGAAGGGGAAAAACATGGACATACTGTTAGCTAACCCGCGCGGCTTCTGTGCCGGCGTGGATCGCGCCATCGAAATCGTGGAGCGTGCCATCGCATTGCACGGCGCGCCCATCTATGTGCGCCACGAAGTCGTGCACAACAAATTTGTGGTGGACAGCCTGCGCAAGAAAGGTGCGGTGTTCATCGAAGATCTGGTCGATGTGCCCTCCGGCAGCATCCTGATTTTCAGTGCGCATGGGGTGTCGCAAGCCGTGCGCACTGAGGCCGAGGCACGCGGGCTGACGGTGTTTGACGCCACCTGCCCGCTGGTGACCAAGGTGCACATCGAAGTCACGCGCATGCGCGGGCAGGGCAAGGGAATCATCATGATAGGCCATGCCGGTCACCCGGAAGTGGAAGGCACCATGGGCCAGGGAGAGGGCGGCATGTATCTGGTGGAGTCGCCAGAAGATGTCCGCAGGCTGCAGGTGAAGGACGCAAGCAATCTTGCCTTCGTTACCCAGACCACACTGTCTGTGGACGATGCCAGCAGCATTATCGATGCGCTGAAAACCCGTTTCCCCGGTATTGTCGGCCCCAAGAAAGACGACATCTGCTATGCCACGCAAAACCGCCAGGACGCAGTGAAACTCTTGTCCCGTCAGTGCGACGTGGTCATCGTGGTCGGTTCGCCCAACAGTTCGAACTCCAACCGCCTGCGCGAAGTCGCGCGCAACCTGGGTATCCCCGCTTACCTGGTGGATGATGCCAGCGGTCTGCAGGCAGAGTGGCTGCAAGGCAAGCAGCATATTGGCATCAGTGCCGGCGCTTCCGCTCCGGAAGTGCTGGTACAGGATGTGATAGCGCGCCTGAAGAAAATGGGGGCGGACAGTGTGCATGAATTGCAGGGCATCAGTGAAAATGTGGTGTTTCCTTTGCCCAAGGCGCTAAACATAGCGGCATAAATCTGCAGCGCAGCAAAGAGCAGGCATCTTTTGTCTTACCCTGCAGGTTGAATTCACAAGCAGAAATTCCGGGCATAAAAAACTGCGGCACCCGAAAGGGTGCCGCAGTTTTTTTGTTTCATGCAACAGCACTTACTCCATCAGTTGGCGCCAGGAGGTGCGGCGTGCTATGCCGGTGCCGGTATCGTTCACCCATATTTTGCTGGGTGTCGGCGTGTTACCGCCGGAACCTTGCACATAGGTCAGGCAGGTGCCATCGGCAAGGCAGGCTACAACCGGGCGAGTGGCAAGCTCGTTAAAGAGTTTCACCCCAACCACGTTTGTTCCGGATGAGGTGACGGCGCCGCCAGTGCGGTAATCCAGCATGTACAGAAAGCTGTCACCTCCTACCGAGCACGCACTCGCATTGGGCACGTTGCTGGTGAGTACCAGGGTTCCCTTGTTAAGCGCCGCGTCGGTGTTGTTGCGCTCACCCGCCTGCGGGAAGTCAAAGTACCAGCCCGCGTTAGTTCCCCAGTTCACCGGCGTGTTGCTTGAGACCACCACGGTTTGCCCGGTGTTGCAGATGGCAGAGGAGGTGCCTGGCGGGCAGGTTGTAGTGGTCCTGGTTTGCTGGACAAAGGTACCCTGGGTACGCGGGTTGCCCCAGAGGGCCACGCTGGATGTGGTTCCCGCAGTGAACGGATCCTTCATGGCGTAGAACGATTGCTGGCTGTTATCCGGCAGATCGCTCGACCCGAGATAGCGGCCGGTACCAATGTTTACCACGAAGTTGGTGCCGATCAGCGTAATAAGCGGCTTGGAAGTAATCGGCTGGACATTGTTGGCGGGGGAGGGGCCCGTGAGCGTAGCCATCAGCTGCGCGTCAAAGCCGGCTGCACCGATATCGGTCCAGCGCACCGGTAACTGCGTGTCTGCTCCGTTGATATCAAAGCGCCATACATTACCCAGCATGTCACCGCCGTAGGCGGCGAGCGCAGTGGCATCCACACCCGGGGTGGTGAGTGGGGCGTCAATGCGAGCCAGACCGCTTGGCGTTGCGATGCTGCCTGCACCGGTGCTGATGTCGGTGATAAGCGCGCCGGTGGCGGCGTTGACCACAAACAGGTGTCCCAGGCCGTCACCGATATTATTGTAGCCGGAGGTGAGCAAGACTACCCAGGTGCCATTTTTCAGTTTGACGATCCTGGGGTTGCCGAAGGTGTAACCCATATTGGCATTGGTGAACTCCCACAATCCTTTGGGGGCGGCAGGATTGGTGATGTCGAGGGCGTAGAAACCCTTGCCACCGTCATTCAGTCCTCCCACCAGTATGGTCTTCCACACCGCACCCGTTGCGCTGGTGCAGTTGCTCACGCAGATTTCCCCAGCTTCAGGCGTGCCATCGACAAAATACTGGTGCTGCAGGGCGTAATTCTTGTCAGCCAGCTTGTACAAGTTGGGCATGACAAAGCTGGGGACGTAAGCCCAGGCCTCATTGCCACCCACCACGACAGCCGAACCAGTCGTGCCGGTTGGCACAACCAGGCCGGTTGCCGGATCCATTGAGCCGTCAACGGCGTAGAAGGCGTGCAGCATGCCGTCGTTGGCGCCCACATACACCATGGGCTGGCGCGTCGAAACTGCGGTAGTGTAGGCGCTGTAGCCCGGATCAGAGTAAGTGGCAAGCGCGCCCCTGACGTAGTGTGTCTCTGAATCCACGATGTCCCCCAGAATGTGGGTGCGCTGACGGAAATACTTGGTGGTATCCGTTGGAACCCCCTCGTTGCTGCGGTCGCCGCGGATGAAATTCATCAGGTTGATGCCGGCAGCACCCGTTACGACCGTGGAATTGGTAGTGTCGGTGGCGCCAAACACAGCCCCTGAGATATAGGCGGTGTTGACGTGGTACCAGGTTGTGCCAACCCTGTACTCGTTACCGATTGCGTAACCGGTAGTGGCTGTCCACACCGGCAGGCAATTCGCAGCGCCGTTGGTGCAAAGCTGCGAGAGTGAGGCAATGGCGGCACTGCCGAAGTAGGCCTGTTGTGCGGCTGACAGGTTGGCATACATGAACGACGACAGTGTCGTGGTGCCATTGTAGAAATATATGTTGCGCGATGCCAGGACGTCCAGCTTGCCCTGTGCCGACCAGTCAAGGGTGGGCAGAACCGCACCGGTGTTGATGTCCAGTTGTTGTCTGTCCAGTTGTCCAGACCATTCCTGCGTTACAAAGGTGGAACGGAACAGGAAGTTGTCGCCCTGGGTTACGAAGGCGTTACTGGTGGTGGCGGCGGCGGCGGCACCGGTACGTGCTGAAACACCGGCCAGTGCACTGGCCAGCCCGGTTGCCAGGTTCGCGGGGTTGGTGGCGCTGAAGTAGGTGCCACGACCATTGACTGCGGCATGCCACAGGTCATCCACGTTCTCGATGGCGTTCTGGGCAGGGATAGGCCAGTTGCATGTGGTACCGGCGGTTTGCCATGAACAAACCCCGCCACCCGCCGTGGCCCCCTGCTTGACCGAGAAATAATCGGCAGGAGAGTAGCTGCTGCCGGTCTGCGACAGGTAGCTGGAGTCAAATACCATGCGTCCGCGCGCGCCCAGCCCCAGCGTAAAGGTGGTCATGTGCTGGTGGTTGGCGGCATCCAGTCCGCTCGACGGCACGTTGTTGGCGCTGACATCGGTGCCGTTCCAGGGTGCGGCCGCACCGGAAAGGTTGTTGCCCAAAGCTGTCGTGCGCAAATCGGTGATGTAGTAATACTCTGCCACGTCCGCCAGGGTGTCATAGGTGCCGCCGCTGGCAGAGCCTGTGGTGACCGGTGCGCCGGCGGTGGGACCCACGGTGCTTAACACCGTGGTGGTGGTGGTTCCGGCAGTCGAGGAGGTGGACGACTGGGGAGTTGCCCACCACCAGCCTTGGGCCGGGGGCGGCGTGCTATTGGCGATACAGCTCGTGGTGGCAGGGCCTTCCACCCATGCTGTCGAGGTTATCGTGCCTGCAGTGCTGCTCGTGCTTACGTTGTTGGTGAAGGCGTAAGTCAATGTGCTCGGAGTGAGCGGGCCTACAGCGCCGGGAACGCCGTTGAGAATGGTTTGCGTCGTGCTCTGGTTGGCCGTGTAGTTGTCTACGGAAGTCGTCGTCACCCCTGTGGTGGTATCGGTATAAGTGGGGTGTGACGTTGTGACTGTAGTGCCGGCGACTGCTGACGCTGCCGGGCAGGCATAGGCAGTGGCACTGCCGCCCACTCCGGAAATAGAAGTGGCAGACACGCAATTGGTGGTGTTGGTATTGCCCGTGAGGCTGGAAACCAGATACCAGGTGGTTCCCCCCGCATCGCTTACGCTTGCGTTGTTTACGGCAGGCGTACTGCCGTAGTTGGCTCCGCCACGGCAGAACCAGGCGTTGGACGTGCCGATGGAGATGCAACGGCTGCTACTCGGGCTGCTGGCGGCAGTACCCAGACCCACCCAGTGACTGGTATCGCCTGAGTCAGCATTGACGCTCATGGTATTGGGCGGTATTCCGGTAGTGGTGCAGGCCGCGCCGTACACATACCTGTTGGACAGCCAGGTCTTGGTGGTAACGGCGCCTGTGGTGACAGCTTTTCTTTGCTGCACCGTGGTGTAGGGCGTGGTGATGGTTTGCACCACGCTGGCGCCGTCATACATCGGGCGGGGTTCAAAGTAGTCCTGATTGCCGATGTTGGTGCCCGCAAGGGTTGCAACCAGTGCGCAGTTGGTGCTGTTGGTACACGGGCTGCCAGTAGCCGAGTGATTCCAGAAGCCGTCCGTGGTCAGGATGGTGAAGTTCTGCTGACAAGAATATTGGATGGGGTCGGTCACGGTGAAACCTATGCTGCTGTTGGAGGACTGGAGTAGGTTGCCCGGCAGTTTCATCGCATACATTTTTCCCACATTGGCCAGGGCATCGCGCAGCGGCGTGTCCTGGCCTGCCTGGGTGGCATATAGCTTGGCATACCAGGCGGCTTTCTGAGTGGGATCGAAAGTATTCAATGCCAGGTAGTCGGCGCCGGTGTTGTTGTTCATGGTGGCCATGCCGACGCGGAAGGTGCTGCCGATGGGATTGAATGCCAGGCCGGTGGCTGTTTTCATCATCATGATGCGGGTACGGTAGTAGCTGTACCAGTTGGCAAAGTTGGTGGTCTCGTCGCTAGCACCAGGACCGGAAGTGGTGCTCACCTTCACCCTGAGAAACTTGGGGGAAGCCGGAAAAGCCGTGGCTGTTACGGTCATGGTGCCCGACTTGGTAATTGCGGGTGTGAATGTGGCTGCAGCAGCAGAAGGGGGCCAGATGGTCACTGTGCTGCCGGAGACGGTGGCGAAGTAGCCGTTCAGCGTGATGTTGGCCGCGATGTTGCTGGCAACTGCTGTGCTGCTGGTAGATGAAAGTGTAGTGGCGGAAAGTATCTGCACCCCGTTCACGGTAATGCTGCTGACAGTGGTGGCAGTAGTGCCACTCACTGTGAGGGTGGCGCTACTGGCACTGGTGTTGCATTCGGTATAGAAGGTGCTGGCGGTGTTGTAATAATCTTTCTGCGCCTCGGTGAGTTGCGTTCCGATGTAGTTGTAGTAATAAGCCGGGGCTGCTGTGCCTCCGCCTGCCGGAACAAAACTGGTGCTCAGGTTTAC
>JANYJE010000016.1 GCA_025408405.1 Nitrosomonadales bacterium | reverse complement strand
AGCAAACCGGTCACGCTGACCATCGACGCCTTCAAGTGCGGCCCCAACCCGATGAGCCAGAAACAGGAGTGCGGTGCGGCAGCCACCGCGCAAATCAAGCGTTCCGATTTCGGCATGAAAAATTTCCTGCCGGGCGTGGGCGATGACATCAAGCTGGAATTTGAAATCGAAGCGTACAAGGACTGATGCTGGAGAGCATTGCAGCTTCATGGATTCACCTTGGTAAAACAAAATTTTTCAATCATAGCCGAAAGGAAATTAGCATGAGCAAGCCGGAAATCGCAGCAAAAACACCATTCGCCATTGAAGTCGAAAAGGGCGCAGATTACTACTGGTGTTCCTGTGGTCGCAGCAAGACACAACCATTCTGCGATGGCAGCCATCAGGGAACGTCATTCGTGCCAACCAAATTCACAGCGGATGAAAGCAAGACGGTATATTTCTGCGCATGCAAGCAGAGCAAGAATGGCCCCTTGTGTGATGGTGCCCACAAGGCGCTCTAATATTTTGTTTGCAGCGTGATGCTGCGCAAAAAACAGGAGAATCAAATTGGATGAACTGCTCAATCATCCCGCCGTGCAAGCCGGCCTGGCCCCTTTTGTAGTTGCGTTGGTGACTGCGGGACTGTTGCAGAGGTTACGTCTGAGCGGTTTGGCCATCGTCGCAGGGTTTGCGGTCATGGTTTATCTGGTGAGCGGATTTACTTTCGAACCGCTTACCGCAACGCGCAAGCTTATCTGGCTGGGGATCGCGTCCGGCCTGCTCGCAATCCCGTTAAGCTTTGCGAATGGGCGCTTGTGGCGTCCGGCCCTGACAGTGCTTGCGGCAGCCGCTGCAGTGTGGATGAGTGTGCGCATCTTGCAACAGCAAGCTGTTTTCGAAGGGCTGCAATGGGGAATTGGCTGCGCGCTGTATGTTGGCTGGCTGGTATTCTGGATGGATGATCTGGAAAGTTCGCCGGTGCGTGCCGCAAGTGCAGCTATGGCGCTCGGCCTGGGAACCGGTGCGGCGGCAGTGGTTGGCGCCTCCGCCCTTCTCGGCCAGTATGGCCTGGCACTGGGGGTGGCGGCAAGCGCCTGCTTGCTGATTATGTTCGTTACTAACCGACATCTGTCCAGTGGCCGCATGTTTACCTTGCCGCTTGCGCTCACCACCGGCCTGATCGGTTGCCTCGCGGTGCTCACGGCGCAACTGCCGTGGTATGCCTTGCCTGTACTGGGCGCCATCCCGCTCGCTGCAAGACTGCCTGTCTCCACAAAACTGGACGTGCGGCTGCAGTCAGTTCAGCTGTCTGTTTGCACCTTGGCGTGTGCGGCGGGAGCTGTATATCTGAGCTGGCGCATCAACGGTGCACCTCCGCTTTGATTCAAGTCATATGGTGTCAAGCAATCCTGATTTTCCCTGCGAGTAGTCGGTAGCAATTAGGAAAGGAATTTAGCATGCTAAAAGTCCGCAAGAATGAGGATCGCGGTTTTGCCGATCATGGATGGCTTAAGTCGTTCCACAGTTTCTCATTCGCCAATTACCATGACCCTGAGCACATGGGTTTTGGTCCATTGCTGGTAATCAACGAGGATCGGGTAGCACCAGGCCAGGGCTTTGCTACACACGGCCATCGGGACATGGAAATCATTTCCTATGTGCTCGACGGTGCTTTGGAGCACAAGGACAGCATGGGTAATGGTTCCGTCCTGCATTACGGCAATGTGCAGCGCATGAGTGCAGGGACTGGTGTGCGGCATAGCGAATTCAATCACTCACAATCGGAATCGGTGCATTTCCTGCAAATATGGATCGAGCCGAATGTAAAAGGAATTGCCCCCAGCTATGAAGAAAAGAGTTTCGATCAGAAATCTAAAACAGGGCGGTTACGGTTGATCGCATCATCAGATGGCCGTGATGGTTCTGTCATGATTCATCAGGACGCGGCGGTATATGCCGCCATCTTGAGCAGGGGCGACAGCATCAGGCATAGCCTGGCTCGTGGCCGCAATGCCTACCTGTATGCTGCATCTGGCGGTGTTACGGCAAACGGCATCGAACTCTTTGCCGGCGATGCGCTCAAACTGACCGATGAGAGCCTGGTTACGATGGGGCAAGCCGAAAAAGCGGAAGTATTGTTGTTCGATTTGCCTTGTTGATATCGATGGCTATGTTATTTATTTGTGGCAAATTTTAATTTAAAGGCGTTAGGATATTGCGCGACAACCAATGTTCCTTGCGCGCACCTTATACCCTATGACGGCATTCAATAGCTCCCATGTTCCCTCGGCAGCCATCAGCAGCCCAGCCGGGCTGATGGCGGACAATTTCGCAATGAAGCTCATACTCTTTGTTGTGGCAATAACTTTTTCTCCTTTATCCGCCGCTGCCCAGAATCAGCCTGTCGAGATCCATAACCAGATGGTTCCCCTGGCCGAACCCAGCAAGCGGGTGGCTTTGACCCTGGACGCTTGCTCTGGCAAATACGATGATGACCTTATTCAGTTTCTGATCCGCAACCGGATACCCGCGACCATTTTTGCCACGAAAAAATGGCTGGATCGTAACCCTTACGCAATCGAAGTTATCAAGGCCCACCTTGATTTGTTTGATGTCGAGAACCACGGGGAAAAACACATTCCGGCAGTGATTGGTGCGGGCAGAAAGGTTTATGGCATTCCCGGAGAGCCGGACATTATCCACTTGCGGCGCGAAGTGACCGAGGGCGCGCGCGCAATAGAAAAAAACATCGGTGTGGCGCCCCACTGGTACAGGGGGGCCACGGCCGAGTATGACCCGCAGGCAATTGTGGAAATCACCAGGCTGGGCTACAAGATTGCCGGCTTTTCGATCAACGCTGATTCAGGTGCAACCCTGAAAATGGCCGCCATCGAAGCGCGGCTCAAGCACGTCAAAGGAGGCGATGTCATCATCGCCCATATGAACAAACCGGCATCGGACTCCGCCAAGGGGCTATCCGTGGCGCTGATCCATTTGCTCAATCAGGGCTATGTTTTCGTCCGGCTGGACCAGGTCGACCTCAGGGAGATTCCGGGGAAGTAGCTGGAGCCGGAGTGGTATCTAAGCTGCATTGGCTCTGACAATTGGTTTAAACTGCCGCACCCGAATTATTCCAAAGGAGTGCGCAATGTCCGAAGACGGTTTTCACATTCATGGCCATGATGAGCATGTACTCGAACATGAGTCTCATGATGGCAACAAGATGTCGCAATACATAGCCATTTTCACGGCGATCTTGTCCACTGTCGGTGCCATCATCAGCTATCAGGGAGGGGCCACCCAAAACGAAGCCATGCTGTACAAGAACGAGGCCGTGCTCAAAAAAGCCCAGGCTTCGGACCAGTGGAATTTTTACCAGGCCAAAGCGCAGAAGGGACATTTGATGGAGCTTGCCCAGGAGCTGGCGCCCAAAGAAAAGAAGGATTACTACCGGGAACAGGTTGAAAAATACAACGCGGACAAGAAAAAAATCCAGGCTGAGGCTGTAGCACTGGATGAAGCTTCCAAGCAGGCGGATGAGAAAAGCGAACAGCTGATGCATCCGCACCACAAACTGGCACTGGCCATGACCCTGACTCAAATCGCCATTTCGCTTGCCTCCATTACCGCGCTTACGCGCCAACGCTGGCTGTTCGTCGCTGCGGCAATTGCGGCTGCCGGTGGCGGTGTGCTGGGAATATCAGCGCTAATGAGTTGAGGGGCTGCTGGTGACAATTTCCTATCGCGTTGCATTTGCCCTGCTGGCATGCGGCAGCATGCTGTGCATTTCACCCGCCTGCGCCGACACCACGATAGTCATCGTGCGCCATGCCGAAAAGCCGGCACAGGGCCTGGGCCAGCTGAGTTGCCAGGGGCTGAACCGCGCACTGGCACTGCCCGCAGTATTACTGTCCCGCTATGGCAATCCGTCAGCCATCTATGCGCCTAACCCGGCCATCAAGAAAAATGACAAGGGCGTCGCCTATGCCTATATCAGGCCGCTCGCCACCATTGAGCCGCTCGCTATCCGCGCCGGCCTTCCGGTTAACCTCGATTGGGGATTGGCTGATATCTCTGTGCTTGCGGAACAACTCCTGGTGCAAAACGAGGGAACGCTCATCGTGGCATGGGAACACCATTACGGCGAAAAACTGGCGAAGCATCTGCTGAGCGCATTGGGAAGCGATCCCGCGCAGGTGCCTGATTGGGACGATGCGGATTTCGATAGCATTTTCGTCATTCGAGTGGGGGCTAGTGCAGAAGGCAAGCGGCAGGTGAGGTTCGCACACGAGCGGGAAGGCTTGAACGACCTGCCAAAGACGTGCGAAAAATGATGGCTAATTTCCAGGCTGCAAAAAAATCATGAATAAAATTACTGATGCCATTTTGAAATACAACGCCGGCCGCGAAGCGGAACGGGTTGCCATGAAATACCGGGCGATGCGGCAGGATGCTTTTGCTTTTTTGCGCGGGACTTGCCATTTGTTCTACCAGGATTGGCCGGCTTCCGACAAGCTTTTGAACGATGCACCGTTGGCGTGGATTTGCGGCGACTTGCACCTGGAAAACTTCGGCTGCTACAAGGGCGACAACCGTCTGGTGTATTTCGACCTGAACGATTTTGATGAAGCCGTGCTTGCTCCGGCCTCATGGGAGTTGGGGCGCTGGTTGACCAGCATTATTGTGGCGTCGGGCTCATTGAGCTTGTCCAGACGCGATGCTATCCGGCTTTGCCGCACAGGGCTGGACAGCTATAGCGCCGCTCTCAGCGAAGGCCGTGCCAGATGGCTGGAGCGCGAGACGGCAAAAGGAATGATACGGGATTTGCTCAATCCGCTGACCTTGCGCAACAGGAAGATTTTCCTCGGCAGCCGAACCGAACTGAGCCGAGGACAGCGCCGCATAAAAACAGACGGCAAGCGCGCCCTTGCTCTGGCCCCGCAGGAGAAAGAAGCCGTCATGGCTTTCGCCAAAGAGCACGCACGGCATCAGGCCAACCCCGGTTTTTATCGCCCTCTGGATGCCGCGCGGCGCATCGCCGGGACAGGCAGCCTGGGACTGGACCGCTATGTCATTCTGGTAGAAGGGCATGGCAGTCCTGATTCCAACTACCTGCTGGATCTTAAGCAAACCGTCCCGAGCGCGTTAAGCCCGTATCTGAAACACGGGCAGCCGCAATGGGAAAGTGAAGCGCATCGCGTCACCAGTGTTCAGCGTTGGGCGCAGGCGATTTCCCCGGCATTCCTTTCTGCTGTCACCTTTCAGAATCGCCCATTCATTTTCAAGGGGCTGCAGCCTGCTCAAGACCGCTTGGCACTGGAAGGCTGGAACGGCAAGCCCAAACGCCTGGAGCAAGTGATTCGCAGCATGGGTGAACTTGTCGCCTGGAGTCACTTGCGCAGCAGCGGCCGCTCGGGTTCTGCCATTGCGGATGACTGGATCGTTTTCGGGAGCGCTGTGGAGTGGCAGGCTCCCTTGCTTGAATATGCGGCCGATTATGCCGCCAAGGTCGCTCTGGACTGGAAAAAGTATAGCCGTGAATATGACCGTGCACAGGCGGATGTGAAGGCCTCTCCAAAAACCGGAAAGAAGAAATCAAAGTGACGAAATATGATGAGGCGTCAGCTTTAAAACTGCTTGGCTGGCGAAGAGTATCTGCTTATTGTCGCCATGTTTGGTGAAGTAAGATTTCATGCAATTGATAAATGTTGGGCGTGCCTGACGATATTTAAGGCGAGTTTAGTTTTTTTATTGACCTGAAACTAAGGAATGCTTAGTATCAGGCGTTTGCTTGTATATGGCGGTGGTAATGCAAGAGAGCAAAGTGAGCGCATCATTTAGGATGCAACCATTGAAAGGGGAGCGGTAATGCGTAAAATATTCACGTTGTTTTTGTTGTTGGCTTCGGCAAATGCGTTTGCTGGTGGTTATGTGATGCTGGGCGCTGGAAATATGTGGGGCAATGCTAGTGATCCTACAATCGGTATAAGTGATTCTGGTATGGGAATAGCCTATACGGTCATTGGTGGTTATCAATTTAATAGATTTGCCGCTGTTGAGGCGGAATATACCAACTTTGGCTCAATGAGTGTTGCAGCAGGTGGCAATGTCTCGGCCTATGCGGCCGGCGTGGCGGCGGTAGGTTTGGTGCCGGTGAGTAGTGGCGTTTCATTGTTTTGCAGGGTTGGTGCGGCAGATACGCTTGTTGAGATTGCTCCCCCTCCAGGCGCTTCGATGCTGGTGCAGACAACCCAGCAAAAGACAGCCCCGTTCTTTGGTGTAGGTTTCCAGATAACGGACGACACTGATACACTGGGTATTATACGAGTGTCATATAGCAAATATGCGGGTGGCAATTCTGGAAGCGCTGATAGCACGCACGTCAACCTCGGAGCGCTTCTGTTATCAGCCGGTATCAAGTTTTAAGTACCATGCGCAAGATCTGGCTTGATTATGTGCCGGCACCCACAGATTGAGTGGGTATATACGATAGCAATGCACTCATAATTTGAAGTCAATCCAGCCGCTGAAGCTAGGGATAGCTCGGCGGTTTTTGTGTGTGGCTGGCCAGCAGTGTGGCATGGTGCTTAGATCCTGCACCATGCCTTGCATGGCCCCAGTTGACACAGCAGCTTCGCATTGAGGAACTGGCTTCCCCGGCACACATGAGCACTTCCTCATTTCATAACCATTTCCGCCCCATGACTGCGTTAAGTCCACTGCAATACCAAAAACACCTGCGCTTGCACGAAGCCAGGCGTTTAATGCAGGCGGTGTTGCTGGATGCCGCCTCGGCAGCGTTTCAGGTTGGCTGTGCAAGCTCATCCCAGTTCAATCGCGAGTACAGCCGAATGTTTGGCCCCCACCTTGCGGGACATCACAAACTTGCGGCAAGTTGCCGCTGGATAAGGCAGATTAATTCCCTGAGCCTGCCGCCCAAAGCAGAGGTATAAGAGAACACATCATGCCTGAGTTACGCATATCGCCGCTGAACCAATATGACGGCAGGCATCGTGATGCTCAAGTCAATCATTTGACCCGATAAAACCGCTTACCCGCATCCTGCCCCTTCACCTTGTCGAACCGGTCACCCATTGCGCCATCGAGCTTGGATAAACGATCATCCGGCAGCGGATGGGTCTTGAACAGCAGGGCAACGCTGCCTTCGTCTTTGGCAAAGTGCCCGATCTGCTGCAACACACCCGGCAATCCGTACGCGTCATAACCGGCACGCGTCGCCAGCACCACGCCGAGGCGGTCCGCCTCGAATTCGGCATCCTTGTCCAGCGAACGCGCGACGATCTCGGCGCCGCTGCCGATCAGTTGCTGCACCTTGTCGTTGCCGCCGATTTGTTGGGATAAGGCCTTGCCGCCGAGATCGACCAGCTTGCTCTGCTGCAATAGCTTCAGGTGATGTTTGCGGATGACGTGGCCGACTTCGTGACCCAGCACGCCGGCCAGGTCGGCTTCATTCTGCAGCAATCGATACAGGCCGAGTGTGACGAAGATGTAGCCGCCCGGTGCGGCAAACGCGTTCACGTCGTTGGACTGGATCACGCCGAAATGCCAGGGCAGGTCGGGGCGTTCGCTCTGGCTGGCCACCCACATGCCGACCTGGTTCACGTATTTCTGCAGCTTGGCATCTTTTACCAGCGGCGCGGCGCCGAGCAGGTTGCCCGCGATCTGGCGACCGATGGCGATCTCTTCCGATTCGTCCGGGCCCTTGAGCTCTTTCGCCGCTTCGACCAGTTTGGGGTTGACCTGCAATTCCTTAAGCTTATCTCCCAGTCCGCCGAGATCGAGCGCGGCCGCATCGAACGTCAGGAGCGACAGGCCAACCAGTGACATCCATTGCATCATCGTTTTCATGTCGTCTCCTTACTGTGCGTCGGGCAGGTAACCGAACGGGCGCGCGACCAGCTTGCCCTGTTTGGCGAACTTCTGCGCGTCGGCTTTGCTGACCGCATAGGATTCGTCCAGCTTCAGTTCTTTCTCGTTAAAACTCGCCGCCTTCAATTCTTCTTCGTTCAGGCCGCGGATGCCGGTGGTGGCAACGACCTTGCCGGTGCCCGCGCGTCCCGATGCCAGGCCGAGCAGGCCTGCCGCCGCGCCCGCGCCTTTCCTGGTATCGCCCTTGCGGATGCTCAGCATGCGCACCCAGCCCTTGCCTTTGACGCTCTTGACCTGCAGCCAGCCGCCGTCCTTCTTCAGGATGTCCACCTTGTCGCCGGCCGCCAGCGTCGCCACGGTCTTGGCGTCGCCGAAGGGTTCCGCCCGGATCGCGTCCGCTTTCAGCGCCGTGCCTGACTCGGCTGCCATCGCCGCCGATTGCAGCAGCAGGCCAAGCAGCGCTGCCATCCCTATCCTGTTGGTTCTCATGTTTTCGTCTCCTGCTGTTTTTCCCATTCCAGTATCGCCTCGGCGAACAACACGCGCCAACTGCCGCGCGCCTTGTCGCCACCGGCGATGCGCCCGCGATAAGCAAACCATGTCGCCACGTTCTCCGATCGCGCCAGATTCTTTTTCAGCAGCACCGGCAAGGCAGCCAGCACGGCCTCCAGGTCCGCATCGATGCGGGCGGACGCGGCATCGTCCTGCGTCACCCACGATACCGCGAAGGTGTATTCGAACAAGTCCCACACGCCTTTCTGGATGCCCTTCACCACATCCACGCTCTTGCTCTCTGTGCCCGTGCGCTCCAGCCCGTTGCGGATGCGCTCCAGGGTCACATCGGTGTAATAGTTGCGCGAGGCGTCGAGCCGGATCAGCAGCAGCCTGGCGTCCAGTTCGCCCGCCCGCTGCGCCGAGGCGCGCACCATGTTCTGTTCCAGCGCCTTGTAAGTGCCGGTGGCATAGATGCGCGCAATGCTGAAGAAGGCGATGGCGATGGCCACCGGCCCGGTCAGGTTGATGTAGGTATTGCTGAGGTTGATGCTGGCATAGGAGATGCCGATCAGCAGGAATTGCGACAGGCCGAACAGGCGGTCGATCTTGTCGCGCCCGAGGTTGCGATAGAACGCCCACGCTGTCACCCACACCAGGGCCAGGGTCAGCAGCAGATAGGCGATGCGCGCTTCGGGGAAGCGCAGGTAATCGCCGTGCTTCATGTTGTCGATGGCGGTGGCGAGGATCTCCACCCCCTGGTGCATCTTGCTCATCGGCGTCGGCTTGATGTCGAACAGGCTGGGCGCGGTCGAGCCGATGATCACGATCTTGCCCTTGAACTCATCCGGCGCGCGCGTCTTCTGCTTGCGCCCCAGGTCGGCGTACACGTCGCTGAAGCTGACGTAGTGATATGAGAACGGCTTGCCGCGCCAGTTCAGCAGCACCTCCTGCGCCGGCGCGGGCGGCCAGCCCAGCTCGCTCGCCACGCGCGCCGGCAACGAGGGCATCTTCCAGCCGTAATCGTCGTGATACGCCTGATAACGCCGTGCCACGCCATCGGGATCGGCATCGATGTTGTGGAAGCCGAGACGCCCGCCATTCAGCGCCGCCGCGAAGTGCGGCAGCACCACCGCCACCGTCGCATCGGGGTTGGGTTCGGTGAACGGCGTGACGCCGGGAATCATGGCGGGCTTGATCTGGCTCAGCGCATCGCTGTCCGGGTCCAGCCGCAACATCGGGAAAAAGGTATTGTTGGTCGCCGCGATCGCCGCATCGAAATAGGCATCGCTGCCCGGGTTGTACACATCGGCATCGCTGAACAGGATGTCGAACACCACCGCCTTCGGCTGCTGCTTCTCGATCTGCTCGACAAACTCGCCCAGCACCTGCCGCGGCCACGGCCAGCGCCCGTAGTCCTTGGCCATCGCCGCCAGGCTGGCCTCGTTGATATCGACGATGACGATGTCGGGATCGGGCTTGGGAGGATTGATGCGATAGCGCACCATCGCATCGAACGCGCCCTGGCGCATCTCCTGCGTCACATGCAGGAACGCCGTATCCGCAATGGCGAACACGGTGAACAGCGCCGCCAGATACAGATAGAAGTTCTTCTTCCAGCGTTGCGCGAGCAGCTCGTAAAACGCCGCAAAGAGCAGGCGGATGCGATTGATGACCACCAGATGGATTTTCATGGACACAGTTTAACGATATTGGCCGCAATAGAGTAGCGCCGTCATACCGGGGAGAGCCGGTATTGTGCCTGTGAGTGATGCTTCAAAGTCTATTATTCGGCCATTTCAGCCGGTGGCACCTCCAGAAACCAACGGCTGGTATTGTGAACATTGCTGACGGATTCCTCAGCTTGTTGTAGTTATTTCCAGTACAGTTCCACAATGAAAATCAGACTCTCATCACACCCCGCTTTAGATAATCATTGAAAGTGAGCCACTCTGTGAGTATAGAAGCCAATCATTCCGCTGTTGAGCAAGTTTTCCAAAGGGTCGAAAACGACAAATCAGATTCTGACTTTACTTATTTCTTTTCCCTTTTATTAGCAGGTGAAGCTTTAACAAAGACGGTCGTTCTTGGAATGACATCGGCCATTGGCGATGACAATGACAGAAACAGATATCGTCTCGAGCATACCCTTGTTAGGTCTGACGGGCTTGGAGAATGGGGCAGGGTTATTGAAGATGTTCTGTCTGGGTCTGCATCACAATATTTGCTCATTGATGCACGAACAGAGCAATCTGAATTAACGCGACTTTGTCGAGAAGGCGATTGGCAATATGATGCCGTACTATCATTGAAGTCAGCATTAGATTACTTGGATATTAATGCAGAGGATGTCCCAGTAAAAACTGATATGAAAAGGTGGTTTCGCCTTTTCGCAACTTTGAGAAATAAAACTCGCGCACATGGCGCGACCCAATTTTCCAAGGCAGGCAAAGCGGCTGAATACTTAGAAAGCAGCCTAAGATCTTTTTACCAAAATTTTTCCCTATTCAGACGTCCTTGGGCATACCTGCATCGGAATTACTCTGGAAAATATCGTGTATCGAATATAACCCAAGCTGGAACTCAATTCGAACATCTGAAGAAGGATGCAACGGTATCTCTGCCGAATGGCATTTACATATATTTTGACAAACCACGACTGGTTTCACTGCTACAAAGCAATGCGGAGCTACAAGATTTTTACTTCGCAAATGGAAGTCTTACTAATAAGTGTTTCGAACTCATTTCATACTTTACAGACGACAAAATTGATGGTGATGGATCAGCCTACAAAATCCCACCTGGCACATTGCCCCCCAGCGAAACTGAAGGGTATGGGGAATTAATGGTGAAGGGGAATTGTTTTTCAAACGTTCCAGACCTTATTGCTGATTACATTCCGCGCCCAAAGCTTGAAGATGAATTACAGAAGCTCCTAATAGATGATAGGAGGCCGATAATCACGCTAGTCGGCAGAGGTGGTATTGGAAAAACCTCCCTGTCTCTCAAGGTAATCCAAAGCATCTACAAAACTGACCGATATGAAGCAATCGTTTGGTTAAGTGCCCGAGATGTTGACCTGCAATCTTCAGGACCCAAGCCCGTTCGCCCTCTAGTATTGTCTATTGAGGATATGAGTAAGTTCTATTCCAGACTGGTTCTTTCTCCAGAGATAGTCAAAGGTAAGGGATTTGATGCTCGCAGTTATTTTGAGAAGCAATTGCAAAAAAGCGAAATTGGATCAACCCTCTTCGTCTTCGACAATTTCGAGACAACTCAAAATCCGATTGAGATGTTCAACTGGATCGATTCATTCATTAGGTTGCCTAATAAAGCACTAATTACGACGCGACTGCGCGACTTTAAAGGCGATTACCCTATTGAAGTTCTTGGCATGGAAAGCGCTGAGGCTAGGGCACTTATCATGCAAACAAGCAATCAGCTCAATATTCAGCATTTACTAACTGGTGAATATATCGACGATTTGATTTCTAGGTCTGCAGGACACCCATACGTAATAAAAATTCTTCTTGGTGAAGTCGCCAAAGCCCGTCAGCTCGTAAACATTGAGCGAATAGTAGCGTCGAGTGACGAAATTCTGGTCGCGCTATTTGAACGGACATATGCGTCGCTTACGCCATGTTCTCAGCGCGCATTTATGACGTTGTCGGCATGGAACTCAATCGTTCCGAGACTTGCACTTGAAGCCGTTTTATTGAAGTCCACTGATGAGGCGAGTGAGGTAGAGAAAGGTATTGAATCTCTTCTTCAATTCTCGATGGCGGAAATTCACATCTCTGCAACTGACAGGCAGGAATATATTGGTTTACCGCTAGTTGCCAGTGTATTTGGTAAGAAGAAACTAAATGTCAGTCCATTCAAGACAGCAGTTCTTGTGGACGTCGAGACACTCCAGATGCTCGGAACGACTCAGCAAGATGGAATCCAACTTGGATTAGAGAAGCAACTGAAAAGATTTATTGGCAATATCTCTCGTAAAATCGATGCGGGGGAACTATTTGAGAATTATGCTCCAATTCTAGAAATAATCTGCCGCAGATACATTCCAGGTTGGCTTTTGTTGGCTAAGTGGCATATGGAAACAAATAAAACAGAAGGGTATGAAAAGGCAAAAGATGAGGTTCGTCGATTCCTCGAAAATAATCCAACTGGTGACGAGGCTACAGAAGCCTGGAAATTGCTAGGACTTGCTTGCCACCTTACCAATGATTCTTTAGGAGAGATTCATGCGTTTGTTGAGCGAGCGCAAATTAGCTCAGTTCCATTTAATGACATTTCAAATACAGCCAATCGCTTGAATAGATTGCTACATGAAGGACGTCTAGGTATGGATAGGGATGAAAAGCGACAACTTGCTCAGCGTATAGCAATAGTCCTTCAAAGACGCAGAAATGAAGCCAGTGCTGATGATTTTTCCAGAATGGCTTGGCTTTCCATTCATCTAGAGCAGCGGGATAAAGCCAAAGAGTATGCGCAGACTGGATTGCAACTAGACCCCGACAATTTTCATTGTAGCAACTTGATTACCAGAATAGATTCAGGCTTGATTTGAGATGATGATTAGAGATAAACCCTTGGAAATTACTTCAGGACGGCCGCATGATATTACTCACTCATCAAATGGCAGGTCATTGAAAGCAAGGTGCACACAATCCCTATCCGGCCGGAGCCCTTAGTTCCAAATATTGCACTCGTTTTATCCATCTCCTTGAGCGATACGAGCGATACGGGGGCAGTATCGGATTAGTGTTGGCAATGACCGGTTGAAACCGCACCGATTATCTGACTTACAATTATTAAATTGCCCGTTTCCCTGTTTGGCTGATTCTGAAATATTCCATCCCAATTTCTTTGAAGAATGCAGAAACTGGTCTGCTAATGCAATGGTCTACCAACTCCAATAAAAAGGCCTGCATTTCTGCAGGCCTTTTTATTGGAGTTGGCACTCGCGGACTTGAGCCGCGGACCAGAGAATGATGAGTCTGCGCAGCAACTTCGAAGCTTGATCGGAACTTTGAAGTCCAGTTGCACTATGGTTGCACTCTTAAATAACCATTCAGATTTGCAAAGTGACGTCAGTCGCAATTAATCGATTTATTTATATATTTTGGTGCCCCGAAGACGAATCGAACGTCCGACCTACCCCTTAGGAGGGGGTCGCTCTATCCACTGAGCTACCGAGGCGCGCCGCGCATTCTAGCGTAATTTCCTGCTGCAAATAAATCCGTGTCATGGATCGAGTGGGTGAATTCCCTTGTGCGCCGCTGATAGCGGGTGGCGGCGGGAATTATATGCCGGCTGCCAGGCAGGGAATGCTGTGAGGCTAACGGCGTACAGCCTGCGGCTGGTATCATTGCAACCTTGCAAGTGCGTAGCCAATGCGCCAATTTAAGTGCGGGGGCGATATGAAATGGTTAATGCTGTTGGGTTTGCTGGGTGCTCTGGCCTTATGGCTAAGCCGCGTGGCGCAGGCTGGCGAGGTGCCGCAGGCGGGGCAGGCTGCACCGGATTTTGTATTGCCCGACCAGAATGGGCAGGCGCACAGCCTGAAGGAATATGCCGGCAAGTATCTGGTGCTGTATTTCTACCCCAAGGATGACACCCCCGGCTGTACCCAGGAGGCCTGTGCTTTTCGCGATGACCTGCATCAGCTGACCGATCTCGGTGCACAGGTGGTGGGCATCAGCGTGGATGACAGCAGCAGCCATGCCGAGTTTGCCAAAAAATACCATCTGCCGTTTCCGCTGCTGGCGGATAACACGGCTGCGATCGCGGCGAGTTACGGCGTGCTGCTTAACCTGGGGATAATGAAGGTGGCCAGGCGCTATACTTTTCTGATCGACCCGCAGGGGAGGATCAGCAAGGTGTATGACAAGGTGGAGACATCGCGTCACTCCAGGGAAATTATCGAAGACTTGAAGCGCCTGGCTGGAAAATAAAATATGCAACATGTAGCTGTAACTTGGTCTCCGCTTTCGGCTATTGGGTGATGGCACTCATGGCTGTCGGTTTTTCTTTTATCCATCAATCTGCAAAAGTAAACAATTAAATAAATGCCTTATATTACTCTGGATAAAGCCGCACTGGCTTACGGTCACGTCGCCCTGCTGGACGCTGTGGATTTTCAACTCGACGAAGGGGAGCGCGTCGGTCTTATCGGGCGCAACGGTGGCGGCAAATCCAGCCTGCTGAAGATACTCGCCGCACAGGCGTCGCTTGACGACGGCATCGTGTGGCGCGCGCCCTCGGTGCGCATCTGCTATGTCAGCCAGGAACCGCAGCTGCATGCAGAGGCGACGGTGTTCGACGAGGTCGCGCGCGGCCTGGGCGAGCTGTACAAGATCATCAGCGAATATCACCGGCTGTCGCACCAGCTGGCCGAGCCGGAAGCCGATTACGATGCGCTGCTGGAAGCGATGCAGCCCTTGCAGACCGCGCTGGAAGCACAGAACGGCTGGGCAGTGCAGGCGCGTATCGAGACCGCCATCCAGCGCCTGGAGCTGAATCCGGATGCGCTGGTCGGCTCGCTTTCCGGTGGCGTGCGCAAGCGCGTGGCGCTGGCGCAGGCGCTGGTGGCAGAGCCGGATGTGCTGATTCTGGACGAACCCACCAACCATCTCGATTTCGCTTCCATAGAGTGGCTGGAAGGGCTGCTGAATAATTTCCGTGGCAGCGTATTGCTGGTGACCCACGACCGGCGTTTTCTGGATAACGTGGCTACGCGCATCATCGAACTGGATCGCGGCAAACTGGCCAGCTTTCCCGGCAACTTCGCGGCCTACCAGAAACTGAAGGAACAGATGCTGAGCGATGAAGCGGTGACTGCCGCCAAATTCGACAAGGTGCTGGCGCAGGAAGAGGTGTGGATACGCCAGGGCATCAAGGCGCGGGGAGTGCGCAACGAAGGGCGCGTGCGCCGCCTGGAACAGCTGCGGCGCGAACGTGCGGCAAGGCGCGACACCGTAGGCAAGGTTGAGTTGACTGTGGATACCGGCGACCGCTCTGGCAAGCTGGTGGCCGAGCTTAGTCACGTGTGCAAAAATTTTGGCAGCCGCAAAATTATCGACGATTTCTCCTGCCGCATTCAGCGCGGCGACAAGATCGGCCTCTTGGGCCCGAACGGCGCGGGCAAGAGCACACTGCTGAAAATCATCCTGGGCGAGATGGAGGCGGACAGCGGGTCGGTGAAGCTCGGCACCAAGCTGTCAGTGGCCTATTTCGACCAGCTGCGCGCGCAACTGGATGATGAGGCGACGCTGATCGACACCATCAGCCAGGGCGCGGACTTCATCGAAATCGGCGGGGCACGCAAGCATGTGATCAGCTATCTTGGCGACTTCCTGTTTGCGCCGGAACGCGCGCGCTCCCCGGTGAAAAGCCTGTCGGGAGGCGAGCGCAACCGCCTGCTGCTGGCGCGCCTGTTCACACGCTCGGCCAACGTCCTGGTACTGGACGAGCCCACCAACGATCTGGATATCGAAACCCTCGAATTGCTCGAAGACCTGCTGCAGGATTACACCGGTACGCTGTTCCTTGTCAGCCACGACCGTGTCTTTCTCGACAATGTCGTGACACAGACCATCGTCAGCGAGGGCAGCGGCGCGTGGAAAGAATACGCCGGTGGTTACACCGACTGGCAGCGTGCAAAGAACGCCGGAAAATCAGAACCGTCTGCGGAACCTGCCGAGAAAAAAGCGGAAAAGCGCCCCGCCCAGGCGGTGGCGAAATCGCGCCTGAGCTACAAGGAAAACCGCGAACTGGCTGAACTGCCGGAAAAAATGCAGGCGCTTGAATCCGAGCAGCAGGATATAACGACCCGCCTGGCAGACACCAACCTGTACCGCGATCATCCGGAACAGGTCAAGCCGCTGCAGGCGCGCTTTGCCGAAATCGAAGAAAAACTGCTGGAGGCCTTGCAGCGCTGGGAGGCGCTGGAAGCCAAAAAATAGCACGCAGTCGCGGACGCTACTGCTGCTCGATTTTTCTTGCCGCCACCACGCGCCGCCATTTGGCGATTTCCGCCTCAACAAAAGCGCGCATTTCCTCGGGACTGCTAGCGCGGGGCTCTCCGCCAAGATCCTGGAATTTTTGCCGCGTATCCGCTTGCGCCAGCACGCGCCGTATTTCGCTGTTCAGGCGTTCGATGACCCCCGGCGGCGTGCCGGCGGTGGTGGCAAAGCCGAGAAAGGAATTCACCTCGTAGCCGGGCAGAATTTCGGCAACGGTTGGCACGGCAGGCAATGCGGGCGAACGCGCATTCGAGGTCACCGCAAGAGGACGCAGCTTGCCGCCCTGGATCAGGCT
>JANYJE010000015.1 GCA_025408405.1 Nitrosomonadales bacterium | reverse complement strand
CACGGCGTCCGGCCATTAACCGGCATCCTGCTCTATGGAGCCCGGACTTTCCTCCCCGCACTTGCGTGCGCGGCGACTGCCTGGCCAGCTTCACCAAATCATCCCAACATCGAACTTCTTCGATGTGTTCAAAAAATCCTGCGTGTGCGTAGAGTGGCGCCAGTTTTATTGACTACGAGATCTGCAGTTTTGGGCACGAGACAAGGCTGCAATCTCACAAACAGGATTAGCTTGTTTGTGCAATTCATTATTTATTAACGATAAATCATATTGCATTAACTGCGTCTGCTAACTCCTTGTCACACAAAGAAAAAACCATGTTTTGCCGCTTGACTGAGTCTATATTTTTCAATATAGTGGGTCAGAGTGGTGAAAAGTGGGTTTTTGTGGGTAGATGGCGCGGGGTTAGGGATGTTTCAGGGGGCGGCACAACTCAATCTGGATAGCAAAGGCAGGCTCGCAATTCCGGCGCGGCATCGGGATATGCTGCTCGCGAATTGCGCGGGCCAGTTGGTGCTGACCGCTGATGCCGACGGATGTCTGCTGTTTTACCCGCAGCCGGAATGGCAACCCATACGCGACAAGCTGCTCAAGCTGTCCGCACTCAATCCACGCATACGTGCCCTGCAGCGCCGCCTGATCGGTTATGCCGAGGAGGTGGAAATGGACGCGGCTGGACGCGTGCTTATTTCGTCGGCGTTGCGCGCTTATGCGGCACTGGACAAGCGCGTCATGTTGATCGGCCAGGGAAATAAATTTGAATTGTGGGATGAGGCAAAGTGGACGGCGCAGCAGGAAGCCGAGTTGTCGTTTGTCAACGGTGAGCTGCCACCTGAACTGGAGGGGTTCACTCTGTGAGTGAGGGCGAGCCTCGCGTCCCCGAGTTGCAGAACGAGCCTGAGTTGGCACATGAAACGGTTCTGCTGCATGAGGCTGTTGATGCGCTGCAGGTAAAGCCTGGCGGGATTTATGTGGACGGCACGTTTGGACGCGGCGGTCACAGTCGCCTGATACTGGAGCGGCTGGGGGCGGACGGGTGCCTCATCGCGCTGGATAAAGACCCGGCCGCGGTGGCAGTCGGGCAGGCCATCAGTGATAAGCGCTTTCAGATCGTACATAGCGGTTTTGAACACTTGTCCGATGTGTTGCGCAAGCTGGCGGTAGACGGGGTGGATGGCGTGCTGCTCGACTTGGGGGTTTCATCGCCGCAGCTGGATGATGCTCAGCGAGGTTTTAGTTTTCGTTTTGATGCGCCGCTAGATATGCGCATGGACACTAGCGGCGGTTTGACGGCAGCACAGTGGTTGGCGTCGGTGGATGAAGGCTTACTTGTGGAGGTAATACGTGACTATGGCGAAGAACGGTTTGCTAAGCAGATTGCAAGGGCGCTTGTTGCGGCGCGCAAGGAACAGCCCATTCTCACCACGCGGCAACTCAGTGAAGTGGTGGCTAAGGCCGTGCGCACCCGTGAACCCGGGAAAAATCCGGCTACGCGCACCTTTCAGGCTATACGGATTTATCTCAACCGCGAACTCGAAGAACTCGCGCGCATTTTGCCGCAGTGCGTCGACTGCCTGAAGCCGGGAGGGCGACTGGCCGTGATCAGCTTCCACTCACTGGAAGATCGTATCGTAAAGCGTTTTATGCGCGACATGGCGCAGGGGGATAAATTTCCACACGGCTTGCCGATACGTGCGGCCGATATTCCACAGGGCAGGCTGGCCTTGATCGGCCGTGCGGTGCGCGCAGCACCGCAGGAGCTGGAGTTGAATCCGCGTGCGCGCAGTGCGGTGTTGCGGGTGGCAGAGCGCAGCGGGAGCGAGAGTGGCTAAGCTGAATTTATTGCTGTTGTGTCTGTGCATCGCATGCGCGTTAGGTGTTGTGACATCACAGCACAAGGCGCGCAAGTTGTTTGTTGAAATGCAAAAAGAAAAAGACCGGGCGCAACAGATGGAAGTGGAATGGGGGCAATTGCAATTGGAACAGAGCACCTGGGCAATGCCGACGCGTGTGGAAAAGATCGCCAGTCGCCAGCTGCAGATGCAGTTACCCAAAGGCGGACAGATTCAATTCGTACGCATCGATCAATCAGGCGTTACCAATAAACAGCCATGAATTACGCCAGCAATATTAAAACTACAGGACAGATTGCATTGCCGCCATGGCGCGCGCGCGCGCTGATTATCCTGCTGCTGCTGGGCTTGTTCGCGTTGCTGTTGCGCGCCGTCTACCTGCAGGGCATACACAATGATTTTCTGAAGCAGGAAGGTGATGCGCGCTATGGGCGCACAGTAGACATCAACGCGCACCGTGGCATGATCACCGACCGCTTTGGCAATCCGCTTGCGATCAGCACACCGGTCGAATCCATCTGGGCTAGCCCGCAGGATGTTGAGGTGACGTCGCAGCAAATCATCCGGCTGGCGCAGGTCATGGGCATGGATGCTAACGAAGTAAGAAAGCGCCTGCAGGATAAGTCGCGCGAATTTGTCTACCTGAAACGCCAGTTGCCACCCGAGCAGGCGGAAAAAATCGTGAAACTGGGGGTGCCCGGGCTGGCATTGCGCCGCGAATATCGGCGCTATTATCCCAGCGGCGAGGTTACCTCTCATATCCTCGGCTTTACCGATGTGGACGATAACGGTCAGGAGGGAATCGAGTTTGGCTGGCAGGTCAAGCTGGGTGGAAAGAATGGCAGCCAGCGCGTGATCAAGGATCGACGCGGATATATTGTGGAAGACGTGGCCAGCATCCGCTTGCCCAAGCCGGGTGTCGATGTCGCGCTTAGCCTGGACAGCAAAATCCAGTTTCTGGCATACCGTGAAATCAAGGCGGCAGTAGAGCAGCACCATGCCAAGGCGGGCTCTATCGTCGTTCTGGATGCGAAAAGCGGCGAAGTGCTGGCGCTGGCAAACTGGCCGAGTTACAACCCTAATAACCGTGAGAAACCCGCCGTGGCGGTGATGCGTAATCATGCAGTAACCGATCTGTTTGAGCCCGGCTCAACCATGAAGCCGTTCACCATTGCCACAGCGCTGGAGAATGGCATGATCAAGCCGTCAACAGTGATCAATACCAAAGGTGGCGTCTACACAGTGGGCGGGCGCACCATACACGATACCCATCCGGAAAATTCGCTCACGGTAGCGCAGGTTATTCAGAAGTCGAGCAACGTAGGCGCAGCCAAAATAGCCCTGATGCTGCCCGCCAAGAATTTCTGGAGCAGCCTGAGCGAAAGCGGTTTTGGCGAGCCAACCGGTAGTGGATTCCCGGGCGAAGCACTGGGGAAGCTGCGCGATTACAAAACATGGCGGCCTATCGAGCAGGCGACGATGTCTTACGGTAACGGCATTTCGGTGAACCTGTTGCAGCTGGCACGTGCCTACACGGTGTTTGCCAATGATGGTGAAATGAAGCAAGTCACCTTGCTGAAACAGGATGTTCCAACCATCGGCACAGCGGTGTATTCGGCCGCTACGGCACATGCGGTGCGTGACATGCTGGAAATGGTGGTCAAGCCCGGCGGGACGGCACCGCTGGCGCAGGTAACTGGATACCGCGTGGCAGGCAAGACCGGCACCGCACACAAGCTGGAGGGCGGACATTACGTTGATCGTTATGTCGCTTCGTTTGTGGGGATGGCGCCGGCATCGAATCCGCGTCTGATCGTGGCGGTGATGATCAATGAGCCTGCGGGTGCAGAATATTACGGCGGGCAGGTGGCCGCGCCCGCTTTCAGCAACGTAATGGGCGCCGCGTTGCGGCTGCTTAATGTGCCAAATGATGCGCCACTGAATAATGTGCTGCACCCGCCCTCCGAGATTATCAAGGAGAACACATGAGTTTTCGTCCTGAACTCTTGGCCGCGCTGGGTGTAAGCATCAAACGGCTGGTGACCGACAGTCGCGAGATCACGCCTGGGGATACTTTTGTCGCTTATCCAGGCGGGCAGGTGGACGGGCGCAATTATATTGCGCAGGCTATCGCCAATGGCGCCAATGCGGTGATCTGGGAGGCGCAGCATTTCGCCTGGAACAAAGCCTGGCAGCTGCCCAATCTGGCGGTGAGCGAGCTGCGCAAGCATGCCGGCGCCATTGCGGACCATGTCTGCGCGCATCCTTCCGAGAAGCTGTGGGTGATCGGCGTCACCGGCACCAATGGCAAGACCTCGTGCAGCCACTGGCTGGCACAGTCGCTCAATGCGCTGGGGCGCAAGACGGCATTGATAGGCACGCTGGGCAATGGCTTCCCCGGCGCCCTGCAGCCCACGCTGAACACCACGCCGGACGCGATACGAGTGCATAGCCTGCTGGCCGAGTATCTGCAGCAGGGCGCGCAGACGGTGGCGATGGAGGTATCTTCGCATGCCCTGGAGCAGGGGCGGGTCAATGCGGTGAAGTATGACGTCGCCTTGCTTAGCAACCTGAGTCGAGACCATCTGGATTATCACGGCGACATGAGCAGCTATGCCGCCGCCAAACGCCGCTTGTTTGACTGGCAGCAGCTCAAATATGCGGTGCTCAATCTCGATGATGCCTTCGGCAGCGAGTTGGCAGACCAGCTGCAGGATGCCGAGGTTGAAACAATCGGCTATGGCCTCAGCGACAAGGCATTGCAACAGGCTGAGCGCCTGGGCCTGCGCATGCTGTTCGGCGGCAATCTGCGCATGGATGTGCAGGGGCTGGCAATGCAGGTGCATTCCAGCTGGGGCGGCGGCGAATTGCGCAGCGCCTTGCTGGGCAGATTCAATGCGGCCAATATGCTCGGCACGCTGGCAGTGCTGCTGGTGAGCGGTGTGGAGTTGCATGAGGCATTGCACGAACTGGCGCAGCTACGGGCGGTGGCGGGCAGGATGCAAACCCTGGGAGGTCGCGGCCGGCCGGCAGTGGTGGTGGATTACGCGCACACGCCTGATGCTCTGGAAAAAGTGCTGGATGCGCTGCGCGAGGTGACGCTGTCCGCTGGCGGAAAATTGATCTGCGTATTCGGTTGTGGTGGCGACCGCGACCGCGGCAAGCGCCCGATGATGGGCCGGGTGGCCGCACAACGTGCAGATGTGTGCATCGTCACCAGCGACAACCCGCGCAGTGAAAATCCGCACGACATCATCGCCGCCATCGTTCCCGGTATCGAAGCGGGCTTGTCTGACAAGGCCGGCAGCTACCAGGTGGTGGAAGATCGAGCACTGGCCATTGCGCTGGCAATCCGCTCGGCCCAGGCGGTAGATACCGTGTTGCTGGCAGGCAAGGGGCATGAGGATTACCAGGAGATCGGCGGCGTGAAACATCAGTTCAGCGATGTTGCGGAAGCGCAGCGCGCCTTGAAAATATGGCATGCGGAGGAGTGCGCATGATGCTGCTGTCGCAAGCCGCGCAGGTGCTGGGCGGCAGAATGATAGGTCGGGATGTGGAATTCCGCGCGGTGTCCAGCGACAGTCGCGCGATCGCTGCCGGGGACTTGTTTGTAGCGCTGCAAGGGGAGAATTTTGACGGCAGCCAGTTTGTCGCTATGGCCGCGCAAGGCGGCGCTATGGCCGCCTTGGTGAATACCGCCAGCTATCGTGCTGCAGAAGCACCCTGTTCGCTGCTGCTGGTGGAGGATACGCGTCTGGCCATGGGGCAGCTGGCGGCCTACTGGCGCAAACAGTTCAGTATTCCAGTCGTGGGGGTGACCGGCAGCAACGGCAAAACCACGGTGAAAGAAATGCTGGCAGCCGTGCTGCGCGAGGCAGCAGGTGACGAGGCAGCCGTGCTGGCGACGCAAGGCAACTTGAACAACGACATCGGCCTGCCGCTGACTCTGCTCAAGTTGCGCGCGCAGCATCGCTACGCCGTTATCGAGATGGGCATGAACCATCCGGGAGAGATCGATTACCTCACACGATTGACCAGACCGGATGTAGCCATCATCAACAATGCTTCCAGCGCGCACCTGGCAGGGCTGGGATCGCTGGAGGGCGTGGCACAGGCCAAGGGTGAGATTTTTGCCGGCCTGGCACAACAGGGCGTGGCTGTGATCAACGCGGACGATGTGCATGCAGCGTTGTGGCATGTGCTGGCAGCACCGCACCGGGTGATTGAATTCGGGCTGGAGCGGCAGCCGGAAGTGCGAGCACTGTGGCAGCCGCAGGGTTTTGGTGCGCATATTGATGTGCACACGCAGCAGGGTGATTTTTCAGCCAACCTGCAGGTGCCGGGCGTGCATAACGTGCGCAATGCACTGGCGGCAGCGGCAGCGGCAATTGCGCTGGATGTGCCCTTGCCGGCAATCAGCGCCGGACTGGAAAGATTCGCGGGAGTGGCGGGGCGCTTGCAACGCAAAGCAGCCTTGCATGGTGCCACGCTGATCGACGATACCTATAACGCCAATCCAGCCTCGCTGCGTGCCGCGCTGAAGGTGCTGACACAGGCCAAGGGAAAGAAACTGCTGGTGCTGGGCGACATGGGCGAGCTGGGAGCGGATGCTGCCCACCTGCATGCCGAGATAGGTGCAGAAGCGCGCAATCTCGGTGTGCATAAACTGTTCGCGCTGGGTGACTTGAGCGGCTATGCGGTGGAGGAGTTCGGCAGCGGCGCGCGCCATTTTCTGCGCATCGAGGATTTATACGCGGCCCTGGAGCAGGAACTCGATGCGGACAGCACGGTGCTGGTCAAGGGCTCGCGTTTTATGAAAATGGAACGCGTGGTGCGTCACTGCACCACGCTGCAATAAGGGGAAAGCATGTTATTGGCACTGGCTCAATGGTTGTCGCAAGATATACGTGCATTCAGCGTATTCAACTACATCACTCTGCGTGCTGTACTTGCAGCGATGACGGCGTTGATTATTTCCTTCCTGGTCGGGCCGGCCATGATACGCAAGCTGGCAGCCTACAAGATCGGCCAGTCGGTGCGCAGTGACGGTCCGCAGACGCATCTGGTCAAAGCGGGTACGCCAACCATGGGGGGCGCATTGATTCTGACCTCCATCGCCATTACCACCTTGCTGTGGGGCGATCTGCACAACCAGTATATATGGGTGGTGCTGCTCACCACGCTGGGATTCGGCGCAATAGGCTGGGTGGACGATTACCGCAAGGTGGTGCACCGCAATCCCAAGGGGCTGTCGGCAAAGGCCAAGATGTTCTGGCAATCACTCATTGCACTGATGGTGGCGGCGTATTTATGGCAACACGCCAGTCTGCCCGCACACACCGAACTGATCGTGCCTTTCTTCAAGAGCGTGGCGATACCGCTGGGCGCTTTCGCTTTCATCGTGCTGACCTATCTGGTGATAGTTGGCACCAGCAATGCGGTGAATCTGACGGATGGCCTGGATGGCTTGGCGATATTGCCGACGGTCATGGTGAGCAGTGCGCTGGCGATATTCGCGTACGTTGCGGGTCACGTGGTGTTCGCCAAATATCTGGGTATCCCGCATGTGCCAGGGGCAGGAGAGCTGGCGGTATTTTGCGGTGCCATCGCCGGCGCGGGTCTGGCCTTCCTGTGGTTCAACGCTTATCCGGCCGAAGTGTTTATGGGCGACGTGGGTGCGCTGGCATTGGGTGCAGCACTGGGGACGGTGGCGGTAATCGTGCGCCAGGAACTGGTGTTGTTCATTATGGGCGGGGTGTTTGTCATGGAAGCGGTATCGGTGATGCTGCAAGTGGGTTCGTTCAAGCTTACCGGCAAGCGCATCTTCCGCATGGCACCGCTGCACCACCATTACGAGTTGAAGGGCTGGAAAGAAACGCAGGTAGTCGTGCGCTTCTGGATTATTACCATGATGCTGGTGTTGCTGGGGCTGGCAACGCTGAAGTTGAGATGAACGGGAAACAGTAAACAAGAATGACGCAATGGGCTGACAAATCGGTGCTGGTGCTGGGTCTGGGTGAGACCGGGCTCTCGCTTGTGCGCTGGTTGAGCGCGCAGGGCGCGCATGTGCGTGCCGCTGACAGTCGCGAGCATCCGCCTGCGCTGGAAGCGTTGCGAACGCAGCATCCACAAGTGGAATTGCGTTGCGGGATATTCCGCAGTGAATTGCTCGACGGCATCAACTTGATTGCCATCAGCCCCGGTGTTCCGCTGCGTGATCCTTTGGTGCAAAAAGCCGTTGCACGCGGCATCCAGGTTGCAGGGGATATTGAGCTGTTTGCCCAGTCGCTGCCCCCCCAAAATGGCCCGAAGATTATTGCCATCACCGGCGCCAATGGCAAGACTACGGTGACCAGCATGGTCGGTGCCATGTGTCGTGCCGCCGGGATGGACACTGAAGTGGCGGGCAATATCTCCCCGGCGGTGCTGGACGTGTGGCTGCAACGCAATGGCAAGCAGCCCGCTGTGTGGGTGCTGGAGCTGTCCAGCTTCCAGCTGGAAACCACCAGCTCATTGAGCGCCGATGCGGCCACCGTGCTTAACATCAGCGAGGATCATCTGGACCGCTATGATGACATGGCGGGGTACATTGCCGCCAAGGCGCGTATCTTCCGCAGCAATGGCCAGGGCGGTGTGCAGGTGCTCAATCGCGACGATGCAGAAAGCAGCGCCATGGCGCTGCTGGGTCGTACACACGCTACCTTTGGTTTGGACACTCCAGCGCTGACCATGGATGACTGGGGCATTGAGCGCGATGGAGCGGATATCTGGCTGGCGCAGGGTAAGCGGCGTGTGCTTAAGGCAAGCGAACTGCAAGTGTCGGGGTTGCATAACGTGGCCAATGCGCTGGCCGCGCTGGCGTTGTGCCGCGCCATCGATTTGCCGCTGGCGCCACTGCTGGGGGCATTGCGCAACTTCAAGGGCTTGCCGCATCGGGTAGAACCCGTGGCAGAAATCAATGATGTCATTTATTACGACGATTCCAAGGGCACCAATGTGGGGGCGACCGCAGCAGCACTCAAAGGCTTGGGCAGGCGTGCCGTGGCGATACTAGGTGGCGATGGCAAGGGACAGGATTTCACGGCGCTGCATGCGGCGGTGGAACAGCATGCACGCGCGGTGGTGCTGATCGGGCGCGATGCCGACAAGATAGCCGCAGCACTTTACGATTGCGGGGTGCCGCTGTTCAATGCCGGCGACATGGATGAGGCGGTCAGTCTTGCAGCCTCACAGGCGCTGCCTGGGGATGCAGTGCTGATGTCGCCGGCTTGTGCCAGCTTCGATATGTACCGCAACTATGTGCATCGCGCCGAAGTGTTTATCAGTGCCGTGCGCAGACTGCAGGGGGCGACATGAGGCTGGCCAGCATGAGCCTGTTTCAGCGCAATGCGACACGACAGCCGCTGGCGGAATACGACACCGTGCTGGCATGGATAGTGGCGGCCTTGCTGTCACTGGGTCTGGTCATGGTGTACTCGGCCTCCATTGCCACCGCAGAAGCGGGAAAATTTACCGCTTACCAGCCAGGCTATTATTTGCTGCGCCACGGCATGTATATGTGTGTGGGCCTGTTGGCCGGTTTAATGGTGTTTCAGATACCGCTGCAAACGTGGCAAAAAATTGCCCCTTACCTGTTCCTGCTGGGAGTGGCATTGCTGGTGCTGGTGCTGATTCCGGGCGTGGGACGCGCGGTCAACGGCAGCCGGCGCTGGCTGTCATTATTCGTGATAAATCTGCAGCCGTCGGAACTGATGAAGTTGTTTGCGGTGCTGTATGCGGCCGATTACACCGTGCGCAAGGGCGCGGTGAAAGACAGCTTGAGCAAGGCATTCATGCCGATGTTTAGTGTGATGGTGATGGTTGGTACGCTGCTGTTGCTGGAGCCGGATATGGGCGCCTTCGTGGTGATCTGTGTCATTGCGATAGGGACATTATGGCTGGGCGGTTTCAATCTGAAGGTGTTCGGCCTGCTGTTGCTGGCACTGCCAGTTGCATTTGCCGTGCTGATTATTTCCTCCCCCTATCGTTTGCAACGCGTGACCAGTTTTATGGATCCGTGGGCAGATCCCTACGGCAAGGGCTATCAGTTGAGCCACGCGCTGATCGCGTTTGGGCGCGGTGAATGGCTGGGGGTGGGGTTGGGAGGCAGCGTGGAAAAATTATTCTATTTGCCGGAAGCGCACACTGATTTTCTGCTGGCGGTGATTGCAGAAGAACTTGGCTTTGTTGGGGTAAGCGTTGTGATACTGCTATTTGGCTGGCTGATCGTGCGGGCCTTTGCCATAGGCAGGCAAAGCGTGATGCTGGACAGAATGTATGCGGCACTGGTCGCACAGGGTATCGCCATCTGGTTGGGTGTGCAGGCGATGATCAATATCGGTGTGAATATGGGGGTGCTGCCTACCAAGGGGTTGACCTTGCCGTTTCTGAGCTATGGCGGCAGCGGTGTGGTAGCCAACTGCGTCGCCATCGCCATACTGCTGCGCATTGATTGGGAAAACAGACGAATGATGCGAGGCATGTCGATATGAGCGCACAAGTTCTGCATTCGTCTGTTTCGGTGCAGGCTAACTTGCGCAAGCAAGTTAAGTCCCAACGGGACGGCCGTAGCCAAAATCTCCGCGCGGAGGTGCACTATGGTTAGGTCGATACTCATCATGGCTGGCGGAACTGGAGGCCATATTTTTCCGGCACTGGCAGTTGCGGATTGTTTGCGTAAAGAAGGGTGGCAGGTGACCTGGCTGGGTGCGCCCAACAGCATGGAAGCAGAGCTGGTGCCCAGGCATGGCTATGAAATCGCCTGGGTGAAATTTTCGGGCTTGCGTGGCAAGGGACTGCTGCGCAAATTAATGCTGCCGTTGAATCTGTTGCGCGCAATGTGGCAAAGCGCTGCGGCGTTGTTCAGATACCGGCCTGACGTGGTGCTGGGGATGGGCGGCTACATCACCTTTCCCGGGGGGGTGATGGCGGCCTTGTTCAGGAAGCCGCTGGTCATTCATGAACAGAATTCGGTAGCGGGTCTGAGCAATAAAGCGCTGGCAAGATTGGCGACACGCGTGCTGAGCGGCTTTCCAAATGTGCTGGCAAAGGCGGAGTGGTGCGGCAATCCGGTGCGCGACAGCATCGCGGCTGTAGCGGCCCCGCACAGCCGCTACAGTGCGCGCAGCGGGGTGCTGAATGTGCTGGTGGTAGGCGGCAGTCTGGGCGCGCAGGCGATCAATAGCTGTGTGCCGCAAGCGCTGGCACTGATGCCGCAAGAGGTGCGCGCGCAGGTGATGCATCAAACCGGCAAGCAACATTTAGAAGCGGTACAAAAGGCCTATCAACAGGCGGGAGTGTGCGGCGAAGTGCGCGCATTTCTGGACGACATGGCGCATTACTACGCTTGGGCAGACGTGGTGATCTGCCGTGCGGGCGCGTTGACGGTGGCCGAGCTGGCAGCAGCAGGCGTGGCCAGCATACTGATTCCGTTCCCGTTTGCGGTAGACGATCACCAGACAGGCAATGCGCGCTTCTTGAGCGAGCGCGGTGCGGCGATTTTATTGCCACAAGGAGAGCTGCAGCCGCAGCAATTGGCGCAGCTGCTGCAAGAAATGACGCGCGCCAGGGCGCTGGAGATGGCGCAGGCAGCGCGTGCGCTGGCGCAGCCGGCAGCAGCGCAGCGCGTGGCGCAAATATGCAAGGAGCTGGCAGCATGAAGCACAAGATTAAACACATACATTTCGTAGGTATCGGCGGTGCCGGCATGAACGGCATCGCCGAGGTGCTGCTCAATCAGGGCTTCAAGGTGAGCGGATCTGATCTGGCCGACAACGCTGCAACGCAGCGCCTGCAAGCGCTGGGCGCCACAGTGTATGTGGGGCATGCGGCAAGCCATCTGACTGATGTTGACGCCGTAGTGGTGTCGACCGCAGTCAGCAAAGACAACCCCGAGGTGGTGGCGGCGCGTGCACGCAATATTCCAGTGGTGCCGCGCGCCATGATGCTGGCCGAGCTGATGCGCTTGCGCCAAGGCATCGCCGTGGCCGGGACCCATGGCAAGACCACCACCACCAGCCTGACCGCCAGCGTGCTGGCCAAAGGCGGCTTGGATCCGACCTTCGTTATTGGCGGCAAGCTCAACAGCAGCGGCACCAATGCCAAGCTGGGAAGCGGCGAATTTCTGGTGGCCGAAGCAGATGAATCCGATGCCTCATTTTTATACCTGCACCCCATTCTGGCGATTGTGACCAATATCGATGCGGATCACATGGAAACCTACGGCCACGATTTTGCGCGGCTGCAGCAGGCGTTCGTGGATTTCATCGAACATCTGCCATTTTACGGCCGCGCCATGCTGTGTGTGGACGACGCCCACGTGCGTGAAATCATGCCGCGCATCAGCAAACCGATCACGACCTATGGCTTTGCCGAGGATGCGCAAATACGCGCGGTGAATGTGCGTCATCAGGATGGCAGGATGTGTTTTACCGCGCTGTGCCGCCATAACACCGTGCCGCTGGATCTTGACATCACCCTGAATCTGCCCGGTTTGCACAATGTGCAGAATGCGCTGGCAGCCATCGCGGTGGCGCTGGAGGTGGGCGTGGCAGGTGAGGCGATTGTGGCGGCGCTGGCCGAGTTTGAAGGGGTGGGGCGGCGCTTCCAGCGCTATGGCGAAATTCCGCTGGGCAGCGGCGGCACGTTTACCCTGGTGGATGACTACGGCCATCACCCCGTTGAAATGGCGGCGACCCTGGCCGCCGTACGCGGTGCTTTCCCGGGGCGGCGTCTGGTGCTGGCATTCCAGCCGCATCGGTATACGCGTACGCGCGACCTGTTTGAAGACTTTGTGAAAATCCTGGGGACGGTCGATGCATTGCTGCTGGCCGAAGTGTATGCAGCGGGCGAGGCGCCCATCGTTGCGGCAGATGGCCGCGCGCTGATGCGCGCACTGCGTGTGGCAGGCCAGAGCGAAACGGTATTCGTGGAAACTATACAGGAGATGGCGCAAGCCATATGGCACATAGCGCAGGCAGGTGATGTGGTGATAACCATGGGAGCAGGCACCATCGGTGGAGTGCCGGCACAGGTGAAAAGCATGGCATTGGGCCAGAGTGTGGTATCGGGAAAGTCATGAACATGACAGAAGCACAGCATTTCACCACGGACGGCTTGCGCGGAACGCTGCAGCAGGATGTGAGCATGCGCAAACATGTCAGCTGGCGCGCTGGCGGCAAGGTCGAGCGCATGTATCAGCCAGCCGATCTGGCGGATCTGCAACTGTTTTTGCGCAGCCTGCCTGCGCATGAGCCTGTGCTCGCAGTGGGGCTGGGCAGCAATCTGCTGGTGCGCGACGGTGGCCTGCGCGGCACCGTGCTGTTGCTGCATGCCGCGCTGAAAGAATTGCGCATCGAGCAGGACGGGTCGGTGTACGCGCAAGCGGGAGTGGCGGGCGCAAAGCTGGCGCGCTTTGCGGCGCATAACAGTTTTTGCGGGGCCGAATTTTTTGCCGGAATCCCCGGCACGGTGGGCGGCATGCTGAGCATGAACGCGGGTTGCTATGGCAGTGAAACATGGGCTGTGGTCGAGCGCGTGCAGGTGATGACTCGCGGCGGCGAATTGTTGGAACGCACCCCGGATGAATATGAGATCGGGTACCGCTCTGTTGTGAAACGGGAAACGGGAAGCGGGAAACGGGAAGCGCGGAATTCGTTTCACCTTTCACCTTTCACGTTTCACCAGGAAGAGTTCTTTGTCGGTGCCTGGTTCAGGCTGCCGGCAGGCGATGAAGAAACGTCGCGCCAGGAAATCAAGGCGCTGTTATCCAGGCGTATCGCTACGCAGCCGTTGAACCTGCCCAACGCGGGTTCTGTATTCCGTAACCCAACTGGCGATTATGCGGCACGACTGATCGAATCGTGCGGGCTGAAGGGCAGGCAGATAGGCGGCGCGCGGGTATCTGAAAAGCATGCCAATTTTATCGTCAATACCGGTGATGCCACCGCAACGGATATAGAGAGCCTGATTAATGCTGTGCAGGCACAAGTGCTGGCAGAAACCGGCGTCAGGCTGCAGTGTGAAGTGCGCATCGTGGGTGATGCAGCAGGAGGGAGCGTAGCGTGACAGATTTTGGAAAAGTGGCCGTATTGTTTGGTGGCCGTTCGGCCGAGCGCGAGGTGTCGCTCAAGAGTGGAGCCGCAGTGCTGGCTGCGTTGCAGCGCAGCGGTGTGGATGCCCATGCATTTGATCCGGCCGCGCAGGATTTGCACGGCTTGCGGGAGCATGGGTTCGAGCGCGTGTTTATCGCGCTGCATGGCAGGTTTGGCGAGGATGGTACGGTACAGGGTGCGCTGGAGCTGCTGGGCATTCCCTACACCGGCAGCGGCGTGCTGGCTTCGGCGTTGGCGATGGACAAGTGGCGTACCAAGCTGGTGTGGCAGGCGGCAGGTTTGCCGGTGCCGGACTACACCTTGCTGACACAGAACAGCGACTGGAATGCGGTAGTGCAGCAACTGGGTCAGCCGCTGTTTGTGAAGCCCGCCAATGAAGGGTCAAGCGTGGGGATCAGCAAGGTCAAGAGCGCAGCCGATCTGCCTGCAGCCTATGCCGAGGCTGCACGGCACGACACTCTGGTCATCGCCGAGCGCTACATCGGCGGGGGCGAGTACACCGCAGCCATCGTGGCAGGCCGGGCGCTACCCGTGATCAAGATTGAGCCGGCCAACGAGTTCTATGATTACGAGGCGAAATACTTGCGTGACGACACGCGTTACCTGTGCCCGAGCGGTCTGCCGGCAGCTCGGGAAGCTGAAATGCAGCGCCTGGCGCAACATGCGTTTGCACTGATAGGCGGCAGAGGCTGGGGGCGCGTGGATTTTCTGGTGGATGAGGATGGCAAGCCATATCTGCTGGAGATCAATACTTCGCCCGGAATGACAGATCACAGCCTGGTGCCGATGGCGGCACGCGTGGCGGGGATGAGCTTTGAACAGCTGGTTCTGGCCATACTGGAGCAGGCGCATGTGGGATAAGCCGCATTTGCTGCGCATGATTACCAACCTGCTGGTGGCAGCAAGCCTGCTGCTGCTGGCTTACGGTGCGTTGCGTTATGTGCTGCAACTGCCGGTTTTTCACCTGCGCAGCGTGCAACTGACCACTGCACCAGTGCATGTGGATATTGAACAATTGAACAAGGTGGTGAAAAACGCGGTCAGGGGCGGCTTCTTCAGTGTGAACCTTGAGCAGACGCGGCGCGCATTTGAGCAACTGCCATGGGTGCGCAAGGTGAGCGTGCGCAGAAAATTTCCATGGAGTCTGGAAGTGAGCGTGGAAGAACATGTAGCGCTGGCGCGCTGGAATAATTCCGAGCTGGTAAACACTCATGGCGAGGTGTTCGCGGCACAAACCAGCGAGACATTGCCCGGCTTCATCGGTCAGCCCGATACATCGGCACAGGTTACTGAAATGTACGCAGCATTAGGCAAGCCGCTCGCCGCAAGGGGGCAGAGTATTGCGCAAATCAGTCTGTCGCCGCGCTTCTCCTGGCAGCTGCGGCTTGACAGCGGCATGGTGCTGGAATTGGGACGCGAGCAGGTGGAGCAACGCCTGGCGCGTTTCGTGACGGTGTATTCATACAGTCTGGCTGCGCGCACAAATGCAGTGAGTCGCGTGGATTTGCGTTATCGCAATGGTTTTGCAGCAAATGTGCTGTCAGGGCTTGACGGCATTGGCGCTCGACCAGCGCAGGGTTTGGGTAGAGGGTTTAGAGGGTGAAGCTATGAGAATAAACAGGGAAGCCAAGAACCTTATCGTGGGGCTGGATATAGGCACCTCGAAAATAGTCACTATCGTCGGGGAGATTATGCCGGAGGGTACGCTGGAGGTCATCGGCGTCGGCATGCACGAATCTTCCGGGATGAAAAAAGGCATGGTAGTGAATATCGATGCAACCGTTGCGGCGATCCAGCGTTCGCTGGAAACCGCAGAATTGATGGCTGATTGCAAGATTACCGAGATCATCACCGGAATTGCCGGTAGCCATATCAAGAGTGCCAACGGCAAGGGCATGATCAAGATCAAGGACAAGGAAGTGGCACAGGCGGACATAGACCGCGTAGTGGAAACCGCCAGTTCATTGAGCCTGCCCAGCGATCAGCAGACCTTGCACATTCTCGAGCAGGAATTCTGTATCGATGGGCAGGAAGGCATCAAGAAGCCTTTGGGCATGAGCGGGATGAAGCTGGAGGTGGAAGTGCACATCGTCATCGGTGCAGTCGCTGCCGTGCAGAATATTATGAAGTGTGTGCACCGCTGCGGTCTGGAAATGACGGAGATGGTTCTGCAGCCGCTGGCATCAAGCAAGGCGGTGCTGGAAGATGATGAAAAGGATCTGGGTGTATGTCTGGTGGATATTGGCGGTGGCACCACGGACGTGGCGATCTTTACCGGTGGAGCCATACGCCATACCGCGGTGATACCGATTGCGGGCGACCAGATCACCAACGATATTGCGATGGCTCTGCGCACGCCAACCAAGGACGCTGAAGACATCAAGATCAAATATGGTTGTGCATTGCGGCAGCTGGCCAACGATGCGGCAATCGAAGTGCCGGGAGTGGGAGAGCGCGGGCCGCGCATGTTGTCGCGGCAGACGCTGGCAGAAGTGATAGAGCCGCGCGTGGAAGAGTTGTATTCACTGGTGCAGACCGAATTGCGCCGCAGCGGATTCGAGGAGTTGCTTTCCTCCGGCATTGTGATCACCGGGGGCAGCAGCGCCATGCAGGGCATGGTTGAGCTGGGCGAGGAAATTTTTCACATGCCGGTCAGGCTGGGCTTGCCGCGCTATGTGGGCGGGTTGTCGGATGTGGTGAAGACGCCACGCTTTTCGACCGCCGTGGGGCTGCTGCTCTACGGTATGGAGCAGCACCAGCGCCAGCAAGTGGCGCGTATGCATTCGGGTTCGTTTAATGACGTGCTGGCGCGGATGAAAGCCTGGTTTCAGGGGAATTTTTAGGGTTGATTTTTTAGCTTCAGGGTGCGGTAGAAATTTAATAAGGAGAAAAAACATGTTTGAGATAATGGATGCGCAACCACAGGGTGCAGTGATTAAGGTCATCGGTGTGGGTGGCTGCGGCGGTAATGCGGTTAACCATATGATCGAACAGGCAGTGCAAGGCGTGGAGTTCGTGGCCATCAATACCGACGCGCAGGCATTACGCAGCAATCAGGCGCTTAACCAGCTGCAAATCGGCAGCTCACTGACCAAGGGGCTGGGTGCGGGGGCCAGGCCTGAGGTGGGATATGCCGCGGCACAGGAAGATCGTGAGCGCATAGTCGAGCTGCTCAAAGGTGTGGACATGGTGTTTATTACCGCAGGCATGGGCGGTGGTACCGGCACTGGCGCCGCGCCTGTCGTTGCGCAAATCGCCAAGGAAATGGACATTCTGGTGGTGGCCGTGGTGACCAAGCCATTCGAGCATGAGCGCAAGCGCATGCAGCTGGCACAAGCCGGTATTGAGGCCTTGTCCGAATTTGTCGATTCGCTGATTATCGTGCCTAACGAAAAGCTGATGACTGTGCTGGGTGAGGATACTACGCTGCTGGAGGCTTACCGCGCATCCAACGGCGTGCTGCAGGGCGCAGTGGCTGGCATTGCCGAGGTCATCAATGTGGATGGCATGATCAATGTGGATTTCGCCGATGTGAAAACCCTGATGTCTGAAAACGGCATGGCCATGATGGGCTCGGCCACGGCGTCAGGCACGGATCGCGCACAAAAAGCGGCAAAAAGCGCCATGTCCAGTCCCTTGCTGGAAGACGTCGACTTGTCCGGTGCGCGCGGCGTGCTGGTGAACATTACTGCCAGCTCCAATTTCACCATGCGCGAGTACAAGGATGTGATGAACAGCGTGCGCGGTGTGGCGGCGGAAGATGCCACGGTGATCGTGGGCCAGGTGTTCGACGAAAACATGGGCGATGCACTGCGCGTCACCATCGTGGCAACAGGCCTGGGCAAGCCGGGGCGCGCCAGCCAGCCCAAGCCGGTGCTGGCATATGATCAGCAGCAGCGCACAGGTACGCACGACGCGAGCGCTGTCATGGGGGTGGACTATCGCGAGCTGGAAATGCCGGCCGTCATGCGCACCAACCGTCACCGCGAAGCAACCGTTGAAGCGATGAAACAGTCGGGTGTGGATACGCTGGATATTCCGTCTTTTTTGCGCAAGCAGGCAGACTGAGTCACTGATAGCCGGTGGGCACCGGTTACACCGTTACCGGAACGGATTGTAAGCTGTGTTAAAATGCGCCGATAAGTGATTTTGTCAGGCTTGGACTAGACTGGAATATGGTTAAGCAACGCACGCTCAAAAATTCGGTGCAAGCAACGGGAGTTGGCTTGCATACTGGTGATAAGGTTTACCTGACCTTGCGCCCTGCGCCCGTGGATAACGGTATCGTGTTTCGCCGCGTGGACATGGATCCTGTTGTTGAGCTTAAGGCCGAGGCGCTGGCAGTGCATGATACGCGTCTGTCTACCTGCCTGGAGGCTGGCAGCGCGCGCGTGGCAACGATTGAGCACTTGATGTCGGCTTTTGCAGGGCTGGGGATAGACAATGCGATCGTTGACCTGACCAGTTCTGAAGTGCCAATTATGGACGGTAGCGCCGGGACGTTTATCTTTCTACTGCAATCGGCCGGGATCGCTGAGCAATCGGCAGCCAAGAAGTTTATTCGCATCAAAAGAAGCGTTGAGGTCAAAGACGGAGACAAATGGGTGCGCTTCGACCCGTTTAATGGCTACAAATTAAACTTCACCATTAATTTCTCACATCCTGTGTTTGCCAGCACCAAACAGGTGGTGACTGTTGACCTGGGCGAACACTCCTATATCAAAGAGGTGAGTCGCGCGCGCACCTTCGGCTTTATGCACGATGTCGAAAACATGCGTGCGCAAGGGCTGGCACTGGGCGGCAACCTGGATAATGCCATCGTCATGGATGAGTATCGCGTCATTAATCCGGACGGGCTGCGCTCGGACGATGAGTTCGTCAAGCACAAGGTGCTCGATGCCATTGGCGATTTATATTTGCTGGGCCACCCATTGATCGGGGCGTTTTCAGGATATAAATCCGGCCATGCGCTGAATAATTCCTTGCTGCGCGCGATGCTGGCAGATGAATCGACCTGGGAATTCGTTACCTTCGATAAGAATGAAGAGGCCCCGGATTTCCTGCGTTTGCAATTGCAGGCCGTGTAGCCGGCATCTCGAGGGCGCCTGGGTAACGGAGAGGGCTAATGCTGATACGTTTGCTCTTTGTGTTGTCCGCCATGCTGATCGCCGTTTCCGGCGTCCTCTATCTGTTTACGCATAATCCGCGTTATCTGAAGTTTGCCTGGCAGGTGGCGCGTTTCGTATTTTTCGCGGGGATGAATTTGTGCTGTTGCTGGTGCTGGAGCGTTACGCGCTGGTGGGCTGGGGAGTGTTGCGCTATTAGGGCTTGTTTTATTTGCTCGAGCCGAGGCGGATCAGCTCTTGCAGGGCGCGCCGCAGTGGGGAATCCGGGAGTGTGCCGGCCAGTTCGCTTAACTGCTGTTTCCCGCTGCTGCTTAATGCGGGCTTGATGGCAACGGATGCCGGCGGCGGGGGGCTGACTTGCACGCGTACTTGAATTACAGTAACCTCGTGCCCGTGTTCTAGCAGGTGTCTTAGCAGATCGGGCGCCATTTGTCTCAATTTGGCGGCAACTGCGCTGTTGTAAGCGGCTATTGTCAGTATCTGCCGGTCTAGTTGCATGACGCGACTCACGCGCCGCAGAGCTGGTGGTACAGCCTGCTCATAATGTTGTTGCAATGTTAGCAGCTGCTTTGCCTTGCCGGTAAGCTGGCGCAATTCCTGGCTGGCGGCAAAAAAAGAGTTTAGACGTTGCGACACGGCATCAGTAATTACTAGAGGGAAGAAGTATGAATATTATTCTAGTTTCCAATCGATTGGTAAAAGCACGCAATATCACACTGAATGGCATGCATTTGCTGTTGGGTGCGGTGTGCTTTTTCATAGTGTTTCTGGCGGCGGTACTCGCAGCCCAATATGCCATAGTGCGTTTTCAGCCGGGTAGCGTGAGCAATGAGCTGCGCAGCTGGCTGGCCAGTGCGCAAAACGATGAGCAGCTCAAACAGCAAGCGTACATGCGCGAAAGCCTGGACACCATGGCGGTGCGTGTGGGACAAATGCAGGCACAATTGCTGCGCCTGGACAGTCTGGGTGGGCGCCTTGCCAAGCTGACCGGCATGAAGCCGCAGGAATTTAACTTCAACCAGATGCCTGCACAGGGTGGCCCTTATGTCCCGGCAGCTCAGCAGGATGTATCGCTGAACAGCATGAATCAGCAGATGACAGATCTGGCTGCGCTGCTGAGCGACAGAAGCGACAAGCTGGCAGCTCTGGAAACTCTGCTGATGCAGGACAGACTGAGCAAGAAATTGCTTCCATCCGCGGCACCTGTCAAGGAAGGCTTTTACTCGTCCAATTTCGGCTGGCGCCTCGATCCCTTTACCGGCAAGAACGCGATGCACGAGGGGGTGGATTACATGGTGCCTCTGGGTACGCCCATTTCAGCTGCTGCGGGCGGCATAGTGGTGTATGCGGATCTGCACCCGCAGTATGGTAATATGATAGAGATCGATCATGGTAACGACATCATTACGCGTTATGCACATGCGTCCAAGCTGCTAGTCAAAGTTGGGCAGGTAGTAAAACGTGGACAGGAAGTTGCCAAGGTCGGGAGCACTGGTCGCTCCACTGGTAATCATCTGCACTTTGAAGTGAGATTTAAAGGCATGGCTCAGAACCCCGTGCGTTTCCTGCAAAACGCCGCGAGTTAAGCAGAGCAGCCTTGAGCTTAAGGGGTGAGGTGCGTACCTCACCCCTTTTTCATTCAGGTCGACTGTAACTTAATGCTGGAAAGAAGAAAACTTAGAACATGATTTCCAATTTGCTCAAGAGTGTATTTGGTAGCCGCAATGATCGCCTGCTTAAACAATACCGCCAGACCGTAGTCACAATCAATTTACTGGAAGCGCGGATCGAGGCGCTGACGGATGATGAACTGCGCGCCAAAACGAACGAATTCAAGCAGCGCGTGCAGCAAGGTGAGTCGCTGGATGCGCTGTTGCCAGAGGCGTTCGCGGTTGTTCGCGAAGGTGGCCGGCGCGCACTGCAGATGCGCCATTTTGATGAGCAGTTGATTGGTGGCATGGTGTTGCATTATGGCAAGATCGCCGAGATGCGCACGGGCGAGGGCAAGACTTTGATGGCGACGCTGCCCGCCTACCTGAATGCATTGTCGGGGAATGGCGTGCATGTGGTGACAGTGAACGATTACCTGGCCCAGCGCGATGCGGAGTGGATGGGGCGTTTATACCGCTTCCTGGGCCTGTCGGTGGGCGTGATCCTGTCGCAAATGGATCATGCCGATAAACAGTCTGCCTACGCAGCCGATATCACCTACGGTACGAATAACGAATTCGGCTTCGACTATTTGCGCGACAACATGGCGACAGAGGCGCATGAGCGCTTTCAGCGCGGTCTGAATTTCGCTGTCGTGGACGAGGTGGATTCCATCCTGATCGACGAGGCGCGTACCCCGCTGATTATTTCCGGTCAGGCTGAAGACAATCTTGATCTGTACACCAGCATGAACCGCCTGGTTCCCGGACTGGTGCGGCAGCAGGCAGAAGACGGGCCGGGCGATTACAGCGTGGACGAAAAGAACCAGCAAATCCTGCTGACGGAATCCGGCCATGAACATGCCGAAGAATTGCTGGCGCAAGCCGGTCTGTTGTATGCGGGCGGCAGCTTGTACGATCCGGCCAATATCACCCTGATACATAATCTGTATGCCGCACTGCGTGCGCATGTGCTGTTCCACCGTGACCAGCATTATGTGGTGCAGAATGGCGAGGTGGTGATTGTGGACGAGTTTACCGGGCGTCTGATGTCCGGGCGGCGCTGGTCTGACGGACTGCATCAGGCGGTGGAAGCCAAGGAAGGGGTGGCTATCCAGAAGGAAAATCAGACGCTGGCGTCCATCACCTTCCAGAATTTCTTCCGCATGTATAACAAGTTGAGCGGCATGACGGGTACTGCGGACACCGAGGCTTACGAGTTCCAGCAGATTTACAATCTGGAAACGGTCATTGTGCCTCCGCATCGCCCCACTGTGCGCAAGGATCTGATGGATCAGGTTTTCCTGACCACGCGCGAGAAATATACCGCAGTCATCGCCGATATTCGCGATTGCTACCAGCGCGGGCAACCGGTGCTGGTCGGTACCACATCGATAGAAACATCGGAGCTGCTGTCAAAGCTGCTGGAAACCGAAAAGCTGCCGCACCAGGTTTTGAATGCCAAGCAACATGCGCGTGAAGCGGAGATTGTGGCGCAGGCGGGGCGACCCAAGATGGTGACCATTGCCACCAATATGGCAGGCCGTGGTACCGACATTGTGCTGGGCGGTAACGTGGAAAAGCCGATTGAGCTGCTGCGTCTGGATGCAAGTCTGGATGAGGCCACGCGCAATCAGCGCATCGCAGAATTGCGCGCAGCATGGCAACCCGTACATGAGCAGGTTCTGGCGAGCGGCGGTCTGCATATCATCGGTACCGAGCGGCATGAATCGCGTCGTGTGGATAACCAGTTGCGCGGCCGTGCCGGGCGCCAGGGTGATGCGGGATCCAGCCGCTTTTACATGTCGCTGGAAGACCCGCTATTGCGCATTTTTGCCTCCGATCGCGTAGCTGCGATCATGAACAAGTTCAAGCTGCCAGAAGGGGAGGCGATTGAGCATGCATGGGTGACGCGCGCGATTGAAAATGCGCAGCGCAAGGTAGAGGCGCGCAACTTCGACATGCGCAAGCAAATTCTCGAATACGACGATGTTGCCAACGATCAGCGCAAGGTGATCTATCAACAGCGCAATGAATTGCTGGAAACCGGGGATATTTCAGAGACGATTTCTGCCATGCGCGACAGTGTGCTGACTGACACGATAGGCGAATATATTCCGCCGCAGAGCATGGAGGAGCAGTGGAATGTACCCGCACTGGAAAAAGCCCTGCTGGCTGAATTCCAGCTGAGTCTGCCATTGCAGCAGTGGTTGGAGCAGGACAAGCAGCTCGATGAAAACGGTTTGCATCAGCGCGTGTTGGATGCGGCGCAGCAACAATACCAGATGAAGGTGGATCAGGTCGGAGCCGACATGATGCACGGCTATGAACGCCTCATTATGCTGCAAAGCCTGGATACGCACTGGCGTGAGCATCTGGCGGCACTGGACCATTTGCGCCAGGGGATACACCTGCGTGGTTATGCGCAGAAAAGCCCAAAGCAGGAATACAAGCGCGAGGCGTTTGAGCTGTTTTCAACCATGCTGGAATCGATCAAGCGTGATGTAACTCAAACACTGATGAATGTGCAAATCCGCAGCGAAGAAGATATTATTGCGGCGGAAACGCCGCATGCGCCGGAAAACGTGCAGTACCACCATGCGGATTACGATGAAGCACTTGGCCACAGTGATACAGCTGGGGACGCAGGTGAAAAGCCCTTTGTGCGCTCGGGCGAAAAGGTCGGCCGGAATGACCCTTGTCCATGTGGTTCAGGAAAAAAATACAAGCAGTGCCACGGTAAATTGAGCTGATAACCCGGGAGAGTGAAATGAAGACGCACGAGCTGATACTTAAAACGCTGCACAACTCCAATCTGACTGAAGAGTTGCGTGATGCAGAAATAGAAACGCTGGCGAATATCATGACGGTGCACGAATATAAGGCGGGCGAACATATTCTCGATCCGGGCAATACCCGGCTGAATAAAACCCTGATAATTCTGGCAGAAGGTGAAGTCGAGGCAACAGTTACCGTGGCGGGAGAAAATGTCACGTTGCACCTGCTGCAGCCGGGAGATATCGCGGGCATCATTACTTTTGTGGGCGGGGATGTGACTCAAATCAGCGCAACCACGCTGGCGAAGAATGACAGCAAGATATTGTTGCTGGAGCGTTCCCGCTTTGAGAATCTGCTGAATACCAATCCGGCCATCGTGTACTACATCATGCGCGGCCTGGTGCGCCATGTGCACGGTATCGTGCGACGCATGAACATGCAGTCGGTGGAAATGAGCAACTATATACACCGCGCAGGTGGACGTTATTAAAGGTAGGTAAAAATGCCGGTTAACTTGACCTCACCTGTTGCAGCTGAACTGTTGCCGGTAAATGGTGTGCTGCTAGGCAGCACAGAAGCCAATATAAAAAAGCCCAATCGCCGTGATTTGCTGATCATCCAGCTCGATCAGCAGTCGACCGTGGCGGGTGTCTTCACCCAAAACCGTTTTTGCGCCGCGCCGGTCATCGTCGCGCGCGAACATCTGGCTGCCGGAAAGGGCATCCGCGCGTTGCTAGTAAACACGGGCAATGCCAACGCGGGAACGGGGGAGCAGGGCATGGTGAGCGCACGCTCCACCTGTGCCGCAGTTGCCAAGTTGCTGGGCTGTGCGCCGGAGCAGGTGCTGCCGTTTTCCACTGGCGTGATCATGGAGTCTCTGCCACTCGAGCGCATCGTGGCCGGCTTGCCGGGTGCAATCGCTAATCTGGGAGTGAACAACTGGTTTGATGCAGCACAGGCCATCATGACCACCGACATCGTGGCCAAGGCGGTTTCGCGCCAAGTGCAGATCGGCGGCAAGACTGTCACTGTAACCGGGATGTCCAAAGGTTCCGGCATGATCCATCCCAATATGGCCACTATGCTGGGCTACATCGCCACTGATGCGGCCGTGGCGCAACCGTTGTTGCAGCAGATGGTGAGCGAGGCGGCTGATCGCTCTTTCAACTGCATCACCGTGGATGGAGACACCTCTACCAACGATGCGCTGATGCTGATCGCCACCGGCAAGAGCGGTGTCGCCATCAACGCTGCGAATCGTGCACAGTTGCAAGCAGCCGTCAGCGAGGTCGCCACTCTGCTTGCGCAAGCCATCGTGCGCGACGGTGAAGGCGCGACCAAGTTCATCACCATCAAGGTGGAAGGGGGGCGCGATGAAGCCGAGTGCAAAAAGATCGGTTACGCCATCGCCCATTCACCGTTGGTCAAGACCGCTTTCTTTGCATCCGACCCCAATCTCGGGCGCATCCTCGCCGCCATCGGTTATGCGGGCGTTGCCGACCTCGATGTCGAGAAATTGAAGCTCTCTCTCGACGACGTGCTGGTCGCCGAGAACGGCGGGCGCGCAGCCAGTTACCGCGAGGAAGATGGGCAGCGCATCATGCAGCAGAGCGACATCACCATCCGCGTGGTGTTGAATCGCGGCGCGGTGAACGCCACGTTGTGGACGTGCGATTTCTCATACGACTATGTGAAGATCAACGCCAGCTATCGTAGTTAGTTTTCTGCTTGATTCAAAACCGTCGGGGTAGCGCCCGTAAAGGGCACGCCGTGGTTGTAAAGGAGCTAAAGCTCCAACCGCCACGCTGCCCGACAGCTGGTTACTTTCTTTTGCTTCGCCAAAAGAAAGTAACCAGAGACAACGAAGTTGCAGTGAAGGCTAACCTTCAGGTTGCGCCGGAACCAAAAGGCGACCCCTCTGTGCCGCCGCTGCGCGGTTCCCTGCGTTGTTCGACTGGTCAGGCGGCAGCGGATCGCGCTGCGCGCTCAAACATAACCAGCGAGTTGGCTGGTGTTGTTTGCCAGCTTAGTCGAATGGCTATGCAAAGCTTCCTCGCCGAAATCCCCTGACCAGCCTGCGCTACTCGGCGGCGCACAGGGGAAATAGGCGGCTAAGCAAAGAGGTTTGTTATGGATAAGTTGGATAGATTCCTCACCCGCGCCGAAGGGCTGCTTGCTCGCCTTGAAACCGTCCTGCCCGGCGCGCAGCCGCAAGCGCCTGATTGGCAAGCTGCCGCCGCCTTTCGCTGGGATCACCGGCAATGCACGCTGCATCCCGTGCCCAACTTCCAGCGCATCGCGCTCGCCGACCTGCTCGGCATCGACGACCAGAAACACCGCATCCAGCAGAACACGCAGCAATTCGTGCGCGGCGGCACGGCCAACAACGTGCTGCTCTCCGGCGCGCGCGGCACGGGCAAGTCGTCGCTGGTCAAAGCGCTGCTGAACGAATACGCCGCGCAAGGCCTGCGCGTGATCCAGATCGACAAGCAGGGCCTGACCGACCTGGCGCACATCGTCGGCCTGGTGCAAGGCCGCAGCGAGCGCTTCATCCTGTATTGCGACGACCTCTCCTTCAACGCCGACGAACCTGGCTACCAGTCGCTCAAGGCCGCGCTCGACGGCTCGCTGGTCGCCTTCTCCGACAACCTGCTGATCTACGCCACCTCTAACCGCCGCCACCTGATGCCGGACTATATGCAAGACAACCTTGCCACGAAACATGTCGGCGACGAAGTGCATCCGGCGGAAAGCGTGGAGGAGAAGGTGTCGCTGTCGGAGCGTTTCGGTTTGTGGATTTCGTTCTACCAGTTCACGCAGGATGAATATCTGGCGGTGGCGGCGCACTGGCTGGCGCATCATGGCTGGAAGCAGGGGGTGACGGATGAAGTGAGAACGGCGGCGTTGCAGTGGTCGTTGATGCGGGGATCGAGGAGTGGAAGGGTGGCGGGGCAATTTGCGAGGGATTGGTGCGGACGGATTTGAGAGTGTAGGTCGGGTTATCGGTTGTTCGCGTAACCCGACTTATTCAAAAACAAAACCGTCGGGGGCAGCCCGACAGCTGGTTACTTTTCTTGCTTCGCCAAGAAAAGTAACCAAAAGAAGGCGACCCCGGATCCACCACCCCTTCGGGGTTCCCTGCGTTGCTCGGCAGGTCAGGCGGCTGCGGAACTCGCACGATCCGCTACGCGGCCACGTGCTCAGACAGTCCTCGCCGACTACCCCTGACCCGCCTGCGCTACTCGGTGGCGGACAAGGGGATGGCGGAAAACCTAGAGGCCCCTGTTAGGCAAAACGAATATGATGTTGTTCGACAAACCATTCTGGAGGTTATAGAAAAATGCCAGCAGAAAAAGAATTGCCAGTTGTGGAATGGCTACTTGAAAGGCCACTATATAGTCCAATTGAACTGGGGGACGATGTAGATCGTGGAGCGAAATCTATACTCAAATTTAGCAAAACTTTTGATGTGTTTTGCCCAGGGTGTAGACAAAGTGCAACCTTTAGCCCAATAGTCACCGCAGAAACTAAAGAGAAAGCCATTGAAGAGGAGCGGCTGGTTAATTTAAGGAAAATTGGTGCTAGCGCTGCACCTCTAGCAGTTTGGCATGTTCCCTATTTTTCAAAAAAAATAATTTGCACTCGGAATCACCACCAGGTAGATTTTCATTTTGTCATTAAAGACAAGTCGTTAATTAAAATTGGGCAATATCCATCACTAGCTGACATAGCGATAGGAGATACCAGTCAATTTGACAAAGCACTGGGTGAAAAAAGGCTCCATGAACTCAATAAGGCAATTGGGCTGGCTGCCCATGGTGTAGGGATTGGATCATATGTTTATCTCCGTAGAGTATTTGAATCACTTGTTGAAGAGGCACATTCAAAGGCAATCAGCAAAGCTGGGTGGAATGAAGAGATTTACGAAAAGTCTAGAATGAAAGAGAAAGTATCTTTACTGAGGGATTTTCTACCTGAATTTATTGTGCAACATCCAGAGATGTACAGCATATTAAGTTTTGGTGTGCATGAGCTAACAGAAGAAGAATGTTTGAAATATTTTGAGGCTCTGAAGAGTGCAATTCTTGTTATTGCAGAAGATCGATTGCATAAAATTCAACAAGAAAAACGTCTCAAAACTGCCAGCCAAGCAATTTCAGATATTGCGGGTAATCTTTAACACAGTAGCATGGGCACTTCGTGCCCATGGGTGCTTGGTTTTTTGCCTTTTCACCCCCCTGAGAGCCGCCTCGATCAGGCAGAAACAAGCGGAGGGGTAGGTGAGCACTGTTTGAGCTCCGCGGCAGCTCGCGGTGTGTGCGAGCTGCTAGGGCGAGTTGCGCAGCCCCGCTTGTTTCTGCCTGATTGAGGGAACCCCGAAGGGGCGGCTATCGTGGGGACGCCTTCTTTGGGTTACCTTTCTTGGCAAGACAAGAAAGGTAACTTGCTGTCGGGCAACCCCCGACGGTTTGGCCTTTTACCTACTCAGAAAATATAAAAGAGGCCTTATTGAGTAACTCATCTGAAAAACCAAAAATCGTAGAAGTAGCCGCTGCCGTCCTGCAGCGCCCCGACGGCACTTTCCTGCTAGCCCAGCGCCCCTCTGACAAAATCTGGGCCGGGCACTGGGAATTTCCCGGTGGCAAGGTTGAAGCCGGGGAAACGCCATACCACGCCCTGGTGCGCGAGCTGCGCGAGGAGCTGGGCATCACCGTCGAAATCGCCTATCCCTGGCTGACACGCGTGTTCACCTACCCGCATGCCACGGTGCGTCTGAACTTTTTCCGGGTTACAGAATGGCATGGTGAACTCCACCCGCATGAGGGGCAGCAGTTTGCGTGGCAACATTTCCCGGATGTAACTGTTGCTCCGCTGTTGCCCGCCAATGCGCCCATCCTGCGCGCACTGTCGTTGCCGCCGCTGTATGCGATCAGCAACGTAACAGAACTGGGTGAAGAGGAATTTATGCGGCGGTTGGAAGTCGCGTTGCACAGTGGCTTGCGGCTGGTGCAGTTGCGCGAGAAGAGCTTATCTCGTGAGGCGTTGCGCGAGTTGGCGCAGCGCATGCTGCCGCTGCTGCATGCGCATGGCGCGAAGTTGCTGATCAACGCCGATATCGAGTTGGCGCGCGAGATCGGCGCGGACGGGGTGCAGTTGACCGCGACACAGCTCACGGCCTTGCGCGAGCGTCCAGATGTGCCTTGGTGCGCGGCATCGTGCCACAACGCGGAGGAGTTGCGCCTTGCCGAGGCATTGGGCAGCGATTTCGCGTTGTTGAGCCCGGTGCTGCCGACGCTGTCACATCCGGGCGCGCCGACTCTGGGGTGGGAGAAGTTCGCGGAGTGTGCGGCAGGCTCAACAATCCCTATCTATGCTCTGGGCGGGTTGACGCAGGCCGGCATGCAGATTGCGTGGCAGAATGGTGCGCACGGTATTGCGCTGTTGCGTCAGGCGTGGCCGGAGACTTCGTCTGGCTGATCTGGCTGTGCTTCGACAGGGACGCGGTAACTTGCGCTGGCCCATTGGCCCAGGTCAATCAGCTTGCAGCGCTCACTGCAAAATGGACGGTACGGGCTGATCTCGCTGTTCCAGATTACCTCGGCAGCACATTGCGGGCAGGCGACGATGGGCGTTTTCATGTTGTGCATGGTGCTTAGCAAAAAGTCAGGTCGAAAGCCAAGTCCTGGTCATACAAGGTGGTCTTGGCGGCAAAGTCGGCGGAAACAAAGCGTATGTTAAGCGCATATTTATTGGCACTGACTTCCGGGATGCAGGGAAGTGATTTGTCCAGACTGATGCGCAGCATTTGCGCAACGCGTCCCCCTTGCATTTGCTGAAAGCTGCCATGATGCGCGATGAAATGATGCAACTTGCCGTTTTCACGCTGCAGTTTGAGTAAAATTTTCAAACCTTCGTAGATTGGCAGCATGGGAGTTAGCCAGGCTTTCAGGTGGGTGCGGCGCAGCTCGGCCTCCAGATGTTGCCAGTAATGATAGGAAGGCAGGTCGAATTCGCACATGCCGCCGGGAATGCAGGAGCGTTGTTTGATGCCCATTAGCCATTCGTTATCGCGCAGATGCTGGCCGATCTTGCCGCTTATGGACAGTAGTTTGCTGCTGACAGTATCTATATCAACTAGCAGTGTATCCAGGGCTTTTTCAGAAATTTCTGGATTGTTGTGCAACGCTGTGAGCAGGCGCTTTTGGCGCTCCAGCTCCTGCAAAATGTCTGATTTCAATTCACCACGAAAGGTCACTTCGAGTATCTCGAACAGTATGCCGAGTGCGGCATGATGATAGCTATGATCGTCGCTCTCAATGAACTGAAGGACTCTGCTGTATAAATCCTCAAGCCGCAACAAGGTGCGTACACGTTCATTGAGGGGAAACTCGTAACTAATCACGTCGCCAGTCTAAGGTTGTAATTGATTGATAGCGGGGCACAATATATCGAGTGGCGCATGTCGTCAATTGCTTCGTTCTGCCAAACTAAGGTAAAACCGATGCAGCTTGTCGATTTGAGGTCCCAGTGCGGAACAATCATCGTCATTATGGATGACATCATCAGCAAGGAGTAGTCGCTGAGAACGCGGCAGTTGCTGCTCCATAATTGCCCGCACCATAGCCTCACCCAGGCCACTGCGTTTAACGGCGCGTTTGAGTTGCAGGTCTTGGGAACAGTCAACGACTAGCGTGCGCTGCAGCACTGTCTGGTAAGCGCGCGATTCAAACAATAAGGGGATGACCAGCAGTACATAGGGGGCGGAGCTGGAGTCGGCTAATAATCGGGTTTGCGCGAGTATTAGAGGGTGCAGAATACTTTCCAGTCGCTGTTTGGCCTGTGGGTCAGAAAATACCAGCTGCCGCATCTTGTCCCTGTCCAGTGCGCCCGTGGCATCAATGAAGCTGTTCCCGAATTCGCTGCGGATTGCCTCCATGGCCAGCCCTCCGGGCTGGGTGAGCTGGTGCGAGAGGGCGTCAGTATCAATGACGGGCACACTGTACTCGGAAAACAGCTGGGCAACTGTGCTCTTGCCGCTACCTATGCCGCCCGTGAGTCCCACCCGGTAGCTCATGGCATGGCGAGTAATTGCAGATAGCCCTGCGTCAGTTGCTGTCCCCAGAACAGGGCGATTAAACCGCCACCAGCAAGGTAAGGGCCGAAAGGGATGGGAATATTGCGTCCATGGCGGGTGGCGACGATTAGAGTAATGCCAACCACTGCACCAACCACTGATGAGAGCATGATCACCAAGGGTAGCAACTGCCAGCCCAGCCACGCCCCGATAGCAGCAAGAAGCTTGAAGTCGCCGTAGCCCATCCCTTCCTTGCCGGTAAACAGTTTGAATAGCCAGTATACGCCCCACAGGGCGAGATAACCCACCATGGCCCCGGCAACCGCATTGCTCAGGCTGGTAAAGGTGCCATACAGGTTAAATAGCAGGCCCAGCCAGAGCAGTGGCAGGGTAATGTCATCAGGTAGTAGCTGCGTATCGAAATCGATAAAGGTCAATACGATAAGTGCCCAGATGAATAATACAGCTGCCACCGTAGCCAAGCCGAAACCGAAATGCCATGCTGCAAAAACGCACAGAATACCACTGATGGACTCAACTACAGGATAACGCACGGAAATGGGGGCGTGGCAATTTTTGCATCGGCCACCCAGAAAGAGATAGCTGATCACTGGAATATTTTCCCAGGCGCTGATCTGGTGGCCGCAATGAGGGCATGCGGAGCGGGGAACTCGCAGATTGTATGGTTCGTGGCGGACGGCTGAATCCTGGCCATGAAGTTCAGCGCACTGTGCATGCCATTCACGCTCCATAATTTTGGGTAGACGGTAGATGACTACATTCAGAAAGCTACCGAATAGCAGCCCCAGTAAGCCGCATAGCGTAATAAACAAAGGGGGGGAGTCATGCAATAGTTGCAGTGAGGACATTCTTGAGTACGCGGGCGGTTATATTTTAAATCGGAATTGGTGCGCGGCATTTACTACCGCGCACATAATGTGCTTTAGCCGACGGCCTGGCCCATCTTGAAGATGGGCAGATACATCGCGACTACCATGCCGCCGATCAACGTGCCCAGAACCACCATGATGACGGGTTCCATCAAGCTGGAGAGCGCCTCCACAGCATCATCTACCTCGGCCTCAAAGAAGTCTGCGACCTTGTTTAGCATGCTGTCGATGGAGCCGGATTCTTCCCCGATGGCGACCATTTGCAGCACCATGCTGGGGAAGACACCGGTATCCTGCATGGAGGTCATTAGGCTGTTGCCGGAACTGACGTCGCGCTGGATCTTCTTGGTGGCATCGTAATAAACCGCGTTGCCGGCAGCGCCCGCCACTGAATCCAGCGACTCTACCAGCGGCACGCCGGCGGCAAACATGGTAGCCAGTGTGCGCGTCCAGCGTGCAATGGTGGCTATGCGGATCAGGTGGCCAAAGATGGGCAATTTCAGCATGAATATATCCATGTTGCGTTGCATCGTCTTATTGCGCTTCCAGAAGTAGAAGAAGGTGTACAGGCCGCCACCAACAATGGTGAAGATTGCCCACCACCACGCGACGAACCAGTCTGACATGGCCATGATAACCAGTGTAGGGGTCGGCAGGTCGGCACCGAAGCTTGCAAACAATGTTTTAAAAGCCGGGATTACGAAAATCATGATCACCGCGGTAATGACGACAGCGATCACGATAATAGATATAGGGTAAAACAATGCCGATTTTATCTTGCTTTTGATGGCAAGAATTTTCTCTTGGTAGGTGGCGATCTTATCCAGCAAATTGTCCAGAATACCCGCTGCTTCACCCGCACCAATCAAGTTGCAGAACAGATCGTCAAAGTAAAGCGGGAATTTGCGAAACGCCGTTTCAAGACTGCTACCAGTTTCCACATCAGTCTTGATATCCAGCAGCATGCGGGTAACTGAAGGGTTGCTGTGTCCTTTGCCCACGATGTCGAACGCCTGCAGCAAGGGCACGCCGGATTTCAGCATGGTGGCCAGCTGACGTGTGAATAGGGCAATATCCTTTTCTTTTATGGGCTTGCTGCTGCTGCGTGCCTTCTTGATTTTATTTACTTGTATACCCTGGCGACGTAAATGTGCGGATACGCTGGCTTCACCGGCAGCGCGCATTTCCCCTTTTACGACCTTGCCGTTTTTGTCCTTGCCTTCCCAGATGTATTGGCTTTCATTTGTTTTTGCAGGTTTGTTTGCAGTTTTGCTTGCAGTGGCCATGGCTATACCTTAGCGAAAATACAACGAAAAAAGTAGATGTTTAATTTTAAAAAAGTTACACTACTGCATGATATTTAAAGAATTTTTGTATCATGCACGGCTTTGGGTGCTTTGTAAAGTGCTTAGCTCTCCTGCTTGGGCGGGACAAGGAAAACTTTGGCAACTTTGACTACACGATCCTGTGTTTGAATAATTTCGATCGGGTAGCCGCCAATTTTCAGGCTGGTTCCCGCTTCAGGTATGTCCTGAAGATGCTCGAGAATCAGTCCGTTGAGAGTTTTGGCATCGTCCAGCGGGAAGTGTAATCCCAACTTGCGGTTGAGGTCGCGCAGCAACATGCTACCTTCTACAAACAGGCTGCCATCACCCTGGCGCATGAATTTTCCGGTTTGTGCGGGCGATTGAGTGGTAAATTCACCCACAATTTCTTCCAGAATATTTTCCAGTGTAACCAAGCCTAGCAATTCACCATACTCGTCCACAATCAGTCCCAAGCGCAAGTGGCGCTCCTGAAAGTGGTGTAGTTGTGACAGCAGCGTTGTGTCTGTAGGAATGAAATAGGGCTCCAGAAGCAATTCACGCAAATCACCGCTATTGAAGTCTTCGCGTTGCAGCAGCGCCAGTACGCGTCGTACATGCAGGATGCCCACGATATTGTCGAGAGCGCCTTCGTGTACCGGCAAGAGGGTGTGGTGGCATGTGGCCAGTTGCTGGCGCAGCACATCGGGTGGTGCGTTCAGGTCAAGTGTTTCAATCTGGTTGCGCGGCACCATGACATCGTTTACGGCGATGCGTTCTATATCCACCAGATTAAGCAGCATCTTCTGATGTTTGCGCGGAAGAAAGTTGCCCGCTTCCAGCACTAGCATGCGCAGGTCTTCCATGCTTACCTTGTTTTTGCTCTGGTCGGTCTGTACCTTGATGCGCATAAGCCAAAGAAAACCGCGCACTATCGCAGTAGCAATGGAAACAGCCGGGTAGAATAACTTGATCAGCAGCGAGAGTGCATAACTGGAAGGCAAAGCGATGCGTTCAGCATGGCTGGCGGCAATGACTTTTGGCATGATTTCACTGAAAATCAGCAACATAAAGGTGATGCTCAAGGTGCCAAGCAGCAGGGCAGTACTGTTGTCGTGGCCGAATAGGCGTAATACTATAAACTCGGTTAGAGTGGCCGCGGCAACATTAAGTAGAGTGTTGCCTAGCAAGATGGATCCGAGCAACTTGTCTGTCTGTGCAAGCAATTTGGCGGTGAGCTTCGCGCTTTTGTTGCCCTTGCGTACCAGGTGGTTCAAGCGATAACGGTTGATCGCCATCATGCTGGTTTCCGAGGAAGAGAAGAATCCTGCGCAAGCGATAATGACAAAAAGGGCGAGGAACAATGTGCCCAAGGAAATATCGTCCAAAACGGTGAACCTGTATTAACGCGATTGCCGAAGTATCATGGCAGGTGAGTAGTGTGTCAAGAATAGGGGCGGCGCAAAAAATCCTTGCACAGTTCAAATTGGCGGTGATAGAATTCTTAAGGCCAAAAAGACCACAAGCGCAATAAGTTTTTTAATTATGTAGTTTAATCAGGCAGTTTTGGATAGGGGGAAGTATTATGCTCGAAACAGATGTAACTACCAGCCAAGTTCTTTGGATGTACGCGGGTATATTTGTATTCTTTTTTGGTGTGATCATGATTGCGCTAAAGAAGAATTCTTAAAAAAACGAGGTTAAATGCAGCGCGCGACAAGTGGTGTTTTTGAATATATTCAGGGGCATTGCGTGTTTTTGTGGAGTGTGGCTGCAATACCATTAACGAAGTAGTTTGTTGAGCGAGTCTTAATTTCAAGAGCTATTAGCTACATTAAGGGGGGGAAATGCGCAAATCTAAATTCAAGTTATCGCCATGGCTTATCGTGGCTGTCACCGTACTGGTGTCGGGAACGGCATCTGCGGATGTTGGAAAAGTTAGTGCGAATATCACTAACGGCAAGACCATTTTTACCCAAGGCAAAGGGGCAGCAGCAGCTTGCATGTCTTGTCATGGGGAAAAAGCGATGGGTAATGATATGATGGGGGCGCCCCGCTTGGCCAATATTGGTTATGCTTACGTAGTTAAGCAACTCACGGATTTGGGCGCAGACAAGCGCACTCCAACGGGAGTGGGCGCGGTAATGAATGGCTTTGCCAAGGAGTTGAGTGAGCAGGATCGTCGCGACGTGGCTGCTTATGTGGATACTTTAGAAGTAGAGCCAGAGTTGTCCGACTTGAATGAGCTTAAAAGCGGCGGGCAGCAAGTGGGTGAAAAATATAAGGGACAAGCAATTGCTAAGTTTGGTGTGGTAGGCAAGGTGTCTGCTTGTGAATCCTGCCATGGCTATAATGGACGCGGTGCAGATCCTATGTTCCCGGCGATTGGCCAGCAGAAATATGTGTATTTGGTTAACCAGCTAAAAAACTGGCGTGATGGTGCTAGGACAAACGATCCAAACGGAATGATGCGTGCTATGGCAAAAAATCTAACCGACGATGATATTAATAACGTCGCAGCTTATATGTCTGCAGCTCCAAAGACGACGATAGGGAATGGCCATGTTCCTGAAAATGAGTCTACCCTGAAGAATGTTTCAGTCACTCGATAGGGCGCATCAACGTTGAGCTAGTTATGTCAGCAAGCCCCGCGTCCGGTAAAGCGGAGCGGGGTTTTTTTTTGCATGTAACATAACTGTGATTTGTTTAAGGAAAATTCAGTATGGCAGCTAGTGGTGTCAAATTTGGGGAAAAAATCCTATTTGGAGTCTTTGCGTTGATTGGTGTTTTCGCTATTGTCAGTTTCGTTATGCTTGAAGTCCTCCGATCGCGTTCAGATAAGCCTCTGTATCCCACCACCACCCATTATGATTTTTCCGCCGCAGGGTTGCATGGGTCAGCATTATTTCGTGATAAAGGGTGCACTGCCTGCCACCGCGCAGTGCAAAGTGGCACAAATATGGGGCTAGACTTGGACGGTATTGGCTCCAAGCGCAGCCTTCAATATCTTCAAGATTTTCTAATAAATCCGGAAGCGACTTATCCTGCTAAAACGATCGACCACGGCTTTTCTCCCAAGGCTGCGGCTTATGTGACGAAAATACCTGTTGCGGATTTGCAGGCAATAGCGACTTTTCTTTCAGAGTTGCGTGCTACGCAAGGGTCTGCCGATGCGCGATTGCCGGTGCCGGAGAGGTCTGGATTTGTTGACGAAATGGTAAAGGTGTGGGCACCAGATAACTGGAAATCAGAACATCAGGATGTCCGTGAAGAAGCGAAAACAGGAAATAAAGAGGAGCAACGCGGTGCAGGAGCTAAATGAATCGTGGGTACACGATAAGGAATATACAAGATACACTTTGTGGTTTATCTATGCTTGTATCATATACAGTATTATCGGTTTTTCCTGGGGCGCGCTAATGGGGGGGATCCCCGCCTTTCGGGGAATTGTGGATAACTACGGTGCAAATGGTCACCGGATTGTTTTGGCACACACACATATCAATTTGCTTGGATGGGTAGAAATGGCCATTTTTGGCTCGATTTATTATCTTGTTCCACGCTTGGTGCGCCGCCCCATTTATAGTCTGCGCCTAGTCAAAATTCACTTCTGGACGCATAACTTTGGATTGCTTGGGGTCGTGATATTCTTTACTGCAGCCGGTGTGGCAGGGATATATGCAGCGGATGCTAATGATCATACGGCATCACACTTCATGGCTCTCTCAGGAATTTTTGGTAGCATGGTCTTGCTGGCAAACATTATTTGGGGATATAACATCTTTCGCACCTGCGCTGGATGGGATAAGCAGCAATGAAGGTGAATTTTTTGTGGCTACTTGCCATTTGCGGAATCGTGGTCAGTATAAGCGGATGCGACCAACAACTTGCGGGTGGTTTGCAAAAGGGTGAAGTTGCGCCCAAGCTGGCCACGAAAACATTGGCAGATGTTGGCGGAGACGTTAGCAAAATCACCACATACAGACAGCCTGACGAACGTATGTATCAATACTCACTGGATAATGCTCTGGCACTCGGCAAGCCAATTTTCTTGGAGTTTGCCACCCCAGGGCATTGCACGGTGTGCGATGGTCAATTGCAAATGATGAAAGCCTTGATGGAAAAATATCAAACACAGGTGCTTTTCATTCATATGGATCAATACAAAAATCCGCAGGCATTTAAAGCATACCGGGTGACGGGCGACCCTTGGACCTATGTTATCGATGACAAAGGTATTGTTCGCTACCAGATGCCAGGACGCATGCTGTATGGTGAAATGGAGTCGGCGATTAAAGATGTGCTCAAAGCTAAAACATGACATGCAGAGAGTTATTTAAATTATGAGTAAAACGCAATTTAGTCTGTCGCAAGACCGTAAGGGTATGATATGGGACTTGCTGCTGTACATTCCTACCGTGGTAGCGCTACTGTCAATGGCGGCGAATTTCTGGTATGGCGACAATGTCAATTTGGCATATTTGCTGGTTTTTTTAGCCAGCTTTTTTTGCATAGCTGGTACCAATCGCATATTTAAAACGCGGCTAATGCTGTTGCCATCCTCGCCAACATCGATTGAAATTGACAAGCACGCAACCCGTCTTACGCTGCGTAACGGCGATCGCATTGAGTTGGCGATGAAAGATTTGCGCTTTTACACAGAATACTCTGGGCGCACTTTCGGTTTGGCGGGTTTGGATAAGTCTGGCCAGCGCTTACAGTTCGTGTTTCATAAAGGACAGTTTTTCGATGAGCAGGATTATCAGGCAATTCTGGAGGCGTTTAGAAAGGCTAACTAAAACTATTCCTTTCGTCTTCCCAGTGTAATGTTGTTTATTCCTCTTTGATGTTGTATTACATCCCAAGTAAACCCTAGTGTTGCAGGGTCAACAAGGCAGCAAGTGAGTGCAGTCAATGCTCAGTTTCCCAGCTAACCAAGTCTCCAGCCAGTGTGTGCACAGCAAATCGCGTGAGTGCTAAAGAAGTGATCGCTGGAGTTGGATGAATCAAAGCTCCTAGCAGGTACTCTCCCGTTGTTTGTTTTTCGTGTGCAACTGTGCATCCTCATTCTTTTATGTGCAAAAGCACACCACCCGGTTGTAATGAGAGGGTTTCTGTAACTCCACCAAGCAATGAAAAATTCCGCGCCAGCATTTCGTTCTTCAATTGCTTCGGGTCAAACAGTACGTAGGTAATCCCGTGTAGCACGGAAAATTGAGTCTGCGGATCTTTTGCGTCCGGTGGCAAAGGGAGCGTGTCGCATTTGCATGCAATCATAGTGCGGCTTGGCCATTGACTGGCTATGCGCAAATGCACTGGATGATCTCCGCTTTCAAATTCTTTTGCGGCCTTGCGGGCGTTTTCCACTTCTTCTGCAAGAGTTTTAATCAATTGATCTTGCTCCGGCAGAAGGTCGCTCTGCCGAATCTCATAATGCGCTTTGTCTGCACGCATAAATAGCGTGGAAAAAATGATTACGCATAGCAGAATCGCGGCGTGCTGAAATGCAACGCGGACTAATAGGGTTCGTAGATATCGCAATAGCAATGGGAGGCCATAAAACAAAACAATGCACAGCACAATCGTAGCCCACGCTGTATCGCAAACAATTGTTCCTAGCGCCAAGCCAATTAGCAAAGTGCGCCCAGTGAAGTCAGACCAAAGTTTGCGAAACTGCTTGAGAATAATAACTGCAAGCGCAGACAAGATAAGTCCTCCCGCAATCCAGCGCATTGGCGACATATCAGCGCTTAGAGGAGCGCCGAATAGAATTACGGCAAGGCTCTTAATGGGATTTTGTAGCCATTCCAAGTCGTTCCAGCCCATTCTTGCATATAAAGTAAATAGAACGATAAAGCTGACGCCGATGAAAAAATATCTTTGCTGATTGCGCTCCAGTGGCTCAGTGCGCCACGACCATAGCAAGGCTAGAGGGTAAGCCAGCCCGGCAGGATGCAAGCTCACGCTTAGAGCACTGACTAATAGCTGTGCAAAATACAAGCCACCAAAATGCTTGGGGTTTGCGCGATAAGCATTGTCCAGCCAAGCGCCAAGTGCAAAGGCAAGCAGCAAGTAAACGCCTGGGGAAAGCGTATCAATTTGTACTAGCATCAAAGGCGAAATAATAAGCAAGGCTATGGACAATAAAGCACACTCTGTATCGAAATTGCGTTGCTCCCAGAAATATAATAACCACGCTGTAAAAGCTAGCGATAAAACAGTAAAAATTTTGGCGGCAAAAACGCTACCTGTCCAAAGAAATCCGGCGGGCACAAAAAGCAGGGTGCGTAAATCAGGCGCCCCAAATGTCACAGCAGAGCTTGCCACTTGGTCAACAATGGACCATACCAACAATAGAGATTTGGCGGCGCCTTCGTCTAGGACATAAGCATCTTGACGCAACAAAACAAGAGTGAGAGCGCCCCACACAAGAAACGCAACATATCCCAAGTAATGAGAGGGGATGCGGGACAATAAATTATTAATGTTCATGATTTAAGATCGGTTGGCTCAGGTGGTTCTCGGTCGTTTGTGAAGCGACAGAGGAAATAAGAGTCGAATTGAGGTCAGTATGCTGATGCTTGCTCTATTGCTATTTAGACGTGCGGTAATGCAAATGTATAAAAAAGCGGTGCTGTGGTGCCGTAATATTTGCTTTCTTAAGAAGAATTGTCCCCTATAAGCAGACCACTTATGTTTTTGGAGCATTAATCCTTGACAACACCGTTCACAGGGTTTTACTATAACATTAATTTAGTTCCTGCGGGAACTTGGTCTTAACTTGTCTTGTCGTTATTGATGAGATCGGCAGTGGGATAGAGCTGATTAAGATCAAATGTCCGGACTTTGAAATTAAAGATTCTATATAAATTTTATTAAGATTTTAGTTGAAAAAACGGGGAGGGAAAATGCAAAGAAAGTCAATGACAGCTAAGTCGTTCTGGATAATTTTGGTGGCGGGAATGACGACGGGTATGGGGAACGGCAGTGTGTTTGGTGCCGCGATGATGTGCTTTCTGGGGCGAGGGAAGTTCAACGACTGGGGTGGTTGGTACGGTGTTGCCTATGACCCAACAACTTTTACCGGTTTCATCGATTGGTGCATGTTGGTATTTGGTCTCGCGTACTGCTTTATTATTTGGGTCGGTTTGAATAGGCATGATGCGAGCGAGAATTCAGCTGCGGCATAAGATGCTCATCTATCAAAAAAATATCATTTAATAAGAGGGGACGAATATGTTTTCAACAATAGCGGCGTCGCTAGGCATTCTTTTGGCATTTTCGAGCATGGTGCTCTCGTGGTATATTTTGATGCCACATAAAAAGCAAAACAAAAGTGGTCATTAAGATTTAGGCCTGTTTAGAGCAAAAGAGGAGATTCAGAATGCTAAAATATTTATTTGCCAAAAATGAGGATATCCCGGCCGGTTCATCGGCGATTTATTTCGGGTTCTCTTCAATCGTATGGTTTGTGATTGGAACTGGGTTGGGTTCGTTTAATGCCGCAAAGCTTGCTTTTCCAGATGCTTTTGTGGGTGGCGGGGAGTTTTTCTCCTTTGGTCATATGCGTCAGGTGCATGTGCACGCAGTGATTTTCGGTTGGATTTCGATGGCGTTTGCGATGGCCATGATGTACATCACGCCGGTTCTCGGGAATACGAAGTTGTGGTCGGAAAAGCTCGGTGTGTGGAATTGCACACTGTGGAACGTTGGTTTGTCCCTGGGCTTAACGGTCTTGTGGGCAGGCATGACTTCGGGACGTGAATATTCTGACTTCCCTTGGTTTATCGATCTGTACTTGGCGGTTGCAGTGTTTATTCCTTTGGCGGTTAACGTGTGGATGACTATTTTGACACGCAGAACGCAGGGTATTTACACAACAAACTGGTTCTTTGCTGCTGCGACCTTCATGGTGATTATTGTTTTCATCGTGGGTAACTTGCCAGAATTTTTCCATCTTACTGGTTTGACAGAGGCGTACCTGACTTGGTGGTTTGCGCATAATGTGCTGGGATTGTGGATTACCCCAGTGGCTGCAGCTATTGCTTACTATACTATTCCTAAGGTGACGGGCAACCCATTGTATTCGCACCGCATTGGTCACTTGCACTTTTGGTCGGTTGTTGTGTTCTACTCAACCCCAGCTGCGCACCATCTGATGTCATCGCCTTTGCCTGAGTGGTTGAAGTCGTTCGCATCGGTAGAGGGTGTGTTGATTCTGGTTCCGGCTATTGCGTTCGTATCAAATATTCTGCTAACCATGCAGGGCAAGTGGAATATGTTTGTAGAAAACCTTGAGGTTCGCTTTACGGTTACTGGCTGTTTGTTGGCGATACCTTTGAATATGCAAGGTGGTTTTCAGCAGACTCGTGCGATCAACTGGTATGTGCATGGTACTGGCTGGATCGTTGCGCATGCGCACCTTGCTTTGCTCGGTTTTTCTACCTTCCTCGAAGGCGCTGCGGTTTATCTGGGGTTGCAAACCCTGATGAAGCGTAAGTTGTACTCGCTGACGCTTGGTAATGTGCATTTCTGGATGCTGTTGATCGGATTTAGCATCTACTGGATTTCGATGACGATTGCCGGTTTGATTCAGGGTGCAGGCAAGATTTACGAAGTGCCATACATTGACGTCGTTATTGCAGAGCATCCATACATGATTGCTCGCTGGCTGGGCGGTACGATGGTGTTCATTTCGAATATTGTCTGGCTGTACAACATGTGGATGACTGCACGCGAAGGAACTGTTGTTCCAGCTGGGCGTATGCCGCATGAAATGGCTTACGAGCGCTAACCTGAGGGCGATTAGGGAGAAAAATTATGAGTGTGAATTTTAGAGAGTATAAAATCGGCGCCAGGATGTTTGGGTTGGCGCTGGGTGGTTCGATGCTGATTACTTTGTTGCTGCCAAGTTTTGATATTGCAGCATCTGTTTCCACGGATGTAGCGCTGGATAAGCAGTTGTCCGCTGGCTGGGATTCGGGTTGGCAGTTGGGCGATCCTTTGTTGAAGGGACATAACAAGCCAGTAAAGGTTCTGGTGAAGAATGATCCTTTGACCGGAGTAGCGTTGGCGCAGGCTGAAACAGTCTATGTTTATCCAGCTGGAACGTCGTTGCCAAATGGCGTGACTCACTCTGACAACTTGGGAGCTGGTGTAAAAGATCTGAGTCTTGAAAAGGGTAAGATCAAAGATGCCAAGAAGGAGAGTGGCGCGGTATTTTTGATTAATCACGGCGCTTTTAATGGCAACAACCTCCCTTATGTTGAAAATGCGACAGCAACCAAAGGCTGGACTCCTGATGCTGTGATGGCAAAAGCGGACGATGCAAATGTTTCGCACGTCGGCTCAGGAAAAACCATGTTTGTGCGTGAAGGCTGCTGGTGGTGTCATACCCTGTTGCCAGAGCAAACTCAAGACTGGCAAGCGTTTGGCACGCCACCTATGCTTGGTGACTTTAACGGTGAATCGCCAACAGCGTTTGGATCGGATCGCAAAGCTCCAGACTTGCTGCACGTTGGTTCACGCAATTCGTCAAAAGAGTGGATGATGCTGCACTTCTTCAATCCGCGCCTGGTTCAGCCACATTCAATCATGCCGCGCTTTGATTACTTGTGGGGCGAAGTGGATGCAAACGGCAAGAAGATCGATTTTGACAAATGGCGTGCTGAGTACAATGAATACCATGAAGGCAAAAGAGTTGCTGCGCCTGAGGTTCCAATGTATGCCAAGGACAGTGAAATCCGCGGTTTGATCGACTTCGTCTTGAGTCTTAAGTAATTTAGGGGGTGTGATATGAGTTGGATATTTGAGAAACCGTTGGTTACCTTAAGTGACACGAAAAAAATCGAATCAGACAAGGTGTTGTGGGAAGCGGAAGACCTTGGTGGTATTACTGAGGACAATAACCGGGTTCCCGTGCCAATTGTTTGGCTGGTTGCCTTGACAGTTCTGACAGCGTTTGCGATTACCTTTCCGTTGTGGGGTCAGCGCCCAACAGCGGCAATCTACGCAGAGTATGTTCAGGCGATGGATAAGCCGGAGATTAAGGCAATTCAAAGCGATGTGGCAGCGATAGAGCGCATTGTTGCGATGAGCCAGGGTAGTCAGTACAACGCCCAGTTGGAGCGTCATCCGGTAACGATGGATGATTTGCGTATTCTGAAGCCTCAAATTGAGGAGCTGACGAAGAAGGGTGTGGACTTGAAGGATTACACCGTTGTTGGCGCGCAAGTGGTTTTGGCTAACTTCGAAGGCAATTTCCGTGCTGATGGATCGCGTGAGCGTCAGCAGCCTTGGTGGGATAAAGGTTATACAATTGATATATTCTATCTTTCGTATTTCTTCATCTTTGTTGTGCTCATAATCAAGCGTCTGCCCCCGTCTACATGGCAGCCACGTCATGGTGGTGAACACAAATAGATTCGGATTTGTTGCTCTTATAATTTGAAGATAAAGGAGACATTGAATGATAGACCTAGATTTTGGTCCCATAGCAATATTGGTACCGCTTACACTTGCATTTGTGGGTCCGTTTTTATATAGTGTGTTTGTAGATAATTACGACAAGAAAAACGCACAAATTAAGCAAAAGTAAAAGTGCGGTAAGCAATTTGGCAGTGGTTGAAAATAAAGACATGCCGCCCGAAAGAGCGGCATGTATTTTTTTATTAATTGGTTTCTAAAATGAATGGGGGCAATCATATATTTGCTTCTCGATAGAATAGGGTCAGGTCACTCATTTGCGTTATTAGCCGCAGCGGATAACTCTCCAAAATTGGACTTGAGCATCGAAGGCATGCGCAGCCAGCAGTTCAGCGTTGCTGTGTTTTTTTTCATGCTATTAGGTGTCTTGGTGTTTTCCGGTATTGTCTATACGGTCATCTTTAGCAAATTAGCACCCAAAGAGATGAGGCTGGGTGAAAAAGTGATGTTTGGCGCGATTATCCTCGGCATCATATTTGCGGTAATTTTCGGAGCATTACAAATGCTTTCCGGATATCTTTTCTAGCAACTCATCGGAGGAAAAATGAATTTTTTAGAATCGTTAGGCGATGGTTGGACGATATATCTTTGGCTTGTGGTTGGCGGATTGATTATCATCGCGTCAATCTATGGCATTCGTTGGGCATCAAAGAACGAGCAATTTGACGAAGATATCAAATATCTGGTTTTTAACGAAAGCGATAAAGATAAAATGTCGCCGCAGGAATATGCCAAGAGCCGTGAAGTGTTGGCGGCGCAAGAACTAAGCCGCGAGCGTGTTCTAAAACAACAAGCTGAGGAGCGCAACAAAAAAAATGAAGCGCGGTGAGAAAGTAGTGTTGGTAGTAATCGCGGCCGTTATTTTGAGTTTGATGGGGCGCAACTTATGGAGAGTCAACACAGATAAGGATGTCGATAAAGGCATTCCGTTTTATAGTTCAGCTCCTGCCGCATTGGCGCGAGATGCTATGGATGTTTACCACCAAAACAATTGCAAGAATTGCCATTCATTATGGACGGTTCGTAATCTATTGGAGTCAGTCCCCGCGCCCATTCTGGATGGCCTGGGTTCATTACACGGTGAAGATTGGTTCTACCAGTATTTTTCTGCAGAAAATCCGCAATCGCTGTTGCCTTCCCGCCTGAAACAAGAATACCGAATGCCTTCATATGCACACTTGCCTGAAAAAGATCGCAGGGCACTGGCGCAATATATGGCTAGCCTCAAGGTGAAGGACTGGTACCTCGAAGAAGTGCGCAAATCAGAGTATGAAAAGCTGACAGGGAAAGAGTATCGCCATGAATAAGAACCGTCTCTTCATGGGTGTTGTGGCACTGACACTGGGTTGTGCGTTGAACTATTTTGGCGACCGCTTGCTGGGGGTGCAGATCGAATTGTTCCGAGGATTGCAGGGGTTTGGTGGCTGGTGGTTCGTGGATATGTTTGTGCTGCCGTTTTTCGTTGGCATGCTGGTTGCAGCGATTTTTGGTTTTGGCGGAAAATGGCTATGCTATTTCCCCCCGCTGATTGTACGATCCATTAGCTACTATGAAATTTCCCACATGAGCGGAGTGCCGCAAGGCGCATCGCTGATTCCAATGGGTTGGTGGGGGTTTTTTGTGATCCTGACAATAGAATCGGCCGCTTTTGGTGGCATTCTGGGCGAAATTGTAATCAAAAGAACATACGGAAGAAGTGTGCCCCTGGGAGTCAATAAGGAAATTTCTGGTGAAAGCGATTTGAAAGCATGACAGTTTTTCCTGGGCGAAATAAAACCGCGCTGACTGCGGAAGATAGGGCGCGGCGTAAGCGTTATTTGTCGGCCACTTTAGTTACATGTATCGTCCTGCTGATGATAGGCGGTAGTCTGCATGTGGTTAAATTGGGAGCCAATCGCATGGATGACATGCGCAAAATGGCGTCTTATGACTTGAAGGAAGAAGGAGCGCGCGTCCGGGCGGCGGGGGAGGACATCACGTTACAACGCGTACACGAAGCAGATAAAGATCGTGCACGCGGATACATTGCTGTTGAAGCTGAAAGGTTGCTTACCAAAGACGAGTGGGCCGAGCTGGATAGTATGATCCTTATTCCTGCGGGCCCATTTTTAATGGGGACCAATCTGGAGCGCACGGATGCACAAAACCGCCCCCAGCACACAGTAAATTTACCCGCTTACTGGATTGATAAATATCCGGTGACCAATGCGCAGTATGCCAAATTTGTTGCAGCCACTTCGCACCGACCCCCGCTACATTGGAAAAACGGCAAGATTCCACAAGGCGAGTTGTTGCATCCCGTGACCATGGTAACCTGGTATGACGCTGCAGCCTATGCCAAGTGGGCAGGCAAACGTCTCCCTGCCGAAGCTGAGTTCGAGAAGGCTGGGCGCGGTAGCGATGGCAGACGCTGGCCGTGGGGAGACAAGATGGAGTCGGAGCGGTTGAACACCTACTATAACGTTGGTTCGGCGACCAACGTGAATGCCTATCCAAATGGGGCAAGTCCATATGGAGCGATGGATTTGGCCGGCAACGTAAACGAGTGGATGGCAGATGATTTCAAGCCTTACCCGAAATCTGATGCGCCGTCCGACTTGTTTCAAGGGAAAATCGGGCGTTCGACAAACCCGACAGACCAGGCGATGAAGGTGGTAGACCTGATGCCTGTCGACCTTCATTACAAGGTGTTGCGCGGCGGATCATGGAAGGGAGATCCATTTTCGACTTCTCTGTTCCATCGAAATTTCGCCTTTCCTAACTATGCATCCGATTTCTTTGGATTTCGTTGCGCTGGGGATGTCAAGAAACAGGGTAATGGAGGGAAATGAATATGCATAAAGTTTTTTCGCGCGTAGGGGGGGCTCTTGGCCTGATGCTGTTTGGGATAAACTCAAGCCATGCCATGGATAGCTACAGGTATCTCCATGTGACGATTGAAACGCCCTGGCTTATTTTTATTTTTCTGCTGATGGCGATCTTCGTCCCCTTTGTTTTGATGGCATCGCTGGTGTGGCGCTATGCGGAGCGCAAGCCTGATCCAGAAAAAGAGCAGCAGATCGCTGAGGATGGGAAGAGGTAATGTTGCGCACACTAAACAATTGCTGCTTTAACTCGATGGCCGCAGGAAAGTGGTTGGTTCTGGCGGCTATGATTTTACTTTTCAACACCCCGCTGGCGCGGGCAGCCGACAGTCAGCAGGGGAGCAGCAGCACTCAGGTGATGGAGGCGTTTGACCGACAGCAAGTTGAGAAGGTGGATGCGGGAAGTGCGCTAAGCGACAAAAAGAAACAGCTGGTCATGTTTATGTTGGGTGTACCGTTGCTAATTTTGCTGTTGGCAACAGGGGCACTGGGCATCGCCATGGCGGTATATGGCAAACAAGTGTTCCTAATGCACATGATTTTCGCTGGACTCACCATGACGTTAGCCTTGGTGCACGTGATCGTTGCTCTGGTATGGTTTTATCCGTTTTAAACATACCAAGGAATGACTGGGGCGTCCATTTGCGCCCACCCGCATTCTTAACATCTGCGTTAAATTAAGGAAGCTCAACATAACTGCAACGCACTCACCGCGAACGGCATTTATGCTGAGCTTCCTTAAATTTGCCGCACTCAAAACAGGATTCAAAGCGGTGATACTCCAGAAAGCTTATTTGCCGAATTGGGTTAAATGAATTTAAAAGGCTGAACGGAATATCTCCGGGCAGTAGTGGCTGCATACAAAGGTTAGGTTCATGTTTGGGGAAAATTCACAGCTGCCTGGCGCAAGGCATGGTTTTGCCGGGGGGTACTGGCTGCTGGCGGCGCTATACGGGCTGTCCGGCCTGACCAGTGTGGCTTATGAAGTATTGTGGACGCGCATGCTGTCGCTGCAATTTGGCGTGAGCGTTTTTGCGGTAGTTCTGACAGTTGCCGCATTCATGGGCGGGTTGGGTGCGGGCAGTTTGTTTGCGGCGCGCAGGGCTGCCCAAATCAAAAAACCGCTGCTACTGTTAGCTGCGCTGGAAGCTGGCATTGCTCTTTATGCCCTGCTCTTGCCCTTGCTGCTAAAAATGCTGTCGGCGTGGATAGAAAGCGCGGCGGCGCAACTTTCATTATTTCAATGGTATGGCTTAATTGCAGCCGCTGCACTGTGCCTGCTGTTGCTTCCGGCATTCGCAATGGGTGCTGGATTTCCTCTGGTGTTGGCGGCGTTCGGAAACAGGGCCGCACTACTGGGGCGAGTTTACGGGTTGAACACGCTGGGTGCGGCTTGTGGTGCGCTGCTGCCGCTTGGGTTGTTGCCAGCATTGGGATGGGGCGGGGCAATCAGTGTGGTTGCCGGAATCGGCTTCCTGGTGGCGCTAGCCTTGCTGTTACTTGCGTCCCGATACACCGCAGAGAAGCCTGCCGACGCGGAAGACGTTGTGGCCAGCCGACCGCATTTCTCAGTGCTATTGGCATATGCCGGAATTGGTGCCGCCAGCCTGATTTTGGAAATTGGGTGGACGCGGTTGTTCGGCATGGTAATGCTACGCACCGAATATGTGCTGGCGGTGATTTTGGCGGCGTTCCTGCTGGGCATAGGCTTGGGTAGTTTGCTCGCGCCGCGCCGGCACAGGCAAGTGTGGTTTGTGGCATTGCCCATGTCGGCCTGTGGTTTCTCATTGTTGAGTTTGTGGTTGCTGCCTGCACTCTCGGCATGGGTGGAGCGGGCAGAGTTTGTTTCTTTATTTGGTGCATTGGCAACGCAAGGGCTCGTGCTGGCGTTGTTGACTCTGCCGGTTACGCTGGCGTTGGGGGCCTGGCTGCCTTTGTTGAACAGCCGCTTGAATGGCGGCGGAGTGTGGCTGTACGGCGCAAATTCTCTGGGTGCTGCGCTCGGCGCAGCGGCGGCTGGCTTGGTGCTGATTCCGGTTTGGGGCAGCGCTGCCACGATTGTTGTGGCGGCTCTGGCGCTGCTGATTCTGGGTTTGACCTGGGCGACATCGCGTGCCGCATGGCTGGCTGTACCGTTCTTTTTTCTTGCTGCGTGGCCGATTGTCAAAATGCCGACAGTTAGTGCGCTGTTGCCCCACGCGCAAGCGGGAAGCAGGGATTTGTATCTGTATGAGGATGCCGTTTCGATGACGCAGGTGGTGGAGCAATCAAATGGGCAGCGTTTGTTGCTCACTGATTTGCAAAGAATGGATGCCTCAACCGACCCTACCGCAGTGTTTGTGCAGTCCAATCAAGCGCGTCTGCCCTTGATGCTGCATGAACAGCCGCGCTCAGTGCTGTTCCTCGGTTTGGGCACCGGCATTTCTGTGGCGGGTTCCCTGCCATTTCCTGAGCTACAGCGCAGTGCAGTTGAGCTGTCACAGGGTGCGATTAATTCCGCAGAGCGCTGGTTTGCTCCGTTAAACCAGGATGTGCTGCATCAAACCCAAGTAGAGAGGGATGATGCACGACATTTTCTAAGTGCGTCACGGAATCAATATGACGTCATCATCGGCGACGTATTTCATCCTGATTTGGTCGGGTTAAGTTCTTTGCTGTCCGTGCAGCAATTTCAGCGCGCACGCAACCGTTTGAGCGAAAACGGCCTGTTTGTCCAATGGCTGGCCATTAATCAATTCGATGGCGAGTCATTAAACGTTATTTTGCGCAGTTTTCGAAGGGTTTTCCCGGATGCGCAATTGTTCCTCGACGGCATGCATTTGGCATTAGTCGGGCCGCGTAAAAAATTCACCGGGGCGGCGGGACTGTGGCGAAATTTGCAGCGCATGTCCATCACGCAGCAGGATGCAGCAACGGCAGGAGAAGGCGGCTGGACCTGGTTAGGGCGCTATTGGGGGCCAATTCCAGACACTGCAGGGCCGGTGCAGGACGAGTGGGCGCCGGTGATCGAGTTCCGCCTGCCGCGCGCGCGCTATGCCGGAAATCTGGATGTGGCATCGTCGCTGCAAGCCTTGCTGCGCATCAGGCCGGGCATGCAAGACGCAGTGGCTTTAGTCGGTATTAACGATAAAGATAAAGAAACATTCGAGCGCGCTTACGCAGCGACAGATCTGATGGTACGAAGCTGGCTTGCGGCGTCGCAAGGCGCAACGCAACAAGCCAACCGCTATATGTATCTGGCTTATCATGCAAACGCTAAAGACCGCTGGATTGCTTATGCTCTGGCTGATAGTATGCTCGCGTCAATAGCGCAAGCGCGCGAACGCGGTATGAGCAGGCGAGAGGCATTGGAGAAGATTCTGCGCCTTAATCCGCAGCATGTGGAGTCGCTACGCGCACTTTGGCGGCTTGAGCGCCAAGCGGGCGGTGCGCAGGCGGAAGCTCTCCGCGCACGCCTGCTGGAACTGAGTCCGCTTGATCGCGAAGCGCGCATGGTAGGGAATTAACTAAAATTATGTCCAGCGGCATCAATCAGAAATCTATTGCCAGTATTCCGGTCAAGGTTGTCGGCACCCAGGCAGTGCGCTCCAGTTTTCATTGGAAGCGGCGGGCGGTGCAGGCGCTCACCACCATGCTGGTAGTGCTGATTCCGGCCAGCGGTCTGTTCCGCATTGATCCGGCGGTGGGCGGGTTCGTAGTGTTCGATCGGCAGATCTGGCTGTCAGATTTTTTCATGATCGCCGGACTATGGATTATGTTGGCGAGTGGGCTGGTGATGTTGTACTCGACTGCAGGTACGGTGTTTTGCGGTTGGGTCTGCCCGCAAAACATTCTGGCCGAGTGGGCCAACAATCTGACGCGCAAACTTTTGGGCAAGCATGTCGAGGTGAGCTTGACAGGCGAGGCGCCTAGAGTGGCGGGTGCCAAGAATAAGATCATGAATTGGTTGCTGCTGGGCGCGGCATTTTTGGCTGCAGCAATGTTTTTTGCATTAATCCCGCTGTTTTATTTTTACCCGCCCAGCCTGGTATGGTCTTTCGTAACATTTCAGGATGAAGCCAGGCTGGCGGGATCGCTGCACTGGATTTATACGGTGTGCGTCCTGATCATTTTCCTGGACATCGCTGTCATCAGGCATTTCTGGTGCCGTTTCTCATGCATTTACCGGGTTTGGCAGCATTCATTCAAGACCAAGCAGACCTTGCACGTCATCTACGATGCCAGCCGCGCAGATGATTGCGCCAAGTGTAATTATTGCGTCACCTCTTGTTTTATCGATCTGGATCCGCGCAAAACTGAAGTCTATGACAGCTGTATTAATTGCGGCGAATGCATCGATGCATGCAACCGGCTGCACGCCAAGCAAGAAACTCCAGGATTGTTGAGTTTCGAACTGGGCGAGCGCATACAGAAGGGTGGCAATAAATTCCGCAATGCCGCAGTATCCCTGTTTGCCAGGGCCGGATGGATGGCTCCGCTCGGTGCTCTGGGTGCGGCGATGTTTGTTTGGGGGCTATGGTCTTATGAGCCCTATCATGTCGTGGTTTACCGCGCGGAAAATCAACAAGGCCACTCGACAATCCAGAATTATCGCATTGCGGTTTCCAACAAGCTGTACCACCCGGCGGCGTTGCGTGTGCGCGTACAGGGTTTGCCACAGGGCAGTTACACCCTGAGTGCCGCAGATATTATGCTATTACCAGTCGGGCGTGAATCACTCACGCTTTCCATCGCGCAGAATCTGCCGCGTGGCTTGTACTCAATTGTGGTGGACGTTGCGGCAGGTGATGGCTGGACAGGTCACTATCATATTCAGCATTTTTCAGAACAGGGGTAATAGATATGACCATCGAAAAAGTGAAAGCTAAAAACATGTCTGTAGTGGACTCACAATGGGGCGAACAGGCGGGCGATCATTTTGGCTATGCTTCGGAAGAAGAACGCAAGATGAAGCGCGGCCTGGAAGATTGGGAACTGGTAGAAAAAATTCCAGAATCACAAAAGGGCGTGCCTTACTGGTTTGCGGCGGTGGTGGTGGTGGTGCTGCTCGTCGCGGTTGGGTTGAGCTTTCCTTTCTGGGGTAACCGCCCTGGCTATGAACGCGATTGGGTGGACTGGGGCTTTGTTGCCGCCTTGTTCTACATTGCCGCCGCCAGCGCCTTTGTTTATTTCATGGTTGGGCTTTACGGGTCATCGGAAGGTGGCAGGCTGGATTCAGACAAAGAAAGTGATGATGAAAATAATTCAGCAAAATAAATTGTGCGCCACGGTTAGGCTTCTGCAACGGACGAATGCGAAATATGTTGTGCTGCTTGCGCTGGGAATGCTGTCGGCATGCGGCGGAGATCAGGCTGTGGATGCACTGCCGCAGAACTGGCAGGGCATGGAAGTTCGTGTCGAAACCAGACCCAGCCCGCCGCGCATCGGAATGAACGAGTCTTTAATACTCGTTACGGGGGAACACCACCGGCCGATTTACGACCTGATGGTGTCGTTGCGCACCAGCGACCAGGACCCATGGAAACAGGCGATACAAGATGGGCAGGTGGGTGTTTACCGCAGGGCGGTCGAGGTCGCTCCGGGGACGCGATCAGTGCTGCAGGTACAAATAAAACGCAACGGCACGGAAAGCATTCTGCGCTTCCCGCTGAATTTGGTCCCTTAAGAAGTCCGGGTTTTATTTCTAAGCGTCATGATGACGTTGACAAGATAGATGCAAAATCCGGTTGCCATGACAATCCCGGAACCGGCGACTATTGGCCCGTAAAAGTGGTGGACTTGCGGCAAGGCTTGCGGATTGTGGAGCAGCAACATGCCTTCCCAGATGCCGAACACGATCAGCGTGATGTAAAAGTAAAACTGGCCAATCGCGGTCCACCATAAAGACTGGTTGACCAGTCGCAACGAATATATGGGCTTGCCGCTGAATATCGGCAGCAGATAGTAGGACGTACCCATCGCAAGAATCACAACTCCTCCTACCAGATTCATGTGGGCGTGCGCGAGCGGATCTATCATGTGGCCGGGGCCGCCGTAGGGGCTGCCGATAGAATCGAGCCAGGCGCGTATGGGCGGAAGAACCTGCAACATACCATGTATGGCCCCGATAAAAAAAGAAACGGCGGAGACCAGCAAAAACTTGACCAAGTGGGGGTGTTCAGTGTTTAAACGCATTGAAGGTAGGGATGGGAAGCGATAATAACAAAAGCACGGTCATGAATGACCGTGCTTTTACGAAAAACAGCACAACAGCTTTTAGCCTCTTCCGTGTGAATCCTTAAAGGGTTCTGCGTAAGATGCGGTGCGGCCGATCTCTTTGTCAGCACTTTTTTGTCCTTCAACCAGGCGAGAAACGCCTAAGCCAGCACACATTAAGGTAACAACAATGCCACCGACGAAAATTGCGACGGGAACGATTAGTGGTGAATAATCCATAACATCCTCTCCTTAATAAATTATCAATATAATAATTTGATTTTTAAAACAACCAGCCGAAAGTAAATATAGCACACAACGTGTTCAGTTTATCCAATAGCCATTCGTTGTGCAAGGTATTCTTCTGACAAAGCTTGCGGTGTGTTGCAGACAAAACAGCATATTAGAATATGCTTGTATCACCCCGAACCTCGGCAGCCTCGTACCGGCTGTTGGCGCGGGGTCAATCACCAATCGCGGAATGAGACGCCCAGGCCGATAGTCGTTTGTTGATAGTTGTAATCGATCAGGCTTTCACCATAGCCCGTAGTGAACTGGATATGCAGTTTTGTGGACTGGCTTAGAGCCACCGGGGTGGCCCAATCAAGCTGCATAAAGCTGCGATTCTGGTCTGATCTGAAATTGTTGCGCAGGATCAGGTCAATTACCTGGCTGTCATCCAGTGGCGCCCAGCGCAAGGCAATTTCGCCGCGCCCGACGTAGTCCGTTATATCCGGATTATCGTCCTGCGTAACGCTTTCCGGCACGCGCCACCAGCCGCGCACGAGTGCGGACAGCGTATCGGTTTCCCAGCCGCCTTGCACATAGACGCGATTCCAGCTGCGTGAGCCGGGCAGGTCGCGCCCGTTGGACTGGTGCACCAGTCCAAGGTTGATGAGCTTCAAGCCATACAGGTTGCCTGTGCCAAACGTTGCGATCAGTTCAGGCTCGTAGTTGGTTTCGCGGAAGGGTGACGAGTTGCGCGAATTGAAGGCTTGCCAGCTTGATTGCTGGGTGTATGCCCCCCACAGGCGGAAGCTGGTGATGCCCAGGAAATGCGAGCTGCGCGAATTCAGGATCTTGGCTTTCTGGCTGAACTGGAATTTGAGCTCGACGCTATCCAGATCGGCCGGAAGGAGGGGTGTATGGCCGGGAGCCGGGGTGTCAGGCAGCTGGTTGGGCTGGTTGGTTTTACGCGCGATCAGATAAGAAGGGCGGTAAGGCCTGAGCGGGGACAGCTTGCCATCCAGCAGATCGTCGTCCTTGTTGTCCAGATCCCAGGCCCTGTTGAGATAACTGCGTTCTTCTGTGGCAGCGACACCGGGCTTGTCGGTGGAGGTGTCCCCGATTTTCTCAGGCGGCTTTGCATTGAAGCTGTCATAACATTTCAGGCGCTCGTGATCGTCAGTCATGCGGGCGCACTGCAACAGGTCATCGCTGGCTGCCTGTGCGGCGGAAATAATGATTGTGCCCAGCAAGGGCAGCAAGATTAATTTGAGTAAGGGCGACATGCGTGAGTGAATAAACTGGTGAAGGTTGTTTACAGGGTTATTGCCGCAAAGGTTTTTTATTGGCCCAGATCATCATGGCCACTCCTGCTGCCACCATGGGCAGGCTCAGCCATTGTCCCATACTGACGCCGAAAGTCATCAGGCCGAAAATGCCGTCGTCCGGCGTGCGCGTGAATTCGGCGAGGAAGCGGAAGCTGCCGTAGCCGATCAGGAACAGGCCTGACACCGCACCCGCTGGGCGCGGTTTGGTGGAATAAAGCCACAGCAGTGCAAACAGCGCCAGGCCTTCGAGCGCGAACTCGTACAACTGCGAAGGGTGGCGCGGCAGGTTGTCCACATTGGGAAATACCATCCCCCACGCCACGTCAGTAGGCCGGCCCCACAGCTCGGCGTTGATGAAATTGCCGATGCGCCCCGCACCCAGGCCCAGCGGCACCAGCGGCGCGATGAAATCCATCAGCTGCAGCCACTGAATTTTCCTCTGCCGTGCGAACAAGGCCATCGCCACCATCACGCCGATAAAGCCGCCGTGGAAAGACATGCCCCCCTGCCACACGGCGAGTATTTGCAGCGGGTGTGAAAAATAATAGCCGGGCTGATAAAACAGCACCTCGCCCAGTCGCCCGCCCAGCACCACCCCCAGCACGCCGTAGAACAACAGATCGTCCAGCATCTTGTCGTCCCAGCCGGGACGAGAGAGCGTGCGCATGCGCTTCTTCCCCAGCCATAAAAACAGCACAAAGCCGAGCAGGTACATCAGGCCATACCAGTGTACGGCGAGCGGGCCGAGGTGGATTGCGACGGGGTCGAATTGAGGATGGATAAGCATGGTGCACGGGTGGATTTGAGCGAGGCGGGATTATACGTGATTCGCCCACCTGTCTAACAGGTGCGTGGTTTGACAGGGTTGGTTTCGTAGCTTGGGTTAGCGGACTTTTTGCGAAACAAGGGGCGCTAAACAAATGTAAGGCCTCCTTCGTTTTTCCAGCGGCGAGCGCAGCGAGTCCGCTGCAACGCGTTGTTAGGCAGCGCCGCTGTCAGCGAGGTGCGAGATGTGGGAGCGGAGGCGCCTGGCCACGTGCGCCTTAAGGAAGAGCTTCGGGCCGGACGGGCCACCGACGGTGAATGTGGCAGGAAGGACACTTCCTCCGGAGCTGCCCTCACGTACGCTGCGCCATGGAATGAGGAGTGGCCGCGTGGATCGAAAGGGCGTGAAGACAAGGGAAAGTACAAGGCCCTGCGCCGATGCTTGAAGCCTGACCGGTGTTGTTGCGGCCACGCCAAGAGTTCCATAGCCAACCGGCGTGATGGGAAAGGGCGGCGCCGCAGTGAACTGCGTTGAAAGGCTGGGCCAACCAGCCAGCCTCTCGAACAGGCGTGGCGCCAGAAACAACGCGGCAGCGAGGAAGAGGGTTACGAGGACGATCGCGGGTAGAAGTGGTGCCATGGCGATGAGCGGACCAGTCCTTTGTGCTGCCTAACGAGGTTGTAGAAAAACTATCATCATCCGCGCATCGTGCCGCGAACCAAACCAAATATCAAGGTCAAGCTGCGAGAAAGCGAGGGCCATGACTTGCATTTTACATGTCAAATGTAAGCCCACGTCGTAGTTCGTGTTCGGTCTTTTTCGTTTCGAGATCAATCTTTCGTAGCTGGGCGCCTGCCTTCTCGCGCTGTCAGAGCACGACGCAGCCATAGATGGCCCATAAACCACCAAGAGCGATGGCACAGATTTCAGCGAGAGTCTTGAAATCAGATAGTGTTATGTTCATGGCGCTGGAGCTAGGATCAAGACGGCTAACGAGGCTGTGGAAAAACCAAATGATGGGTCGGAAGGTGTGATTTTCCGGGGGCATCAACCCCCTCCCTGATGTGAGATCTTTCAATACAGAGCTTTCTGAGAGGGCGCTTTGTAATCATGACAAACACAATTTTTTCATTTTGAGTTTTTCTACAGCCTCAACGTAAAATTGAGGGGCAGCACGCTTCTGGGCTGTCCCTCTCGAATGATGGGTTGGGCAGATGCTTACTCATAGTGAGTCCACATCCGTAGGACGCGAACCGTTTTCTCTTTGGCAAAGACTTCATACACTATACGGTGCTGAATATTGATGCGGCGAGAGTATGCGCCAGCAAGATCACCGACCAACTTTTCGAAGGGTGGTGGATTTTGAAATGGGTCGCTGGCAAGAACCGCAAGCAGTTCTTGTGCCTTTGATTTAAGGCCACTTGCAGCAAGCTTCTTTGCGTCCTTCATTGCTTGCTTTGCATAAACAACTTCCCAACTCACCACTTAGGCGCCTTTGAGCTTTTTGCGAGGGGTTCGGCCATGCCAGTCTTGATGGACTCGCGCATGCCGGGCACGGCTAGCAGGTACAATGTTTCTTGAATTGCGCTCCAGTCTTCTGCGGAAAGCAGCACGGCACTGCTGCGTTTTCCGGAAATGATGATTGGCTCATGAGACTCTACTGTTTGATCAATGAGCCGGTACAGATTTGCGCGAGCTTCGCTGGCGGTAAGTGTGTTCATTTCATGCTCCTTCAAAGAAGCCTAAATAGTACGCCATTGCGTACGCTTGTCAAGCGACCATACGCGCTACAGGAAGGCCTGGGGATCAAGACGCCTAACGACGCTGTAGAAAAACTAGACAAGGGGTTGGCAGGTGCATTTTTACGGGGTCACGCAACCCCTCCCCGAAGTGAGATCGTCGAATACAGCTCGTTTTGAGAGGTCGTTTTGTATTCATAGCAGACACCATTTGAGCTGAGGTACGTGACCCTGAGGTTCTGAGCGCTCGAATGCAGGGTTGGGCGGCGCCGTTGCACTGGACAGCTTGCTATTTGCGGCGTACAGTAACACGTACATATACAAGGAGCCCCGCTATGGATGCAATTAGCTATACCACCGTTCGCGCGAATCTCGCCAGCGCCATGGATCGCGTTTGTGACGACCACGAAGCTTTGATTATTACTCGCAACGGAGAACAGTCCGTCGTGATGCTCTCCCTCGAAGACTACAAGGCGCTGGAGGAGACTGCCTACCTGTTGCGCACACCCGCCAACGCGAAGCGCCTTCTCGCGGCTGCCGCACAACTGAACTCTGGCAAAGGCGTTGAGCGGAAGCTGTCCAAGTGAAACTGATTTTCGCTGACGAGGCATGGGAAGACTACCTGTATTGGCAGAAGCAAGACAAGCGCATGGTTGATCGAATCAACAAGCTAATACGGGAGACACAGCGTGAGCCTTTCACCGGAGTGGGCAAGCCCGAACCGTTGCAGCATGCGCTCTCGGGGTTTTGGTCACGCCGAATCACAGATGAGCATCGCATGGTGTATCGCGTCGAGAATGATGCATTGATGATTGCCCAGTTGCGCTTTCATTATTGAGACGTCCAACGTTTGAGTTGAGGAGCGCGAAGCCGGCTTGTCGGCGTAGGGAAAAGCGAGGGCCTTACATTTGACATGTCAAATGTAAGGTATCTGACCCTGAGGTCTCCGGGTTGGCTAGAGGCGGGCGAAGCCCGCTGTAAGCTAGTCCGGGTTGATGGAATTGTGGACATCCGGTATCTCGCCCCGTAGTTTTTTCTGCCGCTTTGAGAAGATGTCAAAAATCGCCACGGATTCTTATCCTATGCATAACGAGGCTGTAGAAAAACCAAATGATGGGTCGGAAGGTGTGATTTTCCGGGGGCATCAAACCCCTCCCTGATGTGAGATCGTTCGATACAGAGCTTTCCGAGAGGTCGCTTTGTAATCATGACAAACACAATTTTTTCATTTTGAGTTTTTCTACAGCCTCAACGTTGGAGGTAAGGGGCGCGCAGCCGGCTTGCCGGCGGAGCGTCCCGCTTGACCGAAGGGTTAGGCCTGCTTCTCATGTTCTGCATTGGCGAGCTCTTTACCACTGTATTTTGATTTCAAGTCCTCAAGATAAGGTCGCGCAACTTTTTCCTTGAATCCGGTCAGTGAAGTAAGCGCCTGAATCGCGACTGGCTGCAAGATCTCATGTTTGATGCCCAATGCCCAAATAGCCGCAATGGCTGCATCCTGGGCTGCGATACCTACAGGGTGTGAAATTACCGCACTCTCAAGCACTGGGCGCAGATTGGCTATGGTCACCCCAAGTTCTTTCATGGTTTCGGGTGACAGAAGCTTTTCAATCAACTTTTCGGAAAGCTGTGTTTGGCCACGCGCGTGGGCGATGCTCATGATTTCTGTAAATAACTTGAGCAACTTCACATCGGCTTCAAGTTCCGTGCTCTTGGCAAGGCGCGTTTCGGCTTGAACTTTGAGTCGATACTCTCGCAAGGACATCCAGCCGCCCACCGAGGCTGTTATCAGAGTTACAAAAGTTGAGACCGGAACCAACCAGTCCTTCAGTGTAGAAAGATCCACATTCATCTCCAAAGGCCCAACGTAAAGTAGACACCCTAAAAAATGCCGGGAAAGGCACCTTCGAGGTGTGCAATCTGGCATCCTTCACGCAATGCCTTGTTTTTATTTGAGGTGAAATTATGGCACCCCCTGATTTTCCGGATACAAGCACCACTGCAAAAAAACTTTAAAAACCGAATCTTGCTGAACCTTACGCGATACTCATGTGCGTAGCAATAGTCTGCAATACCTTCGCCATTCCAATCCCAAAGCCAAGACGTTCCCCGCCACCATAGTTTAGAATTACCGCTTCACTAATATTTTGGAAGCAGCATCATGCCAGCCTATCGTTCACGCACTACCACCCACGGTCGCAACATGGCCGGTGCTCGCGCCTTGTGGCGTGCCACCGGGATGAAAGACGGCGACTTCGACAAGCCCATCATCGCCATTGCCAATTCCTTCACCCAGTTCGTGCCGGGGCATGTGCACCTGAAAGACATGGGGCAGCTGGTGGCGCGCGAGATCGAGCGGGCGGGCGGGGTGGCCAAGGAGTTCAATACCATCGCGGTGGATGACGGTATCGCCATGGGGCACGGCGGCATGCTGTATTCGTTGCCTTCACGCGAGCTGATCGCGGACAGCGTGGAATACATGGTGAATGCGCACTGCGCCGATGCGCTGGTGTGCATTTCCAACTGCGACAAGATCACCCCGGGCATGCTGCTCGCCGCGATGCGCCTGAATATTCCGGTGGTGTTTGTGTCGGGCGGGCCGATGGAAGCGGGCAAGGTCAACTGGGGCGGCAAGACCATCATGCTGGATCTGGTGGATGCGATGGTGTCCGCCGCCGACAGCAGCGTCAGCGACGCCGAGGTGAACGAGCTGGAACGTTCCGCCTGCCCCACCTGCGGTTCCTGCTCCGGCATGTTTACCGCCAACTCGATGAACTGCCTCACCGAGGCATTGGGCCTGTCGCTGCCGGGCAATGGCTCACTCCTGGCGACGCACGCCGATCGCAAGGAGCTGTTTCTGGAGGCAGGGCGCCTGGTGGTGAATCTGGCGCGGCGCTATTACGAAGGGGACGATGCCAGCGTGCTGCCGCGCAGCATCGCCACCTTCAAGGCGTTCGAGAACGCGATGAATCTGGACATCGCCATGGGCGGCTCTACCAACACCGTGCTGCATCTGCTCGCCGCCGCGCGCGAAGGCGGGGTGGATTTCACCATGCAGGATATCGACCGCCTGTCGCGCCATGTGCCGCACCTGTCCAAGGTGGCGCCGAGCTCGCAGCAATACCACATGGAAGATGTGCATCGCGCGGGCGGTGTGATGGGCATCCTGGGCGAGCTGGATCGTGCGGGACTGTTGCATTGCGATTTGCCTACCGTGCACAGCAAGACCCTGGGTGCGGCGCTGGAAAAATACGACATCAAGCGCAGCAGCGACGAAGCGGTAAAAACATTTTTCCGTGCAGCCCCCGGAGGGATCGCGACGACCATCGCATTTTCGCAATCCATGCGTTACCCCACGCTGGATGACGACCGCGCCAACGGCTGCATCCGCGACAAGCAACACGCCTATTCGCAGGACGGGGGGCTGGCCGTGCTGTACGGCAACATCGCCGAGAACGGCTGTATCGTAAAGACCGCCGGTGTGGATGCCAGCATCCTGAAATTCCACGGGCGGGCGCGCATCTTTGAGAGCCAGGACAGCGCAGTCGAGGCCATACTTGCCGACAAGATCGTGGCGGGCGACGTGGTGGTGATCCGCTACGAAGGCCCCAAGGGCGGGCCAGGCATGCAGGAGATGCTGTACCCGACCACCTATCTGAAATCCAAGGGCATGGGCAAGGTCTGCGCGCTGCTGACCGACGGGCGCTTCTCCGGCGGCACCTCGGGTCTGTCGATAGGCCACGCCTCACCCGAGGCGGCCGAAGGCGGCGCGATAGGCCTGGTGCAAGAAAACGATCCGATCGAGATCGACATCCCCAAGCGCACGATTCGTCTGGCGATTGCCGACAGCGAGCTGGCGCACCGCCGCCTGCTGATGGAAGAGAAGGGGGCGCTGGCATGGAAGCCCGTAAATCGCGAACGTGTAGTGTCGGCTGCCTTGCGCGCTTATGCGGCGATGACCACCAGCGCGGACAAGGGCGCGGTGCGCGACGTGTCGCAGCTGGAAAGAAAATGAAGCGGCTGTTTTGCCAAGCTGCACATGCCTAAAGCGCCGCGCGGATGCTCTTGTAAACTGTGTATGGTTGTATAGAATGCACGACTGAGTCGAAGCTAAACGTTGCTCAATGTACTAATACCTAAACAAATGGGAAAAAACATGAAACCAGCAATTGTAAATACAGGAACCAATCTCATGATTAAACGATTAGTGGTATTAACCATGGCTGCGTTTATTCTTTCAGCATGCGGCAAGAGTGAGACCAAAGCTCCGGCAACTTCAGCTGCTCCGGCAGCACCGGCCACGCCTGCTGCGGCTGCACCTGCTGCTGCGCCGGGCAAGGTGGAGTTGGGCGTTATAGACAAAGATGGCATGCCCTTGCTGGCTAAAAAGAACAATTGCTCGGCTTGCCATGCAATCGACCACAAGGTAGTCGGGCCGGCCTGGATGGACGTTTCCAAAAAGTACAAAGGCGTTAGCACCTATAATTTTGCAGGCAAAGATTATCCGTTGGAAACCGGCCTGTTTATGAAGGTATCCAAGGGCGGTGCCGGGAATTGGGGCACCATGCCTATGCCGGCTAACTCGCCAGCTGTACCCGATGAGGAAATCAAGGCGATCATTAAATTCGAACTCGGCCTGGCCAAGTAACAGGACTGGTGTGCCTCTGAAAAAGGTCGGCGCAAGCCGGCCTTTTTTTATACGCAAGCGCTGCATGAAAATTGACAAGGTGGGCAGGGGCTCCGCATAATCCCAGCCTTATTTTGCGGGCACTATCCATCATGTTACGTAATTCAAGCACGCTGTTGTTATCCGCTTTGCTGGCATCCACTCTGCTTGCCTGCAGTAAATCTGAAGCCCCTCATGCTGCCGGCGACGAGCTGGTGGTGAAGATAGGTGCGGCTGCGCCGCTTACCGGGCCGCAGGCGCATATCGGCAAGGACAACGAGAACGGCACGCGCATGGCGATAGAAGACGCCAATGCCAAAGGCGTGACGATAGGCGGACGCCGTGCGCGCTTCGAGTTGCTCAGCGAAGACGATCAGACCGACCCCAAGACGGCCACCATCGTGGCGCAGAAGCTGGTGGACGCGAAGGTGAACGGGGTGATCGGCCACCTGAATTCGGGAACGAGCATCCCTGCAGCCAGAATCTATAACGACAATGGCATCGCGCAAATTTCTCCTTCCGCCACTGCCGTGGCTTACACCGCGCAGGGCTACAAAACAGCTTTTCGCGTGATGGCCAACGATGGCCAGCAGGGGCGGGTACTGGGTGAGTTCGCGGTAAAAAAACTGCAGGCAAAAAGCATTGCGGTGATCGATGACCGTACCGCATACGGCCAGGGGGTGGCAGACGAATTCATCAAGGCCGCCCAGGCGCGCGGCGCGCAAATCGTGGCGCACGAATACACCACGGACAAGGCAGTGGACTTCACTGCGGTGCTGACTTCGATCAAGGGAAAAAAACCGGACCTGCTGTTTTATGGCGGCATGGACCCGCAGGGCGTGCCTCTGGTCAAGCAGCTCAAGGCGCTCGGACTGAATGCAAAGTTCATGATGGGTGACGGCGGTTACACGCCCAAGCTGATTGAGTTGGCGGGCGCTGCGGCAGAGGGGATGTACGCTTCCCTGCCAGGGGTGCCGCTGGATCAGATGCCAGGCGGGCGCGACTTTGCGCAGCGCTACGAGGCGAAATTCAAGCAGCCGATCCAGTTGTATGCGCCGTATTGCTACGACGCCGTGAATGTGATGATAGACGCAATGCAGAAGGCGGGCTCGGCGGAGTCGGCAAAATATCTGCCGGAACTGGCCAGGATCAGCCATGACGGAGTGACCGCGAAAATCACCTTCGATGACAAGGGCGACCTCAAGGGCGGCGCGATCACCTTGTATCAGGTGCAGCAGGGCAAGTGGCATGCCATCGAAACGGTGGGTGGCGCACCCGCTGCGCAGCATTGATGCAGGTGCAGAAAAACCAGGGCGACACACTTTGTGTCGCTTTTTCTTTGTAGGGTGTGCGTGGAAATTCTGTTGCAGCAAATCATCAACGGCCTGGTACAGGGCAGCGTGTATGCGCTGGTCGCGCTCGGCTACACCATGGTGTACGGCATCCTCGGGCTGATCAACTTTGCGCATGGCGAAGTGGTGATGGTGGGGGCGATGGTGGCGCTGGTGGTGATCAAGGCGCTCCTGGCTAGCGCGCTGTCGCCCGTGCTGGTGTTGTTGCTCAGCCTGCTGGCTGCGGTAAGCGTGTGCATGGCGCTGGGATATGGCATCGAGCGCATCGCCTATCGCCCCTTGCGGCATGCGCCGCGTCTGGCGCCGCTGATCACCGCAATCGGAGTTTCCATCGTGCTGCAGACGCTGGCGATGATCATCTGGGGGCGCGAGTACCATGCCTTCCCGCAACTGCTGCCGAACGTAGCGCACAGTCTGGGCGGCGCGGTGATCAACGAAGTGCAGATTGCCATCGTGCTGGTTGCCGTGCTGGTCATGCTGGCCCTGCTGCTGCTGGTGCATCGCACGCGGCTGGGGCGGGCGATGCGCGCGGTCGCAGAAAATCCTGCTGCGGCAGCGCTGATGGGGGTGAATATCAATGGCGTGATTTCCACCACCTTTATGCTGGGCTCGGCACTGGCGGCGCTGGCGGGCATCATGGTCAGCGCCAATTACGGCATCGTGCACTATTACATGGGTTTTATGCTCGGGCTGAAGGCCTTTACCGCTGCGGTTCTCGGCGGTATCGGTAATTTGCGCGGGGCCATGCTGGGCGGCGTGATGCTGGGCCTGATCGAGAGTCTGGGGGCGGGCTATAGCGGCGAACTGACGGGCGGCGTGTTCGGCAGCAACTACCAGGATGTGTTTGCCTTCATCGTATTGATCGCGGTATTGATATTCCGTCCGTCGGGATTACTGGGAGAACGCGTTGCGGAACGTGCCTGAAAAATCCAGTATAAGCACTGCGCGACCAAATTGCGGCGTCTCGTGTTGGCTATGACTAACCTGAAGGTAAGTCTTCACCGCAACTGCGTTGTCGTTCACTCCTCGCCTACCCTTACGGTATGTCTCGTCACTTACTGCGCGGCTCCTTGTACTTCGGCCTGCTCGCAACGCTTCTACAGGATTTTTAGATAATGAACATTCGGGAAATAATGCGCCCGAACAAACGCAACGCCTGGCTGGCTTTTGCCGCACTGGCGCTGTTGCTGCTGGTGTTGCCGTTTGCCACCGATGCGCTACTCGGGCGCGGCTGGGTGCGCATCGTCGATTTTGCACTGCTCTACATCATGCTGGCACTGGGGCTGAATATTGTGGTGGGCTATGCCGGCCTGCTTGATCTCGGCTATGTTGCTTTCTTCGCGGTGGGTGCTTACACCTATGCGCTGCTGAGTTCGCCGCAATTCGGTTTGCATCTGCCGTTCTGGATCGTGTTGCCCATCGGCGCTCTGCTGGCGTGCGTGTTCGGTGCCTTGCTGGGTGCGCCCACACTCAAGCTGCGCGGCGACTACCTGGCCATCGTCACGCTGGGCTTCGGTGAAATCATCCGCATCTTCCTCAACAACCTGAATGCGCCGATCAACATCACCAACGGCCCGCAGGGCATCAGCCAGATCGATGCTATCCGCATTGCGGAATTTTCATTCGGGCGCAGCCATGAGTTGTTCGGTCTGACCCTGCCCTCCGTGCACCTGTACTACTACCTGTTTCTGGCGCTCACCCTGCTGGTGGTTTTCGTTTCCCTGCGCCTGCAGGATTCGCGCATCGGCCGCGCCTGGATGGCGATTCGCGAAGACGAGGTGGCCGCCGCTGCAATGGGCATCAACACGCGCAACATCAAGCTGCTGGCATTTGCCATGGGGGCGACTTTCGGCGGCGTGGCGGGCGGTTTGTTCGCGGGATTTCAGGGCTTTGTCAGCCCGGAAAGTTTCAGCCTGATGGAGTCGATCATGATCCTGTGCATGGTGGTGCTGGGCGGCATGGGCAACATCGGCGGCGTGGTGCTGGGCGGGGTGCTGCTGGTCGTGCTGCCGGAAGCGCTGCGCAACGGTGCCGGTCCCGCGCAGCAGGCATTGTTCGGCAACACGCTGATCGATCCGGAAAGCCTGCGCATGCTGCTGTTCGGGGTGGCATTGATCGTGGTCATGCTGTGGCGCCCCGCCGGCCTGTGGCCTTCCAGCCAGCGCCAGCGCGAGCTGGAGGCGCAGGATGGCGCAGCACAACAGGAACAGGATACGGTGTATGACGCCTCAAAGTGAAATTCTGCTGCAGCTCTCGGGAGTGGGAAAACACTTCGGCGGGCTCACCGCGTTGTCGGAGGTGTCGCTGCATATACGCCGCTGCGAAATCTACGGCCTGATCGGCCCCAACGGCGCCGGCAAGACCACGCTGTTCAATATCCTGACCGGGCTGTACCAGCTCGATGCCGGCAGCTTTACCTTTGCCGGGAGCTCCTTTGCCAGCTGCAAGCCGCATCTGCTGGCACAGGCCGGCATTGCTCGCACCTTCCAGAACATCCGCCTGTTTCCCAATATGACCGCACTGGAAAATATCATGGTGGGCCGCCATTTGCGCACACACGGCGGCATCTGGGCGGCGCTGACGCGGCATGCCGCCGCACGCCGTGAAGAACAGGAAATTTCTCAGCGCGCGCTGGAATTGTTGCGTTACGTCGGCATTAACCGCTCTTCGCATACCCTGGCCAAGAACCTGTCCTACGGCGAGCAGCGCCGCCTGGAGATCGCGCGTGCCCTGGCCACTGAACCCAAATTGCTGGCACTGGACGAGCCCGCTGCGGGAATGAATGCAACCGAAACCGCAAGCCTGAAAGTGCTGCTGCAAACCATACGCGCAAGCGGAATCACCGTGCTGCTGATCGAGCATGATGTGAAATTGATAATGGGATTGTGTGACCGGGTGGCCGTGCTGGACTACGGCAAAAAAATCGCCGAGGGTGTGCCTGCGGAGGTGCGCAATGATCCCGCCGTCATCGCAGCCTACATCGGAGGAGGTGCAGCATGAACCTGCTCGAAGTACGCAACCTGAAAGTGTCTTACGGCGGCATCCAGGCGCTGAAGGGCGTGGATATCGACGTGGCGCAGGGCGAGCTGGTGGCGCTGATTGGCAGCAACGGCGCGGGCAAGACCACTGCGCTGAAAGCCCTGGCTGGGCTGCTGCCCAGCTCCGGCAAGGTGCACTATGCCGAGCGCTCGCTGCACCACTGCGCAACGCATCAGCGTGTGCGCGATGGCCTGGTGCTTGTTCCGGAAGGGCGCGGTGTCTTTGCGCGCATGAGCGTGGAGGAGAATCTGCAGATGGGTGCATATTGCCGCGATGATAAAGCCGCCATTGCGCAGGAGCTGGCACAGCTCTATACCCTGTTCCCACGCTTGGCAGAACGCCGCGCGCAACTGGCGGGCACCCTCTCCGGCGGCAAACAGCAGATGGTGGCGATGGGGCGTGCCATGATGAGCAGGCCCAAATTGCTGATGCTGGATGAACCCAGCATGGGATTGGCGCCGTTGATGGTGGACAAGATTTTCGAGACCATCCGCGCAATCGCAGCACAGGGCATTTCCATCCTGCTGGTCGAGCAGAACGCCAGACTGGCTCTGGAAATCGCAAGCCGTGGCTATGTGCTGGAGAACGGATTGATTACCTTGTCGGACAGCGCGGCCAAGCTGCTAGGCAGCGATGCAGTGCAGCGTGCTTACCTCGGCGTCTAGATTTGCGTGCATTATTTTTCCGTCAAATAGCTGTTCGAACGCAGATAAATTCCAATATACTTTTTCCAGGGATGAAATTTCTGGGGTAGTATGGTTCAGGATTCGGGTTTCTATGCGGCTTGGTAGACGAAGTTTTTAATTGGGAATTTTTGCTCAGTTTTAGAGTTGCAACGCTTGGCAGAGTGGAGGCAGCATGGTGGATAGTATTGTTGAGAGAAGAACCAACAGGCTTGTTGTCGACCGCAGACGCAAGCATGGCGAAGTCGTGAGTGGCAATATAACCTGGACCGAAACCAAGGTTACTCCGGCAGAGAGGGCGCAACTGCTTGGGCATGAGGCGTCAACCATTTGGCTCACCGGATTAAGCGGCTCGGGCAAATCAACCATAGCCTATGAACTTGAGAAGCAGTTGATCTGGATGGGCCATGTGGCTTATACGCTGGATGGCGACAACATACGTTTTGGTTTGAGTCGCGATCTCAGTTTTGCGCCGGAAGACAGGACTGAAAACATACGGCGCATTGCAGAGGTATGCAAGCTGTTCAATGATGCGGGTATCCTGGTTGTGACGGCTTTCATTTCCCCCTATCGTGTTGATCGGGCCATGGCGCGCGAAATTGTCGGGGCCGATCGTTTTATAGAAACGCATCTTGCAACAGCCATAGAGGTGTGTGAGGAGCGTGACCCCAAAGGCCTGTATAAAAAAGCGCGTGCGGGAGCTATCAGCGATTTCACCGGTATATCGGCACCTTATGAATCACCCGAGAATCCCTCGCTACTCGTCGACACCAGCAGAATGTCGGTGCTGGAAAGCGTGTCGGAAATAATGCGCGTTGTCACTCCGCGCTTTCGCCAGGAATAAACCATGCGCCAAATTGATGTGTTCAATGGTGATGCAGACGGCCTGTGCGCTCTGCATCAATTACGGCTGGCTGAACCGCTGGCGTCGGAACTGGTTACCGGGGTCAAGCGCGACATCAAGCTGCTGGATCAGGTGCAGGCAGGCGCGGGTGACCGCGTAACCGTGCTGGATATTTCACTGGACAGTAATCGCACCGGGCTCCTGCGCTTGCTGGAGGCGGGGGCAATTGTTGCATACTTCGATCATCATCATGCCGGCGAGGTGCCGCAGCATCGCAATCTGGTCGCGCATATCGACCTGTCCGCTGCAGTGTGCACCAGTATCCTGGTGGATCGCCACCTGCAAGGACAATATCGCCGATGGGCAATCACCGCCGCCTTTGGGGACAATCTGGAGAAAAGTGCACGCGCACTCGCTGTCTCGGAAGGGCTGGATGAAGCGCAAATTCAAACGCTGGCACATCTGGGCGAGTGCCTCAATTACAACGGCTACGGTGACAGCCTGGCAGATCTGCATTTTCACCCGGCACAACTGTACGGCGCAATAAGCCCCTACTTCGATCCGTTTGCGTTTGTCGCCGAGTCGCCAGCTTTTGTGAAACTTGCAACTGGGTTGCGCGAGGACACGGCTCTGGCAGAAGCGTTGCTCCCGCAGCAGGCAGATGCACACTGTGCTGCCTTTGTGATGCCGGATGCGGCTTGGGCGCGGCGGGTGAGCGGTGTCTTCGCCAACAGGCTTGCCAGTGAAAACACTGCACGTGCTCATGCCGTATTTACTGTCAACCAGTACGGGGATTACACGGTCAGCGTGCGTGCGCCGGTTTCCAACCCGCAGGGTGCAGATATGCTGTGCCTGCAGTTTGCAACGGGTGGCGGGCGCAAGGGAGCTGCAGGCGTCAACCGCTTGCCAGTAAGCGAGCTGGAGCGCTTTCTGGCGAGTTTCAGAGAGCAGTTTGCCCAGGCTGATTGCGCGTAGCTCGCCTGACGACAAAGGCAGTTCATGCTGGGTTTGTCGAAGTATGAATATTCAAAAATAAATCAACTTCGCCGGTGGTAGACCGTCAGCTATAACCAGCGACTTGCCCGCTTGCGGGCTTAGTCGAATGGCTAGTAGTTTCATCAGTCACTTTTCTTGTCTTGCCAAGAAAAGTAACTTGCCGCCGGGCAACCCCCGGCAACTGTGCGCACCTCCATTCATGGTTCGACAAGCTCACCACGAACGGCTTTAGACATTGGCGGTTTCGCGCTACAAAACCTTCAACAACAATTTCGTCGCCAGCACGATCAGCAGCACGGCGAACAGTTTGCGCAGCAGTTCCACCTTCATGCGATGCGCAGCCTTTGCGCCGAGCGGGGCGGTGAGCACCGTGGCAAAGGCGACCCAGAGCAGGGCGGGTAGATAGACGTAGCCCAGGTGCGAGTCCGGCAATCCTTGGGTACTCCATCCAACGGTGATGTAGCCTATGGTGCCGCCGACCGCAATCGGGAAGCCGATGGCGGCGGCAGTGCCGATGGCGTGGCGGATCGGCACGTTGCACCAGACGAGGAAGGGTACCACGATGGTGCCGCCGCCGATGGAGACCAGGCTGCTGAGCCAGCCGGTCAATGTGCCGGCGAAGCTCATGCCAGCGAAGCCGGGTAGCTGGCGCGAGGGGTGCGGGCGCTTGTCGAGCAGGATCTGCGCGGCGGCAAAATAGACGAACAGGGCGAAGAAGATAGCGAGCCCCTTGACCGGGATGGCGGAGGCTGTCAGTGCGCCGATGGCAGTGCCGAGCAGGATGCCGGGGGTGATGTGGCGCACGACCTGCCAGTTAACCGCGCCGTGCTGGTGGTGTTTGCGCATGCTGGCAATGGAAGTGAACAGGATGGTCGCCATGGCCGTGCCGAGCGCCATGTGCATCGCGTGCGCGGCGGAGAAGTGCTGTGCATCGAACATCAGTAGCAGTATGGGAACCAGTACCAGGCCGCCGCCGACGCCGAACAATCCGGCCAGGAAACCGGCGACCGCGCCGAGCGCGAGATAGGCGAATAGCCAGTCAGGGCTGAACATGTATGCGGATGTTTCGAGAGTCGCAGGATGGGTGGAGCGTAGCGTAGCCCATCGTGTTCAGATGATGGATTGCGACCTTGCGGCCTTCACCCATCCTGCGTATTGCGGCGAGCGCCAGATAGGCTGCGCGCCATTCCATCAGTCATGCACCAATTGGGTAGTGATGAACTTCCACTCCGCCGGATCGAGCGGAGTGATGGACAGGCGGTTGCCGCGCTGCAGGGTGCGCATGCGCTCGAGCTCGGGATGTTGGCGCAATTCGGCCAGCGGAAGCAGCGCGATTTTTTTCACCAGTTGCACGTCCACGTTGAACCAGCGCGGTGTTTCCTGCGTGGCCTTGGGGTCGAAGTATTTGCTCGACTTGTCGAACTGCTTGGCATCGGGATAGGCGTGGCTGGCAACGCGCGCGATGCCAGCGATCCCCGGTTCGGCGCAATTGGAATGGTAGAACAGCACGCCGTCGCCGACCTGCATCTGGTCGCGCATGAAGTTGCGCGCCTGGTAGTTGCGCACGCCGTACCATGCCACTGCCTGGTTCGGCAGCGCGGCGAGGTCGTCGATGCTGCAATCGCCGGGTTCGGATTTCATCAGCCAGTAGCGCATGTTTTCCAGACAAAAAAATAATGCGACAAAGTCGCATTATTGATGGGGCAACCATGATGTTGTGCCCCGAATAAAGCCCCCCGCCTGTGCCGTTGACTCAATATCTTGAACCTGGGTTCAAGAGGGCCGGTTCCCGGTCGCATCAGGTACATCCGCAAGGGATGCGCACAACAGCAACATTAAGGGGCGCGACCTAAGCAAAGCTTATTGGTTCAAAGAATTATGAGCCTGACGAGCACTGCAGGGTGCAAACCTATTACTTATAACTAATGACTCAGTCATCGTACTTTGACGGCTTGGTGGATGGGCTGGTTGTCTTATTAAAACAACTCATCCTGATCCGCTAAAACTGTGTCGACGGTTGCCTGCATGGAACTCATTCTACGCTTAAAATCGGACATGTCAAAACCACTGCCAAGGCGCGTGGTTAATAGCTCGTGGGCGATGTTGAGCGCCGCCATGATGGCAATGCGCTCAACCGAAGTAATCTTGCCAGTGTCACGAATCTCGCGCATGTGCCGGTCGAGATAAGCCACTGCATCCAGTAGTTCGGCGCGCTCATCATCGGGACAGGCGACACGAAATTCGCGATCAAGGATGGTGACATCCAGCGTTTTGATTTTATCGCCGCTCATGCAGTATCTTCAGGAAGGATGGTCAGTAAATGTTCAAGGCGGGATTGCGCAATGTTGATTTTGTCGTCGCATTGGCGCTTGTGGCTCAATGCAGTCACCAGATCCTGGCGCAGCTTGTGATTTTCGGCGCGCAAGCGCAGGCTCAACTGCACCAATTGATTAAGTTTTTGTTCCAGGGCGTCGAGTTCGGCTTGCATGGCGCACACTATAAATTTAAAAACCCTGATTAGTCAAATGGTAACAAAATATTCTGAAAGTGATTTGGCGATTCAGGCTTGGCTCTGGAAAGTATCCACTCCGTGTATTTTCAGGGCTTCTCAAAAGCTAGACATGTGCTGTGCCCGCTGCTAGTCTGCTCCACACCGTAAAACAAGCCCATCATGCTGCAACAATTGCGTTTATTCCTCACTGCCGTGCAATTCTTCACTCGCCTCCCCGTGCCGAGGTGGGTGGGGCATTCCGCCATACAGCTGGATCAGGCGGCACGTTATTTCCCTGCCGTCGGTTTCGTGGTGGGCGGCTTGGCGGCATTGATATGGTGGGGACTGGCGCAAATTCTGCCGCAGAACATCGCGCTGCTCTTGAGCATGAGCGCCAGTATTCTCATTACCGGTGCATTTCACGAAGACGGCCTGTCCGATTTTGCCGATGGCTTCGGCGGCGGCAGCAGCCGTGAAAAAATCCTGGCGATCATGAAAGACTCGCGTGTCGGTGCCTATGGCGTCATCGCCATAGTGCTGGCGCTGTTGCTTAAATTTGCCGCTCTGCAACAACTCGGCAGTGACTCATGGGTCTTGGCGCTGGCGACCCTGATCGCCGCACACGTGATCAGCCGCCTTCTGGCCGCCAGCCTGATCTACACCCAGCGCTACGTGCGCATTGACGACAGCGCCCGCGCCAAACCCGCAGCACAAGCCATGAGCCATGCCAGCTTTGCCGTAGCCCTTGTGTTTGGCGCAGGCGCCGCAGGCATGCTGGCATGCACAGGGGTGAGCCTGTGGGCATTGGGCAGCGCGCTGGTTGCCGCCTTGTTGATGCGCACCTATCTCGCCTGGCGTTTGCAAACAACCCTGGGCGGTTATACGGGCGACTGTTTGGGTGCCGTGCAACAACTCACCGAAATTGCTTTCTACCTCGGTCTGCTCGCAGCACTGCCCAAGTGAAAACGCTTTACCTCATCCGCCACACCCAGCCAGAGATCACGCCCGGCACCTGCTACGGCCAGCTAGATATCGAAGTGACCACCAGCTTTGCCGCCGAGGCCGCCGCAGTGTCGGACTGGCTGCCGCCCGTGGAGCTGCTTATCACCTCACCGCTGTTGCGCACCCGGCGTCTGGCGGAGCATCTGGCGCAGGTGCAGCGCTGCGCAGTGCATATCGATCCGCGCCTGCTGGAAATGCACTTTGGGGATTGGGAGGGGAAAAGCTGGGACGCTATCGCACGCCATGAAATAGATGCCTGGAGCGTAGACAGCATGAATTACACGCCCCCCAACGGCGAGTCGGCCCAGCAGATGATGCGGCGCGTGCAGGAAGCGCTGAGCGATGTGGTGCTGTTGCCACAGCGGCAGATCGGGCTGGTGATGCATGGGGGGAGTATCCGCGCCGTGCTGGCTTTGCTTGGCGATGTTGCGTTGGGCGACACCCTGGGGTGGCAGATTGAGTTCGGGGCGGTAATTGGAATACGGCTTGGCTGAAGCATGCCAGGGGGGCCGGCATGCGCAAACGTTCCGTTCCCAAGGATTAGATCTTTTCCGAAACACTGGCCTCCGCAAACGTCGCCATCTCGTTGTGTAATGCACACGCCATGCGCAGCAATGGCACAGCGACCGCAGCACCACTGCCTTCGCCCAGACGCATGCCCAATTGCAACAACGGCTCCGCTCGCAATGCATCGAGCATCAGGATATGCCCCGGCTCCCCCGAGCGATGCGCATACATCAGCCAATTTGCCACATCGGGTTGTATGCGCACGGCGCTGAGTGCCGCGGCAGTGGTGATATAGCCGTCGACTAAAACCGGAATGCCGCGTTGTGCACAGGCAATGAAGGCGCCAGTAAGTGCGGCAATTTCAAAACCGCCCAGGCGCCGCAACACTTCCAGCGGATCGCTCAGGTGTGCCGCGTGCAAGCTCAACGCGCGCGCCACCACCTGTGCCTTGTGCGCCACGCCTGCTGCATCGAGACCGGTGCCGGGGCCGGCAAGTTGCTGCGGCGCCAGTTGCAACAATGCACAGGCCAAGGCTGCCGCCGAGGTAGTGTTGGCGATACCCATCTCGCCGCCGATAAATACTTGCGTGCCCTGTGTGTGGGCGCGTTGCGCACTGTCGCGTCCGGCTTGCAAGGCGGACGCCAGTTGTTCCGTGGTCATCGCGGCGGCTTCTGCAAAATTGGCCGTGCCTTTGCCCAGCTTGTATTGCAGCACGCCGCTGAGTTCGCCAGTATCGAATGCCGTGCCGAGGTTGATGATTTCAAGCTGTGCGCTGATTGCGCGTGCGGCCACACAAATAGCGGCTCCGCCGCGCGCAAAATTCTTCACCATCTCCGCAGTCACCGCTTGCGGAAAGGCGGATACGCCCTCTGCCGCCACGCCGTGGTCGCCGGCAAACACCGCAACCCAAATCTTTTCGACTTGCGGCCGCGCAACACCCTGCATGGCGGCGAGCTGTAGCGCCAGGCCTTCCAGCTGTCCCAGCGCACCGGGTGGTTTGGTCAGTTGCAGCTGCCGTGTGACAGCTTGGCTGCGTGAATCTTCGTGCAGTGCTTTTATCTTTTGTTGCAACCAGGAAAAATCGTTCATCACTACCCTTTCAATTGCAGCGGCAACCCCGCCACGGTTAAGATCACTTTGTCGCAATGCGCGGCGACGGCCTGATGCAAGCGCCCTGCCTCGTCGCAATAGCGCCGCGTCAATTCACCCAGCGGCACTATCCCCATGCCGGTTTCATTGCTCACCAGAATAATCGCGCCGGGCAGGCTGGGCAGTATCTCCAGCAAGGCCGCTGTTTCCTGGTGCAGGCGTGAGTCGTCTGGCAGGCACAAAAGATTGCTCAGCCACAGCGTCAGACAATCCACCAGCACGCAACGTCCTTCCTCCGCATGAGCCCGCAGGGCTTGCGCCAGGGCCAGAGGCTCTTCGAGCACAGTCCAATGTTGCGGACGGTGAGCCTGATGATGCAGGATGCGCTCCTGCATCTCCGCATCCTGGGCTTGCGCCGTGGCGATATATACCACCGGCAAGCGGGTGGCGCTGGCGTGTTGTTCGGCGAGGCGGCTCTTGCCGGAACGCGCACCGCCCAGGATTAATTGTTTCATGGAGCATCTCCCAGCAGTTGCATGATGCGCGGCATGTCCAGATGGGCTTCGAGCGTGTCCGCCAGACGCTCAAAATTCTGTTCGCGCAATGCGTGGTAATCGACCGGCTGCACGGACTGCAATCCCGCCCACTGCAGCAACGCGGCACAGGCTGCAGTCGAGTCAAATACGCCGTGCAAATAGGTGGCGATGATTTGATTGTCGTGCGAGATGGCACCGTCCAGGCGCCCATCGGCTAGCCGTGCGAAAGGCTGTTGCAACGCAAGCCCGTAGCTCACTCCGGCATGGATTTCGTAACCCGTCACGGCAACATCGCCGGGCAGCATGTGTCCGCTGACGTTGTGCAATTGTTTGTCCTGTTCCAGGGTGGTGTGCAAATCCAGCAAGCCGAAACCCGTGCTTGAGCCCGGCTCGCCTTCGATGCCGTGCGGGTCGTGTATCTGCGTGCCCAGCATTTGCAGGCCGCCGCAGATGCCCAGCAGTTTTCCGCCATAGCGCAGGTGTTTTTCCAGATAGGCGCCCCAGCCCTGTTCGCACAGGCGTAGCAAGTCGGCGCGCACATTCTTGCTGCCGGGCAGGATGGCCAGATCGGCTGGGGGAGGCAGCTCGTGCGGAGCAACAAAAATCAGTTCGACCTGCGGATGCAGACGCAGGGGATCGAAGTCGGTGTGGTTGCTGATGTGGGGCAGGGCGGGAACCACGATGCGCAGCTTGCCCGCTCCCGCTTCCGCGCTGCGCGCAGCAGGGAGCGCATCTTCCGCCTCAAGGTGCAGGCCGTGCAGGTAGGGCAATACGCCCAGCACCGGCTTGCCGGTGTACTCTTCCAGCCAGTCCAGGCCGCCTTGCAGCAGCGCGATGTCGCCGCGAAAACGGTTGATGATAAAGCCCTGTACCCGCGCCTGTTCGCTCGCGGAGAGCAGCTCCAGGGTGCCGACCAGATGCGCGAACACGCCGCCGCGATCGATGTCCGCAACCAGGATCACCGGGCAATCCACTGCCTCGGCAAAGCCCATATTGGCGATGTCGTTCGCACGCAAATTGATTTCGGCGGGAGAACCCGCTCCTTCCACCATGATCACTGCAAATTGGTCTGAGAGCCGCCGATGCGAAGCCAGCACCGCCGTCATCGCCACCTGCTTGTAATCGTGATAGGCAGAGGCTTCCATGTTGGCGACGGCGCGACCGTGAATAATCACCTGCGCGCCGGTATCGCTGTTCGGTTTCAGTAGCACCGGATTCATGTCGGTGCTGGGCAGCAGCCCTGCCGCGTGCGCCTGCACCGCCTGCGCGCGCCCGATCTCGCCGCTGTCTGCGGTCACCGCACTGTTCAGCGCCATGTTCTGCGGCTTGAACGGCACCACATGCACGCCGCGCCGCCGCAACACGCGGCACAGCCCCGCCACTACGGTGCTCTTGCCCGCGTCCGAGGTGGTGCCCTGGATCATCAGGGTGCGGGCGCTCATGCCGTGTGCTCCAGAGCAGCGCGCAAGCGTTGCCAATCTGCTGCCGTTGCAGGCAGGCCGAAACGCAGGCTGCGCGGCTGTGCGAATAATCGGGTAAGGATGGCCTGCCGGGCGAGGCGTTGATGGATGCGTTCGGCCTGATCGCTGATCACCCACTGGAACAGGCCGCAGCCGCCGGCAGGCGAGAACCCTGCATCGTGCAACACTTGTGCCAGACGCACGCCATCCTGCAGCAGGCGCGCGCGCGCGGCGAGTTGCCATGTGTTGTCGAGCAGTGCTGCCTGTGCCACAAGGCGCGAAGCTCCGCTGATGCACCACGGCCCGAGCAGCTCGCGCATGGACTCAAGCAGGGCCGGATGCGCGCTGACAAAGCCCACGCGCGCTCCCGCCAGGCCAAAAAATTTTCCGAGTGAGCGCAGCACAATCAATCCTTGCGGCATGCGCGTCTGGATCGCACTTGCTTGTATGCTCGCTTCGATAAATGCTTCATCCACAATCAGCCAGCCGCCGCGCTGGGCCAGTTGTGCGTGCCATGCGTTTAATTGCGCATGAGAAAAAACAACGCCGTTCGGGTTGTTCGGTTGCATCAGCACCAGCACGGAGATGTTGTTCAGGTGGTTGTCAATTGCATCGACATTCACGTCCGCCACCTCGTGTCCGGCGTTGCGCCAGGCGTGTGCGTGCTCGGCATAACCGGGATGCAGCACGCCGACTTTGGAATGATTGCGCAGGTGCGGCAGTGCTTGTATCGCCGCTTGCGAGCCGGCGACGGGTAAAATATCCCGGGTGCCGTAGTAGGTTGCAGCCGCCTGTTCCAGGCCGTCGTGCTCCTGCGGCAGGTGCGCCCACGCTGTCACGGGAATCGGCGGCGGCGCAAAGGGAATGGGGTTGATGCCGGTGGACAGGTCCAGCCACCCGGCCGGCGCTATGCCGTAAGCCGCGGCAGCCGCATTCAGTTTTCCGCCGTGTTCAAGCAAGACATGCCCCCAGTATCATCAGTGCAGCCAGCCACAGCCACACGCCGCGCTGCACCAGCTGCAATGCACGGCCTATGTCGGCCGCTTGCGGAACATTGCCGCTACCTAGCGTCGGTCTCTGTTCGATGGTTCCGTGATATTGCGCGGCTCCTCCGAGTTGCACGCACAGGCTACCCGCGCCGCTGGCCATTACCGGGCCCGCGTTGGGGCTGTCCCACAGCGGCGCCTGCTGCTGCCAGCATTGCAAGGCTGGGCGCGTATGCCCAAGCAGCGCATAAGTAAGTGCTGTCAGGCGCGCCGGAAGGTAATTCAGCGCGTCGTCGAGCCGCGCAGCGGCCCAACCGAAATATAAGAAGCGCGGCGTACGATAACCCCACATCGCATCCAGTGTGTTGGCCAGCCGGTACAGCAGCGCACCGGGCGCGCCCAGCAGCGCAAACCAGAACAGCGCGCCGAACACCGCATCGCAGCCGTTCTCCAGCACCGACTCGACTCCGGCGCGCGCCACGTCTTCTGTCTGCATCGCTGCCGTATCGCGGCTGACGATCTCTCCCACACGCAGCCGTGCCGCGTTCAGGTCATCCGCCTGCAAGGCTGTCTGGATACGGTTTGCATGCTCGCACAGGCTTTGCTGGCCAAGGGCGAAATATAAAACCAGCACGCTGATCCAGGGACGCAACACAGGCTGCTGCCAGAGAAAAATCGCCAGGGCTGTGACGGGGGCGATGGTCAGCAGCCAGGCCAGTACACCGCGCAGCCTGCGCCCCCCACCGGCATTCAGGTGTCGCTCCAGCCAGGCGGCGTAACGCCCGAAACCGACCAGCGGATGCCAGCTGTGCGGCTCGCCCAGCAAGCGATCCAGCAACAGCGCGCACAGCATCAGCAGGGCCGTGTTCAACATGTGCCCTCGCTCCACTGATCACGCATCAGCACCAGCTGCCTGCCCTGGCGCCAATTGAGTTGTTCCAGCATGGGGCGTGCATAAAATTCCTTTACCGGCCCCAGGCAAAGCAGCGCGATCGGCTTGGCTTCAATCGGGCAGCCGAGGAGTTGGCCGAGCTTGACCGGGTCGAACAGCGACACCCAGCCCATGCCGAGATTCTCCGCGCGCGCCGCCAGCCACAGGTTCTGGATTGCACAGGCGGCGGAGCACAGCGCCATTTCCTGCGGCATGGTGCGGCGCCCGAACACAGTGCCGTCGTCGGGCGCCAGCACTACCGCCAGCAACTCGGCGCACTCGCGCAGACCCTCGACTTTGATGCGCATGAATTCATCGTCGCGCTCGCCCAGTGCTTGCGCCGTAGCCAAACGCTCGCTTTCCACCAGCGCGGCGATTTGGTGGCGCAAATTGGTATCGGCTATGCGGATAAAACGCCAGGGCTGCATCAGGCCCACCGAGGGTGCGCTGTGCGCCGCAGCCAGCATGCGGTGCAGCACGTCGGCCGGTATCGTGGTTGCGGGCAGGAAATGACGCATGTCGCGGCGTGCCTGCACTACGCGATACAGCGTTGCACGCTCCTGCTCTGAAAAAGATTCAGCTTCGTTCATCATGGACGCTCAAGGTAAAAACAATTGCGCGCAAGCAGCCGGGTTGGATGGGAAGTAAAAATGAATGTAACTGGCGCTGAGGCGCCTGGGCTGATACACGCCTTCACCCAGAGCTCCGCCATTCGGGCAGGTGCCGTGTGCAACGGGCGCGAGTGAAAAATCCGAGGTTGAATAATGAAAGCTGTGCCCGCGCAACTCGCCTTGCGCCAATTCCACGCCTTGCAGCGCCAGGGCCGCAAGGGTCTGCTGCATCGTGGCATGGCCCGGCAATATCCCCAGCATCTCGCCGCGTGCGCCATGCTGGTCGGTCAAGCTGTCGAGCAGATACAACATGCCTCCGCACTCCGCCAGCATGGGTTTGTCGGCGTGATAATGTGCATACAACGCGGCGCGCATCGAAGCGTTGTTTTGCAGGGTCGACAGGTGCAATTCCGGGTAGCCGCCAGGCAGGTAAACGCTATCCGTACCCTGCGGCAAGGCGGCATCGTGCAAGGGCGAAAAGAAAACCAGCTCCGCTCCCAGCTCGCGCAGGCAATCCAGGTTGGCCTGGTATAAAAAAGAAAATGCGGCATCGCGCGCAACGGCAATGCGCACGCCCGCCAGTTTTCGGGCAAGCGGCAGTGCCGTTGCGGGGGCGGCGAATTCGACCACGGGAACATCCTGGTGTAGCCACTGCAAGGCCGTGGCGGCAGCATCCAGCCGTGTTTCAATGTCCGCCACTTCACTTGCCTGCAACAGTCCCAAATGCCGGCTCGGCAGGCTGTAAGCGGCATTGCCGGGCAGGGTTGCGTAAAGACGCATGTTGCTGTTGTCCGGCAGCAGCATGGCGGCGTGACGCGCACTGCCCACGCGATTGGCGATGACGCCGGCAAAGGGCAGCTTGTCGCGATAAGACTGCAAGCCGTGCGCGATGGCGCCAAAAGTTTGCGCCATCGCGGAAGCATCGATCACCGCCAATACCGGAATGCCAAAGGTCTGGCTTATATCGGCACTGCATGGCTGGCCATCAAACAGGCCCATCACGCCTTCCACCAGAATCAGATCCGCTTCGCCAGCGGCCTGATATAACAGCGCACGGACATGCTCGACGCTGCCCATCCATAAATCCAGCTGGTACACCGCATGTCCTGAGGCCTGCTGCAAGAGCATCGGGTCAATGAAATCAGGGCCGCTCTTGAACACGCGTACACGCAGGCCTTGCTGGGAGAAGTAACGTGCGAGCGCCGCGGTGACGGTGGTTTTTCCCTGATTGGAGGCGGCGGCGCTAATTAGCAATGCGCGGCACTGGCGCGAGCTCACCACTCGACACCGTTTTGCGCCTTCCCGCCTGCGTGATAGGCATGCTTGACGAGCTTCATTTCGGTGACCGTGTCGGCGTATTCGATCAGCGCTGCGGGTGCGCCGCGCCCGGTGATGACCACGTGCTGTTGCAACGGGCGGGCGCGCAAGGCGGCGATGACTTCATCTGTCGCTACATAGTGCAGCTTGAGCGCAATGTTGAGTTCGTCCAGCAAGACGACCGCAACAGCCGGGTCGCGCAACAGCTCGCACGCCTTGTGCCATGCGGCTTTTGCTCCAGCAATGTCGCGTTCCTTGTCCTGAGTCTCCCAGGTAAGGCCCTCGCCCATGACGTGATAGCTGACCTTGTCGAAGCGGCGGAAGAAGGCCTCCTCGCCTGTAGCGGAGCTGCCCTTGATGAATTGCACCACGCCCACCCGCATGCCGTGACCGAGCGCGCGCGCGATCATGCCGAAGCCGGCTGTACTCTTGCCTTTGCCATTGCCGGTATTGACGATGACGACACCGCGCTCGATGCTAGCCCGGGCAATGCCTGCATCGACCACGGTTTTTTTGCGCGCCATGCGCGCCTGATGCAGCTCAGGACTATCCGCCATTTAGTGCTGGGTTGAAGTGGGGGGTTCCAGTCTGGTCAGCATGATATGCACGCAGGCGGCAATGGCCAGATAGATCAGGGCGCTGCTGACATACGGTGGGTAATACTGTGCCACGCGTGCGGCATATTCGCCCACGCCCATATCTGGGAAGCGCCCGGAAAACAGGTAGAAGCTGGCGTTGGAGATCAGGAAAGCGATGCTGGTGGAGATGAATGAAGCTACGCCGAACACGACCAGGCTACCCCAGCTTTTTTGCTCGCGCGCGGCGAACCAGCGCCCCGCCAGCATCATCACCGCGTAGGTCGGAATCAGAAACCAGTAAGCGGGGGTGACGCACCAGTCGGACACCCCTTTGACGGCGGTGGCGTAGTAATCGATAGCTCCTGCCTCCAGCAGCAAAAAGGCAAATGCCAGCAGCGCGGGCCAGCGCCAGCGCGCCAGATAAAATCCGGCCAGTAAAAATGCCGCCAAAGTGGCATCGGGCAAGGCAACGGAGGAACCGAAATGGTTGTAGCGTGTTCCCGCCATGAGCAGCGCCAGGACGGCAAAGATGCCGATTGGTTTGAGTGGAAGTTGCATGTGTTACTCCTTTCGAGAGCAGTGTGAACAGACAGGAACTTTAGCAGAAAAGCGGGGGCAGCAAGCAGTCCCCGCGCTAGTCTTATTGCTGCTGGTAACTCAGGCTGACAAACAAGGTACGCCCCAGCGGGTTGTAGCCATACGTTGTGGCATCATTCTGGTCGGTCAGATTGTCCGCGCGCAAAGCCAGTTTCAACTCCTTGTTGAGCGCATAAGCCGCCGTCAGATTGAGTACGTTGTAACCCCCCAGTGTGTTGGTGCCGTCCATACGCTCGTCGCTGTTCAGCCATTCGCCGCCCACTTGCCAGGTGCCGAATTTTTGCGTTAGCGCCAGACTGCTGTGGAATTTGGCGCGGCGATCCAATGTTTTGCCAGTGTTTTCGTCACGCGCATGTTGCGAGGTCAGTGTAGCTTTCACTCCGGTGTCGTCAAATTGCCCGGCATAACTTAATTCCACGCCATCAATGCGTGCCTGGCTGATATTTGCAGGGAGGTAAGTAGGGGGAGCCCAAACGATCAAATCCTGGGTTCGATTATCAAAATACACAGCATCCACATGCAGGTTTTTCATGCCGTAATGTAGACCCACTTCGGTATTGCGTGCCTGTTCCGGTTTTAAATTTACATTGCCGGAGCCAGGGTAATATAAAGCATTAAAGGTGGGCGCTCTGAATGCCGTGCTGTAACTCGCGGTAGCTCGCCAGGCTGCGTCAAACGCGTAACCGTAACCGAGCAGCCCGGTGTTGGCAGTGTCGTATTGCGAGTTCTGGTCCTGGCGCAGATTGGTCTGCACCTGATGCGATCCGTAGTTGCCGGTGTAGCCCGCGAACAGGCTGTTTACCGTTCTTTGCGTGACTGCATAAGCCACATCGCTATCCACGTTTTGCACCAGATTCTCAGCGCCCAGCAACAACTGTCCGGTGTTGCTCAGTTGCAGCGTGTTTTGCCAGGTCAGCTGTTGATTGGTGGTGCGGAATAAAGAGGTGGTTTTCGGTAAGCCATTTAAATAATCATGATACTCATCTACACCCTGGGCATATTGCAAGTGGCTCAGCCAGCTGTCGGTGAAATGATCGTCAGCAGCGATCGCAACCTTGTTGAGTTTTTGCGTATTGCTGTTCACATCCGTTACCAGGCCAAATGCGTTGTCGTACTGATTGTCCCCCAGGCTGTTGAAGATGCTGGCAGACATGCTGTGATCGGTGTTAAAGGCATGGCTGACGTTGGCTGATACGCTGTTGTTGCGATAGCCATCGGCACTGGGATTGGCGTTGGGTTTTAGCGCCGGGTTGAGCGCCGATACGCCATCTGTCTTGAATGAGGAGACTTGCAGATTGAAATCGGTGTTATCCACCGCCCCGCCAAAACCCGCCGCCGCGCGTTGCGTGCCCAGACTACCCACGCCGGCGCTGGCGTTAAAACGCGGCGCGCCGCGTCCCTTCTTGGTGAAAATCTGCACCACGCCACCTATCGCTTCCGAGCCGTACACGCTGCTGACGTTGCCGCGCACGACCTCGATGCGCTCGATTTGATCCAGCATTAAATCTTGAATAGAGGTGGTACCGTTGGTGGCGGAATTGATGCGCACGCCGTCCAGCAACACCAGCACCTGCGTGGGCTCACTGCCGCGCAAATAAATTGAAGTGGTTTTTCCCATGCCGCCACTTTGTGAAAGTTCCACGCCCGCTACGCCACGCAAAACGGTCGCCACGTCGGCAGCCTGAGAGTTTTGGATGTCCTCCCGGGTGATAATGCTGGTGCTGGAAAGCGTCTGTTCTAGCGGCTGCGCTATGCGCGTGGCGGTCACCACGATTTCATCGAGTGCATCGTTATTTGCGGCATAAGCCAGGGGAGTAACCGCACACAAAATGGCGGCGAGAAGTTTCTGCTGTTGCATTAAGATTTTCCTGAGTGAGTTCCAAGGTGCCCCGTTGGAACGTGCAAACACAGGAAATGCGACAGGCTTATTAGGGAGGAGGAGCGCCCGGGAACCGGCCAAACACCTGCCATCCATGCGCCACCCGCAGCATTTCCTGACCTGTGAAACCTGTGGTTCCAGGTTCCTGATTCAAGGCCGGTATCCGGGCTCACAAGACTAAACGCATCGCCTTCCCATGATTGCTCACAGTGGCTGAATGACACGTCCACACTTGCTTACCGTTGCGGGGGCAGCACAGGCTCTTCACCTGTTTCCCGTTTAACCGAAGGGCATTTGCGCCTTCGGCACCTTGAAGCAGGGTGGACTTTATCACGAAATCACTGGCTTCTTCAAAGTGCTTGCCGCGTTTTTTTGTTGACAAACGCAAACTCAGGTATAGGATATCGACTCTAAATTTTCAGTCAGTCCGCCAGACTGCGCTGAAATGGCATCAAATCTGATAAAGGCAAACCGACCGAAAGGCCGGGGCGCAAAGTTACCGGTCTAAGGAATCTACAAATTCTATGGCGGCGGGATTGCTAGATAAGCCGTTGGCCCCTCCTCTCGGTTTCCTGCAGTTCCCTCTTTAAAAAATGTACTCATCATTAAGTTTCAATCTAATGAAATTGATGCGCTAGTTGCGTAAAAAACATCAAGGAGCGATTGTGAAGCAGGGCAAAATCAATTTGGTTGGTATGTTAGGTCTGCCTGTGCAGGAATTGCGGCTGGTCAAAAACATGTTGAAACTGACTGCCAACCGTCCCCAGGGCGGGTACGAATTGAATGCGGGTGCAGACCAGGGGAGTAGCGATGTGATCATTGTCAACGCGGATGATGCAGACGCGATGGCAAGCTGGCGCACTATGGCCGGCAGGGATGGGCCTCCGGTGCCGGTGCTGGTTAGCAAATCGGCGCCGGTGTCTGCCACCGGGAATTATCACTTGTTGCGCCCTTTGAGTCCGATCAAGTTGCTGGCGCTGCTGGACCGCCTGGTCGTTGAAATGCAAATCCAGAATCCCGAGCAGCAAATATTTTCCGGTAAAAATAAATCTGAGCCAGACCGTGTCGCCCCGGGCAGTACCGTCTCGGCAATGGGCCGGCCAAACTTGCGTCGCGCCCTGGTGGTTGACGATAGTCCTACCGTACTCAAGCAACTCGAGCTGGAGCTGAAGGCGTCCAATATCTACGTGGATACTGCTGAAACCGGAGAGGCAGGCCTGGAACTGCTCGAAAAAAACTCATACGACATCATTTTTCTGGACGTGGTGCTGCCCGGCACGGATGGCTACCAAGTGTGCAAGAATATCAAAAAGAATCCTGCGGCCAAGCAGATACCCGTTGTAATGCTAACCAGCAAGTCATCTCCCTTCGATCGCGTGCGCGGCTCATTGGCAGGGTGTAATAGCTATCTGACCAAACCCGTTGATTATGAAAAATTTATGCAAGTTCTGGAAGAGTATAAAGTATAGGGCTGCAGCGCATAACCACATGTGTTTAAATGAATATCGTGCTACTGGTGGCAGCCATTAGTCGGTCCGGGCAATAGTCTGGGTGGCGTGAGGTCATTGCCAATAGTCATAAACCTTAAGGTGGCAAACGATAATAAATCTTTCAAAATCTGTTGGCGGCAGAAAAAAAATGCTATGTTAGCGGGCGGTTGGAGCGGTTTCCTGATGTCTATAACGAGTGGGTTGCTTTATCGTTAAAAAAATAATAAAGCGATATGCAAGCACCCAATTGAGCGATGGCTCACCCAAAGTTATGCAATTGCGTGACTTGGGTGAGCCAGTTCAGCTCCGCAACAGAGCGACGCAATAAAATCTGAAACAGGGCATGGTTTCATTTATGGAGTTGCTGCGCTGGTTGCGTGACCAATAAACATGAGGGGAAGGTTGTGATACAGGGCAAAGTTTATTCGGTTGGCACTCTGGGTCTCCATGATCAGGAATTGCGGCTTATCAAGTCCATTCTGAAGCTGACTACTTACCGTCCGCAGGGTAGTTACGAATTGAATGAAGGCGCCGACCTGAGCGATATCGATGTGGTCATTATTAACGCGGAGGATGCGGGCGCGATGGCAAGCTGGCGGGCGATGGCCTGGAAAGATCAGGAGCCCGTGCCGTTGCTGATTACCAATGTGGCACTGGTGTATTCCACGGAAAATTATTTTTTTCGCCCCTTTAATCCGACCAAGGTCCTGGCCCTGTTGGATAACATTGCGGTCGAATTACAAATCCAGGATCCCAAGAATAAAATATTTGCCGGTAAAAACAAGGCGGAGCCAGTCAGTCCCGCACAGGCGATGGGCAGTACACAATATCGCCGCGCTCTGGTGGTTGACGATAGCCCTACCGTGCGCAAACAGCTCGAGCTGGAACTGAAGTCGTACAATCATCACATCTATGTGGACTCGGCTGAAACCGGAGAGGCCGGCTTGGAGCTGGTTGCAAAAAATTATTACGACATCATATTTCTGGATGTGGTTCTGCCCGGTGTGGATGGTTATCAGGTGTGCAAAGTGATCAAAAAAAATCCAGAGGCCAAACAGACTCCCGTGGTGATGCTGACCAGCAAATCTTCGCCTTTCGATCGCGTGCGCGGGTCATTGGCAGGGTGCGACAGCTATCTGACCAAACCGGTTGATTACGAAAAGTTCAGGCAGGTTCTGGAGGTGTATAAGGTATAGCCGTTGCAGCATATGGAGTTCACATAAGAATTAATAAATCAATCGTAATTTTGCATGACAATTGCATTACCTAAATTTTAAGGAGATTTATCATGGCAGCAAAGAAGGCTCTGGTGGTTGATGATTCCGCGGCGGATCTGGCTAATATCAAAAATATCTTAAGTGATGCGGGTTGCATGGTGGTGACCGCGAGCAGCGGCAAGGAGGCGGTTGAAAAGGCTAAATCCGAAAAGCCTTCAGTTATTTTCCTGGATGTGGTCATGCCCGACATGGATGGATATGAAGCATGCAGACTGTTGTCACTGGATGGCGCAACCAAGGAAATTCCGGTGGTGTTCGTGACCAGCAAGGCGCAGAAGGCGGACAAGGTGTGGGGTGAGCTGCAGGGTGCCAAGGGGCATGTGGCCAAGCCCTACACGGCGGATCAGATTGTTGATCAATTGAAAAACTTGACCTGAACAGCGGGCGTCAAGCGCGATGGAAGCAATCAGTTCACACGAGTCCGGCCCTGATGGTATGGCAGTAGACGAGTGGCTGCTGCCCGGTGCGGCACTTGAGCGGTTTGAGCCTCCGGCAGGGATGATGCTGGCTGCAGCTGCAGAGGATAAGCGCGGTCGCTACGGATTCCGGGTTGCTACCCTGGGTTTCCTGATCAAGCCGGGTTGCTCGAGTGAAGTGTTGCGCAAGCCTGATATCTGGGATCTGCCGGGCTCGGCTCCATGGCTGCTGGGCCTGGTCAATTTGCGCAGCAATCTGGTGCCGATATTTGATTTGCGCAGGCTGTTCGATTTGCCGCCGCGTGATGGTTCAGCAGCGCAGTTGGTGCTGGTATTTGACCAGGGTGAGAAAGCGGTAGGCCTGCTGATCGATGATTTTCCCAAGCCCTTATTCGACATGAACCGCCTACCCGGCTTGCCGCAATTGCCGGCCGAGCTGCAGGCGCATGTGCGTAATGGTTATGCAAAAGACAATACCGTCTGGCTGGAGTTCGATCACGAAACATTTTTCGATGAGCTGGCGCGCTCCGGGAAATGATAGGGACAAAAGATTTGCTGCGAGGTGCAGCCTGGAGTGGGCACGGAATCGGGTCTTGACCTTAAGCGGCCGGATTTCATGAAGAGTTGTGCAGCATTAATACTATGGCGAAATTAAGTCGCATTTTTAGAAGTGCATTGAAAGAGGGGTAAAAATGTTTAAGAACATACCAATCGTAACCCGCCTGATTTTTCTGGTGAGTACCATTTCCCTGCTGATGCTGGGCACTATCATCTATGCTACCAGCAGCAGTACTCGCGCATTTGAGCGCCTGCATGCCGATATGCAGCAAACCATCGATAACGTGCAATCCTTCGACCAAATTAACTACCTGATGGCGCGTAACCGCGTTATTTTGCTGGATGCGGCGATAAGTGGTGACCAGGCGCATGCGGCGGCGCGCATTGAGGAATTTCTGAAACACCGTGCCGAGATTACGGAGCTGTCGAAGAAATATGAGGCCACCCTGCAGGATGCCAAACAGCGCGCACTGTTAGAGTTGTGGAAGACGCACCGCGCCACCTATGCGAAAGACGGAAATGAGCCCCTGATTGCAGCCTTGCAGGCCGGGAAAATGACTGAAGCCGTACGCCAGGCGCTGGGTCCGGTCAGCCTGCTGAATGAACCCATTAAAATAGATATTGACAATATCCGCAGTTACAACCTCCAGCTTCAGGAACAGAACACTGCGGCAGTGGCGGCTGCCAGTTCGCGCGCGCAACTCTTGTCTATTGCACTTGTCGTCGCGCTGTCTCTGATCAGCGGTTTTCTGGCATGGACGATTATTCGCGCCATTTCGAATTCTCTCGGCAGGCTGCAAGGCACCATCTCCAAGATTGCCTTGGGTGATATCAATGCCCGGGTAAAACTGCAAACCCGCGACGAGCTGGGGCAGTTGGCAAGCCAGTTTGACCGCATGATGGACGAGCGCCAAACGGTGCAAGCGGCGATCCAGAAGGAAAGCGACGAGCTCAACGAGTCGGTGCTGACCTTGCTGAAAGCGGTGGCGCAGCTGTCCAGAAAAGACTTGACCGTCCACGTGCCGGTGAACGAGAACGTTACCGGTGCGGTCGCCGACGCGCTTAACCTGCTCACCAGCGAAACGGCGAAGGTGATGGTAGACGTGAACAATATTTCGGCGGACGTTACCAAGGCTTCCATGATGGTGCAGGCCAAGGCCAATACGCTGCTGGCAGCGGCAGAGCAAGAACGCGAAGAAGTGGATCGCACGGCGGAATCGCTAGTGTCTGCGGCGCAGTCCATGCGTTCCATTGCGGATATGGCGCAGGCATGTAACGCCGTGGCAGATAACGCGATCAGGTCAACGCAACAGGCGCTGAATACCGTGAACAGTACGGTGAGCGGGATTAACAGTGCGCGCGACGTTATTCGCGAAACGGAAAAGCGGATCAAGCGACTGGGTGAGCGCTCACAGGAAATTTCAGGCGTAGTGAACCTGATTAACGTGATCGCGGAACGTACCCACATTCTGGCCTTGAACGCCAGTATGCACGCCGCTTCTGCGGGTGAAGCGGGACGCGGGTTTGCGGTGGTGGCGGACGAGGTGCAGCGGCTGGCTGAAAACGCGCGCCAGGCCACACAACAGATTTCCGCGCTGGTAAGCAATATCCAGCTGGAAACTGCGGACGCGGTGAGCACGATGAATAGCGCCATTACGCAGATTGTGGAAGGCAGCCGCCTTGCCGAGCAAGCCGGGCAGCAGATGCAGCTCACGCAGCAGAATACCTCCGAGCTGGTGGATTCTGTAAAACAGATTGCCAATACCTCCGAAAATCAGGCCAAGGCCGGACAGGTGCTGCTGGATAATGCGGTTCAGATCAAGAGAAGTAGCCAGCAGGCAACGGATCAGCTGCATGAACAGGCCGCAGAGACTTCCAATCTGCTGGATTATGCCAAGCAACTTCTGGCTGCTGTGCGTGTGTTCAAGTTGCCCGTCTGAGGCGCTTTGATCAACCCGGGATATCGTGCATATGCTTGAGGAAAACCTGGCGCAATTCAGTCTGGTGGCAGCCGAGGCCTTGGATGAGCTGTGGAGCGTGATGCTTGACGACTCCCCTGCAACAGAAGAGGCGAGTGCGGCCGAGCGCATATTGCATCGTTACATAGATCTGATGCGCAAATTAAGCGAGGCTGCGGACAGCAACAGACTGGTCGGCTTGCACTCTGCCTGCGCCATGATTGAAGCCAATCTGCTGGTCATTGATCGCGAAGATCGGGCGCTTACGCAAGTGGAAGTTGATTTGCTCTCGCTATTGCCGGAGCTGCTGTTGGGCTACGTAATGAGCCAGGGAGACAGCAATGCCGGCGAAGCATTGGTACGCCATCTTGCGCTGGCAGACTGGCCGTTGCAATTGAGTGCGGATGACGCGGCAATATTGCGCCACATGCTGTTTGAAATTCCCGCCGTGACAGCTGCCGAGCCGCCCCGGATAGCCGCTGACGCAGCAGCGGCAGACTGGCCGTTGCCGCCGCCAGCTGTGCAGCAAGTGGATGGTGAAATGCTGTCCATGCTGAGTAAAGAATTTACCCAGATGACCAAGCAGCTCGACGAAGATCTGCTGGCTGTTGTCGCTGCGCGGTTTAGTGCAGACGACAGGCGGGTGGCGCTGGACAACTATGCGGAACTGCTGGGGCGGCTTGCTGCGGCGGCCGAATCGATAGAATTGACGGCGCTGGGTGCGCTATTCGCGCGTCTGGTTTACATGCTGCCTGCCATGACTGCAGAAACCCATGCTGCAGAGATTGCTCCCGATCTGCTGGCACTGCTGGAACAATTGCCCGCTCGTGTTTCGGCCTATCTGGCGTCGCCCGCAGATGAAGTCGCGGGTGCCGCCCTGATCGACTTGCTGACTGCTGCGGCATGGCATACACCGGTTGCAGCGGATGCCGCACAGATGTGGGTGCAGTCTCTCGCCAATGTGGAGATCGTTGAGAGCGCAGAACAGAAACCGCAACGCCAGGCTTTCGCCAGTGCCGCGGACGTTGCGCTGGCGCTTCCCGACGATATCCATGCGGAATTGCTGGATGGCTTGCTGCAGGAATTACCCGTGCAAACCAGCGCGTTTACCGTTGCGATCGAGCGCCTGGCGGGCGGGCAGGGCGACAGCAAGGATGTGGAGCGTGCCATGCGCGCCGCCCACACCCTCAAGGGTGCGGCCAACACGGTGGGCGTGCGCGGCATTGCCAATCTGACCCATAACGTTGAAGACATTCTGGTTGCGCTGTCTGAAGCCGATGCCATGCCGGATCGCGCGCTGGCAAACATCCTCACCCATGCCGGTGATTGTCTGGAGGCGATGAGTGAGGCGTTGATGGGGGTGGGGCCGGCACCCGCGCAGGCACAAGAGGTGCTGCAGGAGGTGCTGGACTATGCCAACCGCATAGACCGTGAAGGCGTCTCCGTCGTCATGGCTTCTGCCATGACGGGCGTGCAGCGCGAGGCGGTAGCGCCGCAGGCCAGGCAGGAGCAGGATAAGCAGGAGCCTGTTGCACCGCAGGCAAATATGCTGCGTGTGCCGGCGCCCGTGGTGGATGAGATGCTGCGCCTGGCAGGCGAAACGCTGATTTCCAATTCGCAGATACAGGAACGCTTGCGGCTCACCTCGCAGCAGGCTGATGGCATCAAGCAGCAGCTGCAGTCATTCCAGCAGCTGGTGGCCGAGCTGGAGCATCTGGTTGATGTGCGCGGAGTGGCGGCGCCGGAACAGGACGCGCGTGGCAAGGAAGATTTCGATCCGCTGGAGTTCGAACACTTCAGCGAACTGCATACCGTGACACGGCGTCTGGTCGAAGCCGCTAACGACGCGCAGCAAATGCAGAAGCAAGTGAATGAGCAGCTGAGCACGCTGGGGGAGTTGCTGGAAGTGCAGCAGCGTTTGCATATGGACAGCCAGCATGCGGTGATCCGCACGCGTCTGGTTCCTGTTTCCAGCGTGATATCGCGTTTGCAGCGCAGCGTGCGGCAAACCTGCAGATTGCTGGATAAACAGGTGACGCTGGAAATCAAGGGCGACAACACCAGTATCGACAGCAATGTGCTGAATGAACTGATGGATCCGCTGATGCACGTGTTGCGCAATGCCGTCGACCACGGCATTGAGGCGCCTGCAACACGCACGGCGGCGGGTAAACCGGCGGCGGGCACTATCGAGCTGAGTTTTGCGCGCGAGGGCAACACCATCGTGGTGAGTTGCAAAGACGATGGCGCGGGGCTCGACTACGCCGCGATCAGGCGCATTGCAGAAGGCAAGGGCATGCTTGAGCCGGAGCAAGAGCCATCGCCCGACGAGCTTGCACGCCTGATTCTGGTGAACGGTTTTTCCACGCGGCATGACACGACGCAGGTATCGGGACGCGGTGTAGGCATGGATGTGGTGTACAGCCGGGTTCTGGACATGAAGGGAACACTGGCGCTGAATTCGGAGCGAGGTGCGGGCTTGATGGTTGAGCTGCGCCTGCCTGCTACCTTGCTGTCTGCCCATACGCTGGTGGTGCGGCATCGCGACAAGCTGATCGCGGTGTCCAGCCATGGCGTGGAAGATATCCACTACATTACCGTCGACCAGATTGAGCAGGTTGGAAACCAGCAGGTTTACCGTGTGGGCGATACAGTGCATACCCTGGTCAGACTGGGAACCTTGCTGGATCTGCCCAGCGACAGGCGCGAGGAAGAGCGTCTTGGCTTCCCCGTGTTGCTTACCCGCACAGACAGTGGTGCAACCAAGGGCGTGCTGGTGCAGGAAGTGGTCAACGGCCGTGAAGTGGTGCTGAAAAACTTCGGGCGTTATGTGCCGAAAATCCAGGGAACGGTGGGTGCGGTTATCCTGGGTGACGGCAGCGTGGCTCCGGTAATCGACCTGGTGGAATTGCTGCGCACGCCAATGCAACACAGAAAGCTGCGGTCAGCCAGCGATCATGCGCTAGCAGGGGCTGGCGAAGAGGCTGGCGCGCTTACCGCGCTGATAGTGGACGATTCGCTCAGCGCCCGGCGGGCAGCGTCCAAAGTGATGCAGGATGCGGGTTACAAGGTGCGTACGGCAATAGATGGTCTGGACGCGGTGAGCATGCTGCAGAGTTTCGTGCCCAGCGTGATGCTGGTGGACATGGAAATGCCGCGCATGAACGGCATCGAGCTGACAGCGCATGTGCGCGATTCGGAGCGTACCAAAAATGTGCCGGTAATTATGATTACTTCCCGCTCAACCGAGAAACATCGCCAGATGGGCAAGGGTGCCGGCGTGGATGTTTATCTCACCAAGCCGTTTAGCGATGACGAGCTGATTGAGCACGTTGAGCGCCTGGTTCGCAGATGAGCATGACGCGACCTGCACTGGCTGGAGCTGGCATGAATGCCTCTGCCGCCGTGCTGAAAATCAATGGCCTGGATTTAATGTTCCCGCAGAGTGAAATTCGCACACTGGAATCGGCCTCCGATGTGGATGCTACTGATCCCGGGGAAAAGAGTGTCGGCTGGATCAGTTACATGCGGCAGCGCTGGCCGGTTTACTGCCTGTCCGAGCAGCTTGAATTGCAGGCCACGCTGCCTTCTTCACGTCGCACTTGCGCACTGCTGGCTGTGGAAGCCGGATATATCGGCGTGCTGTGCGATGACGTGAGCATCATGAAGCAGGTCACGGGGCAACTCTATGAGATCCCCTTGGCCATGAAGACAGCGCATACGCCGATTCAGGGACTGTTCGCCAATCAGCAGGGGCTGTTGTGTGTCAGCAACGCAAACCAGCTGGCGGCTTACGTTGAACACCGGATACACAAGGCGTAGTTGAATAGGGAATCGCGATGTCACGGATGAATGCCTGGTTGTTGGATTTCGGCGATTCCTGCCGAGCGGCGGTGGGGACGCGCGAGTTGCTGCATCTGGTAGATGCGCCCGCAACCTTTGCCGTGCCGTGCACCCCCGAGTATTGCCGCCGCGTGGTGTTGTGGCAAGAGCGCCTGTTGCCGGTCATGGATATGGCCGCGAGATTGGGGGCTGCACCTCATGACGCACCCTTTCTTGCCGTGGTCGGGTACCAAAAGCTGCGCGGCGAATACCCGCAATTTGGCGCGCTGATGCTGGCGTCTCCCCCGCGGCAACTGGCGGTGAGCGACGAGCAGGCTTGCGCATTGCCGGCCGAGAGCAGCGCCTGGCGGGAGTGGGCGGTTTCCTGTTTTGAGCTTCACGGCACGCCGATACCGGTGCTGAATTTAAGACACCTTTTTAGCAGCACGCTGCGTCAGTGATGCACGTCATGACCGCTACGCGAGATCCACGTTAAGCCTGGAAAAAGCATTCAGCCACAGACAACACAGAGCAAGCGCGGCACCCAAAGCTTGTTACTTTTGCTGCATTGGGTGAGTCACTGCAAGCGGCGGCTTCATTTGCTCTCTGTGGCTGGCACTGCCGTTTTTAGGTGAAACGGGTTGACACGAGCGCTGCCCATGGCTAAATTACAAAACTTAGTGTTTCAGTCAACCATAGGAGAAAATCATGGCAGTTCTAGTCGGCAAAGCCGCCCCCGATTTCAATGCTGTTGCCGTAATGGGTAACAACGATATCAATGAAACATTCAACCTGAAAAAACACATGTCCGGCAAATATGCCGTGATCTTTTTCTATCCCCTGGATTTCACTTTCGTGTGTCCGTCCGAGCTGATCGCCTTTGATCATCGCCTGGAAGATTTCAAGAAGCGCAACGTGGAAGTGATCGGTGTATCCATCGACTCGCAGTTCACCCACCTGGCCTGGAAAAACACGCCGGTCAACAACGGTGGCATCGGCAAGGTGGGCTACCCGCTGGTGGCCGACATCAAGCACGAAATCTGCAAGGCCTATGACGTGGAGGCCGAGGGTGGAGTGGCTTACCGTGGCTCTTTCCTGATCGACCGCGCCGGCGTGGTGCGTCACCAGGTGGTGAACGACCTGCCGCTGGGCCGCAACATCGACGAAATGCTGCGCATGATAGACGCGCTGCAATTCACCGAAGAGTACGGCGAAGTTTGTCCGGCCGGCTGGAGCAAAGGCAAGGCAGGCATGGGCGCCTCGACCGAGGGCGTGGCCAAGTATCTGGCTGCTCACGCCAAAGAACTGTAAGCGGCGTTGTTGCGATCACAAAGGCTCCTGCGGGAGCCTTTGTTGTTGTGATTCGCGCTGAACCTTATGGTTGTCATTGCAGATGAAGGTAGCGCCCGATGCCCTCTGCAAGCGCGAGCAACGCAGGATGCAGACGATTTATTGAGAGCTTGGGGCGATTGCTTTATGATGCATGCGAGCCAGCGTACCTGCCCGAATATGCGCGAGCACAGGAAAGATATGCTCCCCGGAATTTCTGGTGATGGCCGGTTTCAGCAGCACTTTGCTGAAGTTGCCAAATGCTTATTGGTGTTGCTCTGAATCTGTAAATAAACGGGTTGAGCTGTTGGCAGCGAACCCGGCACGCTTCTGGCAAGTGTTGATTGTAGTGAATTCATTCTGTCGTGTTGGTGAGCGGCTTGTTTGTTGCTAATGCATGTAGGAGACGATATTGAATACCGGGCGAGTTTCACTGTGGACGTTGTTTACCCTTTTTCTGCGTATAGGCAGCACCGCCTTTGGCGGGTTTATGGCCTTGATCTCTGTGGTTGAGAGCAACGTGGTAGAGCGCCGGAAATGGCTCACGCACGAAGAAATGCTGGATGGTGTATCTCTGGCAACCGTGTTGCCCGGGCCGGTAGCAGTGAACACGATCGCTTACGTTGGCCATCGTTTGCGCGGTACGCCGGGTGCGCTGGTCTGCACTATCGGCGTGATCCTGCCATCTTTTTTGCTGATGCTGGCATTGAGTGCGGCCTATCTCACCTGGGGGCAAATCCCGGTAGTGAGCAAGTTGTTCATGGGGTTCATTCCAGCTGTTACGGCAATTATTCTTGTTGCTGCATGGAACATGGGGCGCAAGACGATAAAAGGAGTTTATGAGGCCTTGATATCCCTGATTGCCGCAGCATTGATGGTATGGCACAGCAGCTTCGCCGTTTCGCTGTCCATCATCGCCATCTCGGGTGTGGTTGGCTGGCTGATATTCCGGGAGAAGCCAGCTGCCGGCAGCAGTAAACCTGATGGCGAAGCGAAAAGTCAAAGTCGGTTGCATAGCGTTGCTGCTGCACCATTGGCGCTTACGGTTCCCTTCTGGAGCGTTAACGCGACCATGCAGCTCAAGCTGTTAATGACTTTCGGAGGGATGAGCCTGTTCCTGTTTGGCGGCGGGTATGTGTTTATTCCCCTCATTCAACATACTGTAGTAGAGAGCAATGGCTGGCTGACGCAACAGGAATTTGTCGACGCTATCGCCATGAGTCAGATCATGCCTGGGCCTATTGTCCTGAGTACGGTTTTTATCGGCTACAAGGTGGCCGGCTTTTTAGGCGCGCTGGCTGCGACCATTGGCATCTTTTTGCCGGCCGGCATCCTGATGATCATCGCGACGCATGTATTGAATCGCATCAAGCAGTCTGCGCTGATCAAGGCCGTGCTGCGCGGCATACGCCCCGCGGTCATAGGCATGATCATTTCTGCGGTCATCACCGTGGGGATGACGGCGCAACATCATTGGGTATCGCTGCTTATTTTTGCAGCCGCATTGCTGGCGCAATTGAAATTCAAAATTGATGTGGTGTGGGTCATACCGACTGCAGGACTGATTGGATTGATATTGTATTAAGGCTGCATTAAGAATTGCCTGCTAGCGTTAGCTGTAGTGAAAAATCTGGAGACGCAAGTCTTTATTAAACAAGGGAAAAATATGCCGATACTCATGATAGGTACGCAACGCTCGGGTTCAAATTTGCTGCGTCTGATGTTGAACCAGCTGCCAGAAATTGCCGCTCCGCACCCGCCGCATATTCTGCAGCGCATGATGCCGCTGGAGAAAGGCTACGGTGACCTCTCCAAAGACAAAAACTTCAAGCTGCTGGTGGACGATGTCTGCAGGCTGGTTGAACTCAACCCGGTTCCCTGGGAGGGCGTGAAGCTTGAGCGCAAGGATGTGGCAGCGCGTTGCCGCAATCACTCGGTGGTGGCGGTGTTCGGTGCGGTATACGATGTCATGGCCGAACTGGGCAAGGCTGGCACCTGGTGTTGCAAGAGTCTGGCCAACATCAACTACCTGAATGAACTCGAGGCCTATTACGGCGACGCAGCGCGTTACATCTATCTCTACCGCGACGGGCGCGATGTCGCGGTGTCATTCCGCAAGGCGGTGGTGGGTGAGAAGCATCCCTACCATATCGCCAAAGAATGGGGCGCCACGCAGCGCATCGCATTGGAGAGCCGCAAGCATATCGATCCGCAGCGTTTTTACAATCTGAGTTATGAAACCCTCACCGGGTCTCCAGAAAAGGCAATGCGCGGCCTGTGCGATTTCCTCGGAGCAACATACAACGACTCCATGCTGCAATTTAACGAGTCTGACGAGGCCAAACGCGCCGCCAGTTCCAGCGAGCTATGGAGTAATGTGGTGAAGCCGGTGATGGCGGACAACAGCAATAAATTCCTGCGCGAAATGAGCGAAGAAGATATCCGTACCTTCGAACTGGTCGCCGGCGATGTGCTGGACGCACTCGGTTACAAACGTTTCCAGACCAAAGTGGGCGAAACAAAAACATTTACTGGCGCAGAGATCAAGCAGTTCGATGCCGAGAACCAGCGCCTTAAACAGGAGGTGCTGAGCAAGGTCGATCCTGAAGATATGAAGCGTCGCGATCAACAGGCTGGCCTCATCAAGGAAATCAAGGACCGGCAGCAAGCGCAAGCCGCGTCGGCATAGCGTTTTTGCGGCAACAAAACTCAAGGCTCCTGCGGGAGCCTTTTCGTTTTTGAGAACGCTGCTAGAATGGTCGCCATTGCTCAATATGCGAGATGTTCCCATGCTGATCTGGTTCGTTATCCTCTATTTGCTGGCTTCCATCGGGATTGGTCTGTATGCCTCGACGCGAGTGCATAGCGCCAAGGACTTCGCGGTGGCGGGGCGCAGCCTGCCGCTGCACATCGTGACGGCCACCGTATTCGCCACCTGGTTTGGTGCGGAAACGGTGCTGGGAATATCGGCGACCTTCGTCAAGGATGGGCTGCACGGCGTGGTGGCTGACCCGTTCGGCGCCAGCCTGTGTCTGATTCTGGCCGGCCTGTTTTTCGCCAACAAGCTCTACCGCATGAACCTGCTCACCATAGGCGACTACTACCGCTTGCGCTATGGCCGTACGGTGGAATTGATCACTACGCTGTGCATCGTTATTTCCTATCTGGGCTGGGTGTCGGCGCAGGTAAAAGCCCTGGGGCTGGTGTTCAACGTGGTGTCGGCGGGCGAGGTGTCACAGCAGACAGGGATGATCGTCGGCGCGGCCATCGTGCTGACCTATACCATGTTCGGCGGCATGTGGTCGGTCGCGCTGCTGGACTTTATCCAGATGACGGTGATCATGGGCGGCATGCTGTTCATCGGCTACCTGATCAGCGGCATGACCGGCGGCGTGGGGGCGGTGGTTGCGCACGCGCAGGCGGCGGGCAAGCTGGATTTCTTTCCGCACGGCGGCTATACGGAATGGGTGCCATTTGTGGGCGCGTGGCTCACCATGATGCTGGGCTCCATTCCGCAGCAGGACGTGTTCCAGCGCATCACCTCGGCCAAAAGCGAGAAAATAGCGGTGCAGGGCTCGGTGCTGGGCGGCAGCATCTATTTCCTGTTCGCGTTCGTGCCGATGTTCCTGGCATACGCCGCGATCATGATAGACCCCGCCGAATTCGGCGCATTGCTGCACAGCGATCCGCAGCTGGTGCTGCCCAACCTGATCCTGAACCATACCCCGGTATTTGCGCAGGTGATTTTCTTCGGCGCGCTGCTGTCGGCGATCATGAGCTGCTCCTCTGCGACCCTGCTGGCTCCCGCGGTGACCTTTACAGAAAACATACTCAAGCATTTCGTGTTCAAGAATATGAGCGACCATCAATTCCTGCGCGCAATGCGCATCGCGGTGCTGTGCTTCGGCATGATTGTGCTGCTGTTTGCGCTCAATTCAGGCGCCAGCATATTCAAGATGGTAGAAAACGCATACAAGATCACTCTGGTGGCGGCATTTGTGCCCTTGGCCTTTGGCCTGTACTGGAAGCGCGCCAACAATCAGGGGGCGCTGGTCGCCATCATCCTGGGCCTGTCGTCGTGGGTACTGATGGAAGTTTTTAATGCGGACGGTGTATGGCTGCCGCAACTCGTCGGCCTGTTGCTGAGCATCACAGGCATGTTGGCAGGCTCACTGCTGCCAGACATGACAGGCAAGCGTGCGCTACCCGAACAGGAGCATGCCTATCTGCATCATCATGCCGCCAGTCATACCGGCCATGTGACCGAGCATCCGCACGCACCACGCGAACATTCGTAACGCCGCACCCGTAACTGTCACACTACTGTCACAATACTTTCATACTATGATGTCATCTAAATGATGGAGCAAAAGATGACAGCGAATATTCTGCTAGTAGAAGACGAGCCAGCGATACAGGAGTTGCTGGCATTTAATGTGACGCAGTGCGGTTTCCGCGCCATCCAGGCAAGAGATGTGGCGAGTGCCACCGCCGAGATAAATCGCGCGCTGCCGGATTTGATCCTGCTCGACTGGATGTTGCCGGACGTGCCCGGGGTGGAGCTGGCACGGCGCCTGCGCGCGGATCAGCGCACGCGCAATATTCCCATCATCATGCTCACTGCGCGCACCGATGAGCGCGACAAGGTGATGGGGCTGGAGTCCGGTGCGGACGATTACATCACCAAGCCTTTCTCGCCGCGCGAGCTGATGGCGCGCATTCGCGCGGTGTTGCGCCGGCGCATGCCGCAGATGAGCGAAGAGACCGTGCGTGCCGAGGGGCTGGAACTGTCACCCACCACCCACCGCGTCAATGCCAACGGCAGCCCGCTTGATCTGGGGCCGACAGAATTTCGCCTGCTGCACTTTTTCATGACTCACGCCGAGCGCGTATACAGCCGTGCCCAGCTGCTGGACCAGGTATGGGGAGACCACGTGTTTGTCGAAGAGCGCACCGTGGATGTGCACATCCGCCGCCTGCGCCAGGCGATGGAGCCTTCCGGCATGGACCGGCTGGTGCAGACGGTGCGCGGCAGCGGCTACCGTTTTTCCACCAGCTGACCACGCAACGATTTTCCGGGCCAGCTATTTTCCGGGCCAACAATTTAAAATTGCCGTGCACACGGCGCCCCGTATAATGGCGCGGCATAATTTCTGAAAGCACAACCGTGTTTGAACTGTGGCGGCGCGCCCTGACATTTTTGTTGATATTGTTTTCGCTGTCCCTGTTGCTGTGGGCGGTGGCAGGTGCTCTGGCGGCGGCGATCACGTTTGGATTGTTGCTGTTTTACCGCTGGGTGTATCACGTTCGGCATCTGCTGGCGCTTAATTATTGGCTGCAGGACCCGGAGGGGCGCACCCTTCCCGATGCTTCCGGACCGTGGGATGAGGTTTTTTCCCGCATCTACAAGATGGTGCGTGAACATCGCAAGGAACGCACCAAACGTGCCGCAGCGTTGCACGATATGGAGCAGGCCACCTCAGCCTTGCCCGAAGGCGTGGTGAGCCTGGATCGTGCCGGTCACATTGAATGGTGCAACCCGCTGGCGGAGCTGCATCTCGGCCTGGACGGCGTGCGCGATGTCGGCCAGCACATTACCTATCTGGCGCGCCAGCCGGAGTTCGTGCAATACCTCGCAGCCAACAATTTCTCCGACCCTCTCATTCTGCGCGGCCCGCGTCAGGACGACCTGATCTTGTCATGCAAACTCGTCGGCTATAGCGGCAACAAGAAGCTGCTGATTACCCGCGACATCACCAGTTTTGAACGTGTCGAAACCATGCGCCGCGATTTTGTCGCCAATGTTTCGCATGAGTTGCGCACGCCGCTGACGGTAGTCAACGGCTTCGTCGAAACCCTGCATGACATGCCGAACCTGGAAAATGAAATGGCGCGGCGTGCGCTCAATCTGATGGGGGAGCAGACGCAGCGCATGGAACACCTGGTGGGAGACTTGCTGACCCTGTCCAAGCTTGAAGACCGGCTCAATGTGTTGCAGGAAGAGGTGCTCGATGTGCCCGAGCTGCTGCCGCGCTGCTATGAGGACGGTCTGGCATTAAGCGGAGGGCAGCATCAGATTAAACTGGAAGTGCTGAGTGACTGCAAACTGCTGGGCTGTGCGGAAGAGCTGCGCAGTGCGTTTAGCAACCTGATCTCCAACGCCATCCGCTACACCCCGCCGGGAGGCGAAATCGTCCTGACCTGGCAGTTGCTGGACAATGGCCAGCCGCTATTCAGCGTAAAGGACGCGGGTATCGGCATCGCACCGCAACACATCTCGCGCCTGACCGAACGCTTCTACCGGGTGGACAGCAGCCGCTCGCGCGCTTCCGGCGGCACAGGACTTGGGCTGGCTATCGTCAAGCATATTGCCAATCGCCATCAGGCACGCCTGGGGATAGTCAGCGTGGAAGGCCAGGGCAGTACCTTCAGTATTGAATTCCCGGCCAAACGTCGGCGCTAGCCCGTTCTGGTAATTGCTACCCGGCTGGGCGATTTAAACCGCAGTAAAGCTTACGCGCTCAAAATCGGCACCCGTCGCCACGCTGAATCCCATTTTAATTCCCAGTTTCTCATTGTTCTGGTGGATCAGCTCGAATGCGTGATCTGCCTGGAATACCTCGCGCGGAACGATCAGGCTGGCAGGAATCTTCTGTGCCGGAATGGCCGGTAGCAACAGGGCAAGGATATGCCGGGAAGACGCGCCTTTCAGCGTAACTGCCTGTGCTACACCGGGAAAGTAGCGCACGCCTACATGCAACTGCCCGCTGCGCGTCACACTGCGCCATTTTACGCTACCCAGAATGTAGGCCTCGGCTTCGGCAGGGCGCACTGCTACCAGCTGATTCAGGCCGATGCGATCACCTTCCTGCACGTCGCGCAGCAAGCGTGCACCGAGAATGTTTTCATTTTCGATGTGCCAGGGTTCGGGGTGGCCGGAAGCGGGGCGTGCGGACTCCGAGAGTGTGCGCCCCAGGGTTTCTAACTGATGGCGTGAAACGGTATCGATGCCAGACTCCTTGCCGGACGGCTGGACCGATTTGCCCGAGATGCAGGAATAGATTGGCTGGATGCCGAAACCCACTTGCGCAGTGGTTGCCACATTGCGCCGCTCGACCAAACGTTCGCTGAGCCCTTCACACCAGAAGTGGTGCAGCAGGTTGAGGAAGTCGACACAGTTGACGCCAAAGAAATCGCTGCCCAGCTCCAGTTGCTGCGGGGACTGGCCTTGCTGCAGCAAAATGGTCTTTACGCGCAGCAGCTTGCTGAGCGGCACCATCGCCAGAAAGCGCAGTTTGTCTGATGTGGTGACTTGTTCCAGCGGTTGCAGGCCGCTGCTGCCGCCCAGATCCAGCGCCAGCGGTGGCGCATCGCCGCGGCTTACGTTGTAGCGCCGCTCGATAACGATCACATCTCCCCACAGTGTCAGCCAGCGATCCAGCAGTTGCAGTTGTGCGCGCGTAAGCTCGGCAGGGTGGGCGTGGCAGATCAGCAGCATCTTGGCATACAGCGCATGGCAGGAAAGGGCGTGCCCCTGCGCATACACTTCGTCCTTGACCTTTTCATGCTGCAAGCCATTTCCTTCGGTGAAAGAATACAGCTCGTGGAGGTTTTGCCAGAGGCTGCCGTCAAATTCATAGCCGGTGCGCAGATACTCAAATATCTGCAGGCTGCCATACAGCAGGCAACGGTTGCACAACAACGCCCCATGCTTTGCAAGCTGCTTGTCGTCGTCGATAAAGGCTTGCAGGCTACGCCGGTAGCCGTCAAGCATGAGCTGCCACAACTCTATGAGCGCCAGGAAAATGGCAAACTCATCCGTGCTGAGCGGCAGTTTTTTGGCGATGAGTTTCTTGGCGTAGTCTGCCTGCACCACGCCCACAGTTTCGCGCAGCCGCTCCAGCGTGTTCAGGCGCTCCAGGGCACTCAAGGGAAAGCGGTTGAATTCGGCCAGCTGGGTGCGCAAGACCAGGTGTGCGGCATGCAAATTGGTGAGCTGCAGCTGAGCCAGCCACTGCGCGAGGGTGGAGATGTTTTTAAATGCAGGTTTAGCCTGGTGGTCAGTCGGGGCTAGAGGCAGGGTCAGCATGTCAGGTGTGTAGCGATGTGGATATGAAAGTACTTAATTGCGCACGCCAGTTGTCGGAAAAATGCACACTCTGTGCAGGCCCCGGGCGTGCCGCTGCGGCCCAGATCGGCGCGGGAAAATGGCGGTCGTCAGCATAGCGCGGGATCACGTGCCAGTGCAGATGTGGTGTCATATTGCCGAGACTGGCCAGGTTAATCTTGTGCGGCTGCATGATTTTGCGCACTGCGCTCTCCACCGCAAACACGGCAGCCATCATTTCAGCACGCTGTGCTTCGGACAGATCAGTCATCTCCTTGACGTGCGCATTCCAGATGATGCGGCAGAATCCCGGATAGTCGCTGTCATTCGCGATCACCACGCGCAGCGAGGTGTTGCGAAACACTACTTCGCCCCCATCCTGTGTGCACAGCTCGCATGCATTTTTCATCATCGCACCCATGTCCTAAAGCAGCACGCGCTCGATGCCACCGTTGTTGGCGCGGTCGACGTAATCGCTCATCCAGTTTGTCCCGAGCAAATGTCGCGCCATCTCGACCACCAGGTAATCCGCGCTGGTGCCGGCATCATCGTTGTAGCGGGACAGGCCCTGCAGGCACGACGGGCACGAGGTGAGTATCTTGATGTCGCCGCCATAGCCATCGGCGCGCAGTGCAGCGGCACCGCTGCGCATCTCCTCTTCCTTGCGGAAGCGCACCTGGGTCGAGATGTCCGGGCGCGTCACCGCCAGCGTGCCGGATTCACCGCAGCAGCGCTCATTGAGAGTTACCTCGGTGCCCATCAGCTGGTTGGCTACCTGAATGCCTGAATAAATCTTCATCGGAGCATGGCAGGGCTCGTGGTACATATAACGTGTGCCGCTTACGCCCTCAAGTTTCACGCCTTTCTCCAGCAGATATTCGTGGATGTCGAGCAGGCGGCAGCCGGGGAAAATCTTGTCGAACTGGTATTGCAGCAACTGGTCCATGCAGGTGCCGCACGACACCACCACGGTCTTGATGTCGAGGTAGTTGAGCGTATTGGCCACGCGGTGGAACAGCACGCGGTTGTCGGTGATCATCTTGCTGCCGACGTCACTCATGCCCGCAGCATTTTGCGGATAGCCGCAGCACAGATAGCCGGGAGGCAATACCGTGATGGCCCCTGTTTCGTACAGCATGGCTTGCGTGGCAAGACCTACCTGGCCGAACAGGCGCTCCGAGCCGCAGCCGGGGAAGTAGAACACCGCATCGGAATCCTCAGTGGTTTTTTGCGGGTTGCGGATGATGGGAATCATCGTGTTGTCTTCGATGTCGAGCAGCGCGCGCGAGGTCTTCTTCGGCAAGCCGCCCGGCATCGGCTTGTTGATGAAGTGAATCACCTGCGCCTTGAGCGGTGCGCGTCCCAGCGTGGCGGGCGGGTGTGCGGTTTGGCTGCCGAGCAGGCCGAAGTGTTTTGCCAGCTGGTGGCCTAAGCGCTGCGCGCGGTAGCCCCATTTGATCATCACCTGGCGCACCAGCTTGATGGTGGTGGGGTCGGTGGCGTTGAGGAAGAACATGGCAGCGGCGGTGCCCGGATTGAACTTCTTCTTGCCCTGCTTGCGCAGGAAGTTGCGCATGGCCACAGACACATCGCCGAAATCGATATCCACCGGGCACGGTTTGAGGCACTTGTGGCACACCGTGCAATGGTCGGCGACGTCGCTGAACTCGTCGAAGTGCGCGATGGAAATGCCGCGCCGGGTCTGCTCCTCGTACAGGAAGGCTTCGATCAGCAGCGAAGTGGCGAGTATCTTGTTGCGCGGCGAATACAGCAGGTTGGCGCGCGGCACATGAGTGGAGCACACCGGCTTGCACTTGCCGCAGCGCAGGCAATCCTTGATCGAATCGGCGATTTCGCCCAGCTCGCTCTTTTCCAGAATCAGGCTTTCCAGTTCCATCAGGTTGAAGCTGGGGGTGTAGGCGCGCTCCAGATTGCTGCCGGCCAGCAGCTTGCCGCGATTGAAGCGGCCATCCGGGTCTACCTGCAATTTATAGGCGGTGAAGTCGGCGATTTCACCGGCTTCGAGGAAATCGAATTTGGTAATGCCGATGCCGTGCTCGCCCGAGATCACGCCGCCCAGCGCCTTGGCCAGCGCCATGATGCGTTCAACCGCGCCGTAAGCCTGTTGCAGCATGGCGTAATCGTCGGAGTTGACCGGGATGTTGGTGTGCACATTGCCGTCGCCGGCGTGCATGTGCAGGGCGACAAACACGCGGCTCTTCAGCACTCGTTGGTGGATGGCGGTGCACTGCTCGAGGATGGGCAGGTAAGTGCTACCGCTGAAAATATGGCGCAACGGCTCGCGCAGTTCGCGCTTCCACGAGGCACTGTAACTATGGTTTTGAATATGATGGAAGACAGTGAAACCGCTAGTAATTTTTTTGAGGCCGTCATCGCTTGGATTTGTAGGTTGCACGAAATCAACACCAAGCAGTCTTTCACTGGGTACGTCCAGATTTTTCAGCAACCATTCCCAGGTTTTTCTAACATCACTTAATAATTTTCGCGCATCTTCCCTGCGATTGCCGAGGAGTACGTTATCGCCCAACTGCGCATCGTCCTGGTAGTACAGCGGCAATTCGCCGGCGAAGAGCTCATCCAGCACACCCAGCAGTTTGATCTTGTTGCCCAACGACAGCTCGATGTTGATGCGCTCGATGCCGTCGCAATAGTCGCCCATGCGCGGCAGAGGAATGACCACGTCTTCGTTGATCTTGAAGGCGTTGGTGTGCTTGGCAATGGCGGCGGTGCGTGCGCGGTCCAGCCAGAACTTCTTGCGTGCATCGGCGGATACCGCGATAAAGCCTTCGCCGTGGCGCAGGTTGGCCAGGCGCACGATTTCAGAGGCCGCCTGCGCCACGGCGTTTTCGTCGTCACCCACCACATCGGCCAGCAACACCATCTTCGGACGTGAACCGCGCCGGGCCTTGGTGGCATAGCCCACGGCCTTGAGGTAGCGGTCGTCCAGATGTTCCAGTCCGGCCAGCACGGCCTGCGCATGGGCATCGAGGTAATCCTTGATCTCCACGATGGCCGGCACGGCTTCGCGCACCTGGCCAAAAAATTCCAGGCACACCGTGCGCGTGTGCGTATGCGCGCGATGCAGGATGAAGCGCGCCGAGGTGATGATGCCGTCGCAGCCTTCCTTCTGGATGCCGGGCAGCCCGGACAGGAATTTGTCGGTGACATCCTTGCCCAGTCCGGTCTTGCGGAACTTTCCTCCGGGAATATGCAGAATTTCCGGCGCGCCGCGCAGCGTCTTGCCGTCAATCTCGAAGCGGCTGATGCGGAAGCGGGTCATCTCCACATCGTGGATCTTGCCGAGGTTGTGATCGAGCCGCTCCACCGTCATCCACAAACCCTCCGGCGTCACCATGCGCCAGGATGCCAGATTGTCCAGCGCCGTGCCCCACAGCACGGCCTTCTTGCCGCCCGCGTTCATCGACACATTGCCGCCTATGCACGAGGCATCCGCCGAGGTGGGATCTACCGCGAACACCAGCCCGTTGGCATCCGCCGCATCCATCACGCGCCGTGTCACTACGCCCGCGCCGCAGTGGATGGTGGCCGTGGGCTGCGCCAGTCCGGGTAATGGTAGGTGCTCGATGGCGGACAGCGTATCCAGTTTTTCCGTATTGATTACGGCAGAGCGCTTATCCAGCGGGATGGCGCCGCCGGTATAGCCGGTGCCGCCGCCGCGCGGGATGATGGTGAGCTTGAGCTCGATGCAGGCACGCACCAGCTGGTCGACCTCGGCCTCGGTGTCCGGGTGCAGCACCACGAAAGGATATTCCACGCGCCAGTCGGTCGCATCGGTGACATGCGAGACGCGCGCCAGGCCGTCAAACTGGATGTTGTCGCGGCGGGTGATGCGGGCCAGCACCCGCAGGGCACGCCGGCGCAACTGCAGTGTGGTCTCGAAGTCGGCGGCAAATTCGTCTATGGCGAGGTGGCTGAGTTGCAGCAGGCGCCGCACGGATTCATTGCTCTGGCGGCGCGCTTCGATGGCGTGCAAGCGATGGCGCAAAGCCGATACCAGCGCGGCGCGGCGCTTGTTGTTGCCGAGCAGGTCATCCTGCAAATACGGGTTGCGCATTACCACCCAGATATCGCCCAGCACCTCATACAGCATGCGTGCCGAACGCCCGGTGCGGCGCTCGTCGCGCAGGCTGTTGACAATGTCCCATGCCTCCGCGCCCAACAGGCGAATGACAATCTCGCGGTCGGAAAACGAAGTGTAGTTGTATGGGATTTCGCGCAAACGAGCGTTCATGGTCGGTACGGTGTCACAACAAGGTGCGCATTTTACCGTATCTGGCGCTTATGCTCGACCCCAACACGCATAAGGACAAAATAGTCAGTCGGTATTAAGCTGCATGTCATGAACCATGCAACTTCAAATCAGCAGGCAAGGCTGTTTTTTGCGCTGTGGCCGGATGAGGCAGAGCGTCAGGCGCTGGTCGCCTGGCAGACGCCACTGCAGCGGCTGTGTGGCGGGCGGGCCATGCGCAGCGCGGGCTTGCATGCCACGCTGGTGTTTCTCGGCGAGGTCGGCGAGGAGCGGTTTGAAGCCTTGCTGCTGGCAGCGCAGGAGGTGAACGGGGAGAGGTTCGGGTTGAAATTTGCGCTGGCGCGCTACTGGGGACACAACCATATCGTGTTTGCAGCGCCCCTGGAGGTGCCTCCAGCGCTGCTGTGGCTGGTGAGCGAACTGGAGCGGCGTTTGCGGCGGCACCATTTCAGGTTTGAGGCGCGCAGCTACAAGCCGCATGTCACCTTGTTGCGCCACGCGCAATGGAGCGATAGTCCGCTGCCAGTCATGTCCCCGCTGTTGTGGCGGGCGCGCGATTTTGCTCTGGTGCAATCGCTTAACGATGCACAGGGCGCGCGCTATGAAGTGTTGGCGCGCTTCCCTCTGCATGGCACTGGCGACGCATGATAACGAGTGGCGCGCTTGCAATGCCGCGTGCTTTCCGCTACCTTTCCAGCCGCCTGATTTTCCACGGCCATATTATAGGAATGAGCATGTCCGAAATTAAACGTTACCATCCCGCCTTGGTTGTGCTGCACTGGTTGCTGGCCATCGCTATTTTGGGCACATTTGTGATGGGATCTTTTGTGTTGGACGAGATGAAAAATGACGTGCCGGAAAAGGTGTTGCTGCTGAAGTTGCACATCGTAGGCGGCCTGGGCATTCTGGTGCTGACCCTGCTGCGCCTGATCGTGCGCATGCGCACCCCCAAGCCTGCGCCGGTGGTGACTGATAGCCCGCTGATGGACAAGGTGGGTACGGGGGTGCATCACCTGCTCTACCTGCTGACCGCGCTGGCAGTACTGTCCGGCGTGGTGTTGGCGCTCAACGCCGATCTGTTCGCGATCCTGTTCAAGCACGTTGGCAACTTGCCTGATGATTTCGATGATTTTGCCTCGCACCAAGTGCATGGCCTGCTGGCCCAGGCGCTGGTGCTGCTGACCCTGGTGCATGTGGCCGGCGCCCTGAAGCATCAGTTCATCCTGAAAAATAATATCTTCGCACGCATGTCGCTGCGCAAGGACTAAGGCCGGTTTAAGCGCAGTGCAGCGGTGTTTGATTATTTTCCCAGCAGGCGTTTGAGCACCGCGCCCGCCAGCATGTAGCCAAACAGCGGCGGCATGTAGCTGATGGTGCCGTTCACCGCGCGATCGCGGCCGTGACCCACCGGTTGCGGCGGCAACGGAGCGCTGCCGGCTTCGTCGGAAAACACAGTCAGCACTCCTTTGTAGATTCCCTGGCGGTGCAGGCGTATGCGCATCTGCCGTGCCAGCGGGCACACCTCGGTCTTGCCGATATCCACCACCTTGATGCGCGTCGGGTCGAGCCGGTTGCCCGCCCCCATGCTGGACGCGACATTCAGGCCGCGTTTCCAGCTTTCCGCCACCAGCGCCACCTTGCATGACAGCGAGTCGATACAGTCAATCACGTAATCGCAGTCTGCGGGCACCAGCTCGTTGACGTTATCGATGTTGAGAAAAGTTTGCAGAATCACAACCTGGCACGCAGGATTGATGTCGGCAATGCGCGCGCGCATCAGTTCGGCCTTGGATTGCCCCACGGTGGAAAGCAGCGCCGGCAACTGGCGGTTGATGTTGCTGACCACCACCCGGTCGTGGTCGAGCAGGGTGAGGCGGCCGATGCCTGCGCGCGCCAGTGCTTCTGCGCAATAGGAGCCGACGCCTCCCAGCCCGGCGACAAAGATGTGTTTGCCGGCGAGGAGTTGCAGGCCGTCATCGCCAAGCAGGATGTGGGTGCGGGTGAATTGGGGCGGGATATTTTTCATCGTGTGTATTATCCCGGAAAAAACACTTTGCTACTGCGCGAGGCGACTCCCGTTTCAGCGGAGAACAATACAAGCAACATTAAAATTGCGCTGCCCGCGGTGTATGTTGTGTGCTTCCGCATTAGCTGTGCCCCTTACGTATTGCCGGGTTCCTTTCTGGCCGCCCCTTCGCCACCCTTGCCCGAGCTACCCGCCATCTGCTCGTAACGGGCGAAGCGCTTCTGCAACTCGTTTTCGTAGAAGGCCAGCACTTCTCCGCCATCGCTATCCAGCTCCTGCAACAGTTTACGGAAGCGCGGCTCGTTCTTGATGAACTCACGGTAGGATAGCGACGGTTTCTGCGAATCCAGCTTGAGCGGATTCTTGCCCTCCTGCTCGCGCCGTGGGTCATAGGTGTACAGCGGCCAATGCCCGGTGCTCACCGCCAGCTCCTGTTGTTGGTGCTGCTTGCTCAAGTCATAACCGTGCTCGCCGCAGGGGCTGTAAGCGATGATCAGCGAGGGGCCGTCGAAGGATTCGGCTTCAAGGAAGGTTTTCAGGGTGTGAATGTCCTTGGCGCCATAGGCGACATGAGCCACATAGACGTTGCCGTAGCTCATGGCGATCTGCCCCAGGTCTTTCTTGCCTGTATGTTTGCCGCCAGCGGCGAATTTGGCCATCGCACCACGCGGCGTGGCTTTGGACATCTGGCCGCCAGTGTTGGAATAGACCTCGGTGTCGAGCACCAGGATATTCACGTTGCGGCCCGAGGCGAGCACATGATCGAGGCCGCCGAAGCCGATGTCATAGGCCCAGCCATCGCCGCCGATGATCCACACGCTTTTCTTTGCCAGATATTCGGCCACGCTCTCCAGGTTGCGCGCTTCTGCCGAATTGATCCCGGCCAGGATCTTGCGCAAAGCCCCGATACGCTCGCGCTGCTGTGCAATGCCGGCTTCGGTGGATTGGTCGGCATTGAGTAGCGCTATCTTCAGGTCAGCGCCGATCTGCGGCTCCATGCGCTCCAGCAACTCGCGGGCGAATTCTCCATGCTTGTCTATGCTGACGCGGAAGCCCAGGCCGAACTCGGCGTTATCCTCGAACAGCGAGTTCGACCAAGCCGGGCCACGTCCTGCGGCGTTCTTGCAGTAGGGCGTGGTGGGCAGGTTGCCGCCGTAAATCGAGGAACAGCCGGTGGCGTTGGCCACCACCATGCGGTCGCCGAACAGCTGGCTGGCTAGGCGGATGTAGGGCGTTTCGCCACAGCCGACGCAGGCGGTTGGAAACTCAAACAGCGGCTGCATCACCATCGCACCCTTGATGGTGGAAGTGCGCAACTGGGTGCGGTCGAATTCGGGCAGCGTCAGGAAAAACTCGAAATTTTTCTTTTCCTGCTCGCACAACGGTGCCTGCGGCCGCATTTCGAGCGCCTTGTGGCCGTCGACTTTGGATACCGCCGGGCAGATGTCGACGCACAGGGTGCAGCCGGTGCAATCTTCCGGTGCGACCTGGTAGCTGATGTGCATACCTTGTTCGAATTCCTTGCCCTTGACCTGAATATGCTTGAAGGTGGGTGGGGCATTCCTGGCCATTTCTGCCGGAAACACCTTGGAGCGGATGGCGGTGTGCGGGCAGACGAACGGGCACTTGCCGCAATAGATACACAGCTCCTCGTCCCACACAGGGATTTCCTGTGCCAGATTGCGCTTGTCCCATTGTGAAGTTCCAGACGGCCAGGTGCCGTCGTTGGGCAGCGCGCTGACCGGCAGCCGGTCGCCACGTCCGGCCATGATTTCGGCGGAGATCCTTGTCACGAAATCGGGTGCATAGGCAGGCACCGGCTCCGGCATCTCGTGGCTACTTTCGGCCACTTTCGGCACGGCTATCTGGTGCAGGTTGGCAATGGTCTCGTCGATCGCCTTCCAGTTTGCCGCCACTACCGCCTGGCCTTTTTTGCCGTAGGATTTTTCGGCAGCATGCTTGATCTTCTCTAGCGCCACCGCGCGCGGCAGCACGCCAGAAATGGCGAAGAAGCAGGTCTGCATGATGGTGTTGATGCGGCTGCCCATACCGGTCGCCTTGGCGATGGCGTAGGCGTCGATCACATAAAATTCGAGTTTCTTGGTGATGATCTGCTGCTGCATCCTGTGCGTCAGGGTGTCCCACACATTGTCCGGCAACTCGGGCGAATTGAGCAGAAACACGGCCCCTGGCGCGGCTGTGCTCAGCATGTCATAGCGATTCAGAAACACCGGCTGGTGGCAGCCGACGAAGTTGGCTTCGTTGTCGCCGATCAGATAGGGCGAATGAATCGGCCTGGTGGAAAAGCGCAGGTGGGAGATGGTCGCAGCCCCTGCCTTTTTGGAATCGTAGACAAAGTAGCCTTGGCCATAAAGTTCGGTTTCTTCTCCCATGATCTTGATGGTGTTCTTGTTGGCGCCCACCGTGCCGTCCGAACCCAGGCCGTAGAACATGCAGCGCATCACACCGTGGCCGGCGTCGGTATGGAAATCCGCATTCCACTCCAGGCTGGTATGAGCGAGGTCGTCGATAATCCCGATGGTGAAGTGATTCTTGGGCTGGTTTTTTTTCAGTTCGTCGAACACTCCCTTGATCATGCCCGGCGTAAATTCCTTGGAAGACAGGCCGTAGCGCCCACCCACCACGCGCGGCATCGTCGCGAAACGCGCGGCACCGCCCGTGAAGGATTCCGCAATTGCGGTCACGACATCCTTGTATAGCGGTTCGCCATCGGCGCCTGGCTCCTTGGTGCGGTCAAGCACCGCAATGCGCGCGGTCGTAAGCGGAATTGCCCTGAGCAACTCGTCCGCCGCGAACGGGCGATACAGACGCACTTTCACCAGCCCGATTTTTTCGCCGTGGGCACGGAGATGGTCAACGACTTCCTCAACTGCCTCGGCACCCGACCCCATCAGGATCATGACGCGCTCCGCATCCGGCGCGCCGACATATTCATAGAGGCGGTACTGGCGGCCGGTCAGGCCGGCGAACTGGTCCATGGTTTTTTGCACGATTCCCGGCATAAGTTCATAGAGCGGATTAACCGTCTCACGCGCCTGGAAGTACACGTCAGGGTTCTGCGAGGTGCCACGGATCACCGGGTGGTCGGGCGACAGCGCGCGGGTCCGGTGGGCGAACACCAGTTGGTCGTTGATCATCTCGCGCACCACCTCCAGCGGCACCCGTTCGACTTTGTTCACCTCATGGGAGGTTCGGAAACCATCGAAGAAGTGCAGAATAGGAATGCGCGCTTCGAGTGTCGCCGCCTGGGCGATCAGTGCCATGTCCATCGCTTCCTGCACCGAATTGGAGGCAAGAAAAGCAAAGCCGGTGGAACGCGCCGCCATCACGTCGCTGTGGTCGCCGAAAATCGATAAACCCTGGGCCGCCAGGGAGCGTGCCGCCACGTGCATGACGAAAGGCGTCAACTCACCGGCGATCTTGTACATATTGGGGATCATCAACAGCAGGCCCTGCGAGGCGGTAAAGGTGGTTGCCAGCGCACCGGTTTGCAAGGCGCCGTGAATGGCGCCTGCCGCGCCGCCTTCGCTTTGCATTTCGATCACTTCAGGAATGGTGCCCCACAGGTTCTTGAGCCCCAGCGCCGACCAGGCATCGGCATGCTCCCCCATCGGAGAGGAGGGGGTGATCGGATAAATTGCGATCACCTCATTGGTCAGGTGGGCAATATAGGCAGCAGCTTCGTTGCCGTCGACGGTAATCATGCGAGCTTGTTTCATAGAAACTCCATTTCAACACCAAACAGGCCACAAATTGTGCAAACTCATCGAGACTGGAGCCAGGGCTAGCCCTGATCAAATGGCATGAGCTTTTTTTTCTCGCCCACCTTGGCATCGAATTTCTCTTTGTGGATTATGAACCGCTCGTGACGCCCCTTGGAAATTAAATCTATGCCATCGTGAGCCTCCACTCTGAAAATGAGTTTCCTGCCTTCTACGCCGATAAGTTCGACCGTTGCCGTGACCTCCAGGCCAGCAGGCGTGGCGGCCTCGTGACTTACGTCGATGTGCGTTCCAAGCGTTTGTTCTTGGGGCCAATCAAGATGCGGGTTGATGGCTTTTATGCAGGCCCACTCAAGGAAGCCCACCAGAAAACCAGTAGCAAAGACTTCTGGCATGGCCATAAATTCTTCCGATTCTGGGTATAGGGCCGGGACAGTTTTCGACGGCGGCACTACGAATTTGTGCTCGTATTTGATGCCGGGCCTCAGCGTTGCTTTCATTGAATTCTCCAGTTAGGCATGGCAGGGGGAATTTTTGGCAAGACAGACCGTGCATTGTCTGTAGTAACGCGCGCAATGTCTTGCAGTGGCAAGCCACGCAAATCGGCGAGCGTTTGCGCAATGCGCGGCAAATAGCTCGGGCGGTTGGCTTCTCCGCTTTGCAGAAAGGCGGGCGGGATGTCGGGGGCATCGGTTTCCAGCACGATGCTCTCCAGCGGCAAGGTGCGGGCCAGTTCGCGCAGTTTGCTGGCGCGGGGATAGGTCATGGCGCCGCCGAAGCCCAGCTTGAAGCCCAGCTTGATGAATTCCTCGGCCTGCTGCGGGCTGCCGTTAAAGGCGTGTGCGATGCCGCCGCGCACTTTATGCTGGCGCAGGTGTTTGAGGATGGTGTCCTGAGCGCGGCGGATATGCAGCAGCACGGGCAGGTCGATCTCGCGTGCGAGCTTGAGTTGTGCTGCGAAATAAAATTCCTGTTTTCCCCGGTCGTAACCAGCGATGAAAAAATCCAGCCCGATTTCGCCAACGGCAACAGTATCGGGGTGTTGCAGATACTCGCGCAAAACGTCGAGATCGCCTGCTGTGGCGCGCTCCACATACATGGGGTGGATGCCATAGGCGGGCGCGCAGCCTGGGTGACGGGCGCAGATGTTTTGCACTGCGGCAAAGTTGGCGCGCTCCACGCCGGGAACCACGATGCCAGCGACACCCGCATCCAGCGCTTCCTCTACCAGCGCAGCGGGCGTGTCGCCAAATTCGCTGGCGTCGAGGTGGCAGTGGGTGTCGATGAACATGATTACTCTGCAAGTGTTGGCATTACTCCATCGTCAGCACGATCTTGCCGGAGACGCCGCCTTGCTCGATCAATCGATGTGCCTGTGCCGCCTCTGACAGCGGCAGCATTTGACTGACCAGTATCCTGAGTTTGCCGGAATCCGCGAGTTGCGCACCCTGTTGCAGTATCTTGCGTTGACGCACACGCTCGTCGTGCTGCTGCATCACCTGCGGCGCAAGCATCAGTTCATAGCACAGCGACAGGTTGCGCAGTCTGGCCAGCTGGATGTCGGCCAGAGACAGCGGGGTGGAGAGCAGGCTCACGACTTTACCGCCGCAGCGTGCCGCACTCAAAGAACGGATGAAAGTTTCGCCGCCCACGGTGTCGAACACCACGTCAGCTCCCCGGTCACCAGTCCATGCCAGTGTTTCGGCCACGAAGTCCTGCTGGCGATAGTGGATGATTTTTTCCACGCCCAGAGATTTCGCAATGGCGCTTTTGTGTTCATCGCTGACGGTCACTGCAATGCGTGCACCGAGGTGGCGCGCGAGCTGCACGGCGATATGCCCGACACCTCCGGCGCCGGCATGGATCAGGACGGTTTGTCCTGCTTGCAGCTTGACGCGCTCGACCAGCGCCTCCCATGCGGTAATCCATACCAGCGGCAGGGCTGCGCTTTCCGCCATGCCGAGCGACACGGGTTTGGCGGCGCAGTAATCCTCGTGCACGCTGGTGTATTCGGCATAGCAGCCGGGTTCGTCGCCTATGCCGCCGTTGCAGAAATATACGGCGTCACCCACCTTGAAACTAGTGACTTCGGCGCCTGTTGCCGCGACGCTGCCGGCGCCATCGCAGCCCAGTATGGCGGGCAGTTTGTCCGGGTAGTAGAGGGGTTTGGCGCGCAGCTTGGTGTCAATCGGGTTGACGCCGGCGGCAGCAAGTTTCACGCGCAGATGATGTGCAGAGGGCAAGTCGGGGATGGGCAGGTCGCGCAATTGCAGCACTTCGCTTGAACCTGCTGCGGTCATCAGGATGGCTTTCATGGCGTGTGCCCGTGGGAGACTGGAATGGCGATATGTTAAACTTGCATCATCAATTTAGCGAGTCTGCCCATGTCTGGAAATATATTCGGCAATTTGTTCAGCGTTACTTCGTTCGGTGAGTCGCACGGGCCGGCCATCGGCTGCGTGGTGGACGGCTGCCCGCCGGGGATGGAAATTTCCGCAGAGTATATCCAGCACGAGCTGGATCGGCGCAAGCCTGGCACCTCGCGCCACGTTACACAACGGCGCGAATCCGACGCAGTGGAAATTCTGTCGGGCGTGTACGAGGGCAAGACCACCGGCACGCCTATCGCGCTTTTGATACGCAACGAAGACCAGCGCAGCAAGGACTACGGCGATATCGCAGAGAGCTTTCGCCCGGGGCATGCCGACTACACCTACTGGCAGAAATACGGCATTCGTGATCCGCGCGGCGGCGGGCGCTCTTCGGCACGCGAAACCGCGGTGCGCGTGGCGGCCGGCGCCATCGCCAAGAAGTGGCTGCACGAGCGCTATGGCGTGCTGATCCACGGCTACATGGCGCAGCTGGGCGAGATCGTGGTGCCGTTCAAGAGCTGGGGCGACCTCACGGAGGATGGCAACAGTTTTTTTGTGGCGGATGCGGGCTATATCGGCCAGCTTGAGGACTACATGGATGCGTTGCGCAAGTCGGGCGATTCCATCGGCGCCAAACTCACCGTGGTGGCGGAGAACGTGCCGGTAGGCTGGGGCGAGCCGGTGTACGACCGGCTGGATGCCGACATCGCCTATGCCATGATGGGCATCAATGCGGTCAAGGGGGTGGAGATCGGCGCGGGCTTCGGCTGCGTGACCCAGCGCGGCAGCGAGCACGGCGATGAGCTGACGCCGCAGGGCTTCTTGTCCAACCATGCAGGCGGCGTGCTCGGCGGCATTTCCACCGGGCAGGAGATTGTGGCCCATGTGGCGATCAAGCCTACTTCGAGCATCCGCATTCCGCGTCGCTCCATCGACAAGCAGGGCAATCCGGCCATGGTGGAAACGCATGGCCGTCACGACCCGTGTGTTGGCATCCGCGCCACGCCTATCGCCGAGGCCATGCTGGCGCTGGTGTTGATCGAGCACGCCTTGCGCCAGCGCGCACAGAATGCGGATGTGGTGTGCCCCACACCGAAGATCCCCGGCAAAGCGGTATAACGCAATGCGTCAGGTGCAGACGCTAAGCATCAACATCGATTGTCCTCCGGGCAAGGTTTACGAGTATGTGGTGAATCCGCAGAATCTGCCGCAGTGGGCAGGCGGGCTATGCCAGTCGGTGAGCCTGACCGACGCGGGATGGCTGGTGCAAACGGCGCAGGGTGAAATGCATATCCGCTTCGCAGAAAAAAACATATTCGGCGTACTGGACCATTATGTGACCCCTGCGCCTGGTGTTGAAATCTGCGTGCCCATGCGCGTGTTGCCCAATGCCGGCGGCAGCACGGTCATTTTTACCCTGTTGCGCCAGCCCGGGATGTCGGATGCAGACTACGCCAGAGACGGGCAGCTGGTGGAGCAGGATTTGCACAACTTGAGGAAGCTGCTGGAGAACTAAAGTTTAGTACTGGCGCTGATACAGGTAGTAGCGCTCGTCTTTCTCGCCACGGCGGCCGCCTTCCCATACGGTAGTCCAATGGCCTTGTTCCTGATCGGATCTGGACAGGTTGCCTTGCGTCAGCAGCAAGTTGCATGAGCGCTCGCCACCGTCGCGTGTCACGATATTTCCGAAGTAGTGCAGCATGGCTTTCTGTCCGTCACCCAGATAGCGGCTGGCGATGCAGTCGCGTTTTTCCGGCAGCGATTCTGTCAGCGACTCGACCATGCTGCGATAGCTCTTGCTGCTGTCCAGCCACGGCAACCACAGGGTCATCACCAGCACCCACAGCAGGGTAACGCCTATGGCCCAGTTGATGACGGAACGGCGGATGGAGCGGCCCACGCGCCATACCAGCACGATCCACAGCAGCGTGGCAGCGACGGCGAGACTGAAGGGGAGGAGCTGGAAGTGGGGTTCCACTTCGGGCTGGTAGTTTTTCAGCCAGTGAGTGATGCGCGAGTCGCTGTTCAGATACAGGTTAAGCCAACCCGACCACAGCAGGATGGCAAAAAAACCAAAAGTCATGATGCCGAACCAGTCCAGCGCATTCGCAGCGCCGCGGCGCAAGCTGGAGAGCGAGGCGGTGGCCAGCAGGGATAGCGGCAGCAGCATCGGCAGCGCAAATATTTCCTCGATATTCGGCACGATGCTCAGGGTTGCCAGCATCACCAGGAAGGTCGCCAGCAACAGCTGGAATTCTGGCTGTTGCAGTACTTTTTTGCGTGCATGCCACACCGCCCACGCACCCATCGGCAAGGCCGGCCAGGCAAACCAGGGCAGGATTTTTACGTAGTAGAAAACTTCATCGTATTGGCCGCGGCGTGCGTAGTCGAGCCAGTGCCCGATATTCAGCTTCCACGCCCACTCCATAAACAGCTGCGGTGAGCGCTGGTACAGCAGATAAGGCCAGAGGGTGAGCCAGGGCAAGGCGCACACGACTGCGATGGCGAGGGTGGTGAAAAATGCGCGCGTGCGCCAAGCGCGGAAAAACAGCAGGGTGGCGCTGATGGAAATAAACAGTATCGGCGCGATAAAACCTTTGGACAGGAAGCCGATGCCTATCCCGGTGCCGATCAACAGGCCCGGCAGCAGGGTGCGGCGCAGGCTGAGCGCGTAGCCATAAAGCATCATGGCACAGCCCGTCAGCAGGGCAAGATCGGTAACGAGGAAGTGGGTGCGCACCAGCATGCCGAGGCAGCCTATCAGAATGACAGCTGCCGCCCAGCCGCGCCCCTTGCCAAACAGTTCGCGCCCGGCAAAGCCAATAAACATCAGGGTGAGGGCGTTGTAGAAGCCGCTGGCCAGGCGCGCGCCATCATGCAGCGGCAGCAGCGGCGAGAGCAGCTTGGCAAAAGCCGCCGCAGTGATATAGAACAGCGGCGGCTTGTCCATAAACGGCTCGCCCGCCAGTGCAGGAACCAGCCAGTCACCACTTTGCAGCATCTGAAACACGATGCCGAAACTGTAGACCTCATCGGGTTTCCACGGGTCGTGGCCGATCAGGCCTGTGCCTATCCAGGTGGCGCAGAGCAGCGCGAAGAACAACGTCTTGGTAGGCGTCATCGCTGGTTCTGCAAGGGTGGAGTAAGCAAACATGTGATAGAAGCAGCCTTATACTATGGACATGATGGGTGCATGGATGTCGCTTTTAGCATTTTAACCTTGATGCTGAAGCAAGCAAGATTGAGCAGCGTTCAGGCAAGTCAACTAGCTTTGCCCGTGTTTCTCCGCCTTGGGTAAGTGTAGCGGGTTCAGAGCAAACAAAAAAAGGCAGCGTCTGCTGCCTTTTTTGGTCAGATGCAACGAGCCATTAAGCGGCAGCGGCTGCGCCCTTGCTGTATTTCTTGTTGAACTTCTCAATGCGGCCAGCGGTATCTACAATCTTCTGTGTGCCGGTGTAGAACGGGTGGCATGCCGAGCAAACTTCAACGTGCAGAGGCTTGCCCATGGTGGACTTGGTCTTGAACGCGTTGCCACAGCTGCAGTTCACGGCGATCTCGGTGTATTGCGGGTGAATATCGGTTTTCATCTTGGTTTTCCTAGCATCAAAAATTGGTGCGGCAGGGTGTACGCACGCATAAGGGGGCAGATTATCCACGAATAGCCTGTTTTTCGCAAGTGCAGCTCATTTGACCGCGCTGTAACGTTCGGCAAGATGGCTAAGCATCATCGCATTGGCTAGAATCGCGGGCCTCCTAAATTTAAGGGTAGAGAAACATGCGGAGATTGACGCGCCAGGATTATCGGACTTTATTGCTGGCTGCACTTGGCGGGGCGCTGGAATTCTATGACTTCATTATTTTCGTGTTTTTTGCGGTCGTCATCGGGCAGTTGTTTTTTCCGCACGATATGCCCGACTGGCTGCGGCAGCTGCAGACTTTCGGGATATTCGCTGCGGGCTATCTGGCGCGCCCGCTGGGCGGCATCGTCATGGCGCATTTCGGCGACTTGCTGGGGCGCAAGCGCATGTTCATGCTGAGCATATTCCTGATGTCCGTGCCGACACTGGCGATAGGCCTGTTGCCTACCTATGCCGTCATCGGTATCTGGGCGCCGTTGTCATTGCTGGCCTTGCGCCTGCTGCAAGGGGCGGCGATTGGCGGTGAGGTGCCTGGCGCCTGGGTATTTGTGTCCGAGCATGTGCCTGCGCGCCATATCGGCTTCGCCTGCGGAGTGCTGACGGCGGGGCTGACCGCCGGCATACTGCTGGGGTCTCTGGTGGCGACAGTCATCAATAAAATGTACACGCCAGCCGAAGTGCTGGCAGAAGGCTGGCGCATCCCTTTTATCATCGGCGGCATTTTCGGGCTGGTGTCGGTGTGGCTGCGCCAGTGGTTGCATGAAACACCCGTGTTCAAGGAGATGCAGGCCAGGCAGGAATTGGCCAGTGAATTGCCGTTGAAAACGGTGGTGCGTGCACACCGGCCGGCGGTGGTGCTGACCATGCTGCTGACCTGGCTGCTGTCTGCGGCGATCATAGTGATGATTTTAATGACGCCACCGCTGCTGCAAAAACTCTACGGCATTGCAGCGGCGACCACCCTGCAGGCCAACAGCATGGCGACACTGTGCCTGAGTCTGGGTTGCATCGTGTTCGGTGCGCTGGCTGATCGTTTTGGCCCGGGGCGCGTGTTGATGATAGGCTGCGTAATGCTGGGCGCGACATCTGCACTGTTTTACCAGCAGATGTCGCTAGCGCCGCAGCGCATCAATGAGTTGTATGCGCTGTGTGGTTTCTTTGTTGGGGTGATTGGTGTGGTTCCCAGCGTGGCAGTCAAGGCCTTCCCGTCTGCGGTGCGATTCAGCGGCTTGTCGTTTTCCTACAACGTGGCGTATGCCGTTTTCGGCGGGCTGACGCCTGTGGCAGTCAGCATGCTGTTGAGCTCGGACGCGCTGGCGCCGGCGCATTATGTCGTGGCTCTGAGCGTGGTCGGAGTGATGATAGGCGCGTATTTATGGAGAACTGGCAGGGCGCCTGAGTCGCGATAAACGGTTTTTATGCGACAATGCGCGGCTCGAATAAATGGGCGCAGTACTGTGGCGCTCTATGCAGCGACTTAATTTTTCCAGGGTGTAACAGTGTCACAAGAGAATCTCAAGAAATTAATCGCGGCGGATATGGAGGTCGTGGATCAGGTGATCCGCACGCGCCTGCATTCCGAAGTGGCCCTGGTCAGCCAGGTTGGCGAGTACATCGTCAACAGCGGTGGCAAGCGCCTGCGCCCGGCGCTGGTGGTGTTGTCCGCGCAGGCGTTCGGCTACAGCGGCAGGCATCACCATGAGCTGGCTGCGGTGGTCGAGTTTATTCATACGGCTACGCTGTTGCACGATGATGTGGTGGACGAATCCGAGCTGCGCCGCGGCCGTGCCACCGCCAGCGCCTTGTTTGGCAATGCGGCCAGTGTGCTGGTGGGCGACTTCCTGTATTCCCGCGCTTTCCAGATGATGGTGGAAGTGGGGGACATGCGCGTGATGCAGACGCTGGCGGATGCCACCAATACCATCGCCGAAGGCGAAGTGCTGCAATTGCTGAATTGCCACGATGCCAGTGTGGATGCGTCAAATTATCTGCGCGTGATCCATTGCAAGACTGCCAAGCTGTTTGAAGCCGCGATGCGTCTGGGCGCGATCCTGTCGCGCGCGAATCAGGATCACGAGCAGGCTGCGGCGTTGTACGGCATGCATCTGGGTACGGCATTTCAACTGGTGGACGACGTGCTGGATTATTCCGGCGATGCACAGGAAATTGGAAAAAGCCTGGGTGACGATCTGGCAGAGGGCAAGCCCACCCTGCCGCTGATATACGCCATGCAGCACGGCACGCCCGAACAGGCGGCAGTGGTACGTACGGCGATAGAGCAGGGCGATCTGGGGCGTTTTGCCGAGGTGTTGCAGGTGGTGCAGCAGACCGGCGCCCTGGATTACACCAGGCAGCAGGCCGAACGCGAGTCTGCCGCAGCCTGTGCTGCGCTGGCCGTGCTGCCGGATACGCAGTACAAGCAATCTTTGCTAGAATTGGCCAAATTCGCCGCGTCTCGACAATCCTGATTTGGGGCAATGCTGATGCGCGGCAGTTTTAGTGGTTACAATTCGGGGTGTAGCTCAGCCTGGTAGAGTACTGCGTTCGGGACGCAGGAGTCGGAGGTTCGAATCCTCTCACCCCGACCATATGTCAATCGCCTTGGGATTTTTTGCGGAGTATCGTGCATGAGCCGTCTGCTGTTTATTATTGCCATAGTTGCTGTGGTTTTCTGGTGGTTCAAATCCGTGCGCAAGCAGCAGACCCGCCAGGATGAACCTCCTGGTGCCGAAGATATGGTGCGTTGCGCCGAGTGCGGTGTGCATCTGCCCAAAAACGAGAGCTTTCTCGTGGGGGGTAAATATTTTTGCAGCGAGGCACATAGTCGCGGCCAGTCCGGCAAAGATGACAAGTCCGGCAAGTCTGATTAGTCCTGATGCGGGATAAACTAGCCCTTCTTTTTTTGCCCCGGACACAGCAGCCAGTCGTTCCCGTTGCGGGCGATTTGTGGCGCTCCCTCTATTTTTTCAATTTATACCGGCTGCTGCTGGCAGGCGTCCTGCTATCGCTGGCGGCAGCCTTTGGCGAGGTTTTGCAGCTGGGTGAGCGCGATCACGCGCTGTTTTATAAAGTTGCCATCGCATATTTTGTTTTGGTGCTGGTTGCGTTGCCGGCAACGCGATTGCGACATCCGCAATTTACGCTGCAGCTGGCTTTTCAGGTGGGCACCGATATCGCTTGCCTCACCCTGCTGTCCTATGCCAGCGGGGGAATACCCAGCAATCTGGGCATGCTGCTGCTGGTGTCGCTGGCCTCGGCAGGGTTGGTTTGCCGAGGGAAAATAACACTGTTCTTTGCTGCTCTGGCGAGTATCGCGGTGCTGCTGGAGCACTCCTATTCCGTGCTGGTTCACGAAGCACCAATTTCGCTTTACATGCAGGCTGGATTCCTGAGCACGGCATTTTTCGCAGTTGCCTGGTTGACGCATACCCTGTCCAAATATGCGGTGGCCAGTGAAAAGCTGGCGGCGCTGCGTGGTGTGGATTTGTCCAATCTGGCAGAGGCCAACCGGCTGGTGATTCAGGATATGCCGGACGGCGTGATGCTGGTGGATGAGCGCGGTGTGGTGCGGCAATTCAATCCGGGGGCTGAGCGCTTGCTCGGCAATGTGTTTTCCAAGGCGGCGTCGATTACGCTTGGCGAATGTTCTCCTGTGCTGGATGCCTTGTATTCCGCGTGGCGGCAAAGCCATGCCAACCGCCTCGATGTGCTGCATTTCCCCGCCACCGATTCCTCGGTGAGGGTGCGCTTCCTGCCGGTTCAGCGGGGAGGCTTCTGGGGAGCGGTGGTGATATTGGAGGATATGCAGCGCGTGCAGGCTCAGGCTCAGCAAGTCAAGCTGGCGGCACTGGGGCGCTTGACGGCGAATATTGCACATGAAGTGCGCAATCCCTTGTCGGCAATCAGCTACGCCGCCGAATTGCTGCGCGAAGATCTGCATGATCCGGCGCAGACCCGGCTATTTCAGATCATTCTGGATAATGCAGACAGGTTGAATAACATCGTGCTGGATGTGTTGCAGTTGAACCGGCGCGACCGGGTTCACAGCGAGTCATTGAATCTGTTTGATAAGCTATCGCTTTTTGTCGAGACCTTGCAGTACACCGAAGGTGTTGTGCCTGCGGTATTCCTGATCGAGGTGGCGCCAAGCTGCGTGGTGCAGTTTGATCGCGGTCATTTCGACCAGGTGCTGTGGAATCTGTGCCGCAACGCACTGCGCTATTGCCAGAAGAAGCCGGGGAGTGTGCAATTGCGCGCATGGCAAGCTGAGGACGGTGCAACGGTGCTGGAAGTGCTAAACGATGGGCCGCCAGTAGATGCTGATGCCGTGCAGAAATTGTTCGAGCCATTCTTTACCACCTCAGTTGGCGGTACCGGTCTGGGTTTGTATATTGCGCGGGAATTGTGTGCGGCGAACGGTGCGCTGCTTGAGTATCGGCCGCAGGCAGATGGCAGGGTGTGTTTTCGCATAGTCTTCGGAGGCCAGCATGAGTCTTGATGCGAAATCGGCTGACAGACGCAATTCGCGCGTTCTGGTGGTTGATGATGAGCCGGACA
>JANYJE010000014.1 GCA_025408405.1 Nitrosomonadales bacterium | reverse complement strand
ATGCCTCGGATCGCCTCGAGGGCAACCTTGGCCTTGAACTCGCCACTGAAAATCTTGCGCTTCGTTTCGCTCATAACCTGCTCCTTGTTACAGCAGGTTACCATCTTAATTAACTGTCCGAAAATCGGGGTCCACTATAGTAGCGGTTTTTGTCCATGCTCACCAGGCACGTGCTCGATACGCGACCTGCGGTTTCGACATAACCATCAAACCGCACAGGCATGGGCATCAGATAGGGCTGTTCCTGTTCCAGCGCATCTGCCACGGTGATGCCCTCATATTCCGGATGCTGCAGTTCAGACCACAGCCTGCGACACCGCATTTCCAGCCAGTCGTTCAGTTCATCGAACGTACTGAACTGCTGTTGCCTGGCCTCGATCCATATCCTGCGCCGCGCATCCTGCACGCTTTTCTCGACGACGCCTTTTTCCCATCCGGAAGCGACATTACAAAAGTCAGCCTCGAACACGTAATGCGAAACCATGGCATAGAAGCGCGTATTGACGATGCGGCCATTGCCTTTGCAGACCTTGTCGACCGCCGTCTTCATGTTGTCGTAGATGCCGCGCTTGGCTATCCCACCCAGTGCCGCAAAGGCGCGGGTGTGCGCATCGAACAGCATCTCATGGCTTTGCCCGGGATAGCCGGAGAGAATGAAGGCGCGACTCGAACAGAGCTTGGTGTGCGCAGCCAGTACCTTGCGCAGGACTCCGCCAATGACCAGTAACTCTTCGCTCCAGTCGAATTGGAAGGCTTCACCAAGTTGGAATTTGAGCGGCACATAGGCTGATTTGGCAGAGACACTGTCTCCTTGCTCACGCCATACGCGCACGAACTCGCAGACGCGGCAGTAGCTGCCCTTAAAACCTTGCTTCTGAATCGCCTCGAACAACATTTTTGCCGTGCGTCGATCACGCTTCGGTCGGTGTGCGTCAGCCGTCAGCGCCTGTATCAACAAGGGCTCGAACGGTTTAATGATCTTCTCTGATTGGATCCTGCGGTATTTGGTTTCGGTGCCATCCGGCGCAGCCAGCCAGCGTTTGACGGTGTTTCGAGACAGACTCGTTTTACGAGCAATCTCACTGATGCTTTGATTCTCGCGGAAATACATCCGCCTTATCTTCGCGTATATGATCATGGTAATCACCTGTATTTGCTCCCGCTTAAAAAGCAGGCAGCGTACTCGGATTACCTGGTCAATTTTCAGTGCGTATAATGCCCTCTATATGATCAATTTTCATCGCGCGCCAACATCGTAGGGAACAGCTAGGTGAGAAAAGTCACCCAAAAGTCCCCCACGAAAAGAAAATGGGTTAGATCATTTCTGACCTAACCCATTGATAATATGGTGCGCCCGAAGAGATTCGAACTCCTGACCCCTTGGTTCGTAGCCAAGTACTCTATCCAGCTGAGCTACGGGCGCGTAAAACTTTAACTTCTCTTAAATCTTTTTCTTTGGCGGAGAGAGAGGGATTCGAACCCTCGGTAAGGCTATAAACCCTACGCTCCCTTAGCAGGGGAGTACCTTCGACCACTCGGCCATCTCTCCGAAGGCCGCGAATAATACTGGGAGAAGGCTTTCAGGTCAAACTATTTATACGTTTTCCTGGTCCAGATTAAACGCTTTGTGCAGAACACGTACTGCGAGCTCCAAATATTTCTCGTCTATCACTACCGAAATTTTAATTTCAGAAGTGGAAATCATCTGGATATTGATCCCCTCCTCTGCCAAGGTGCGAAACATCTTGCTGGCAATGCCTACGTGCGAACGCATGCCGACACCTACTACAGAGACTTTGGCTGTTTTGTTATCACCAATCACATCGCGCGCACCGATGTGTTTTTGCACCTGATTCTTCAGTATGTCCATCGCCTTGGTAAATTCATTGCGATGTACTGTAAACGAGAAATCGGTTGCACCGTCCACGCCAACGTTCTGTATGATCATGTCAACGTCGACATTAGCTTCACTTACCGGACCCAGAATCTGGTACGCAATGCCCGGTTTATCCGGAACGCCGATCACGGTAATCTTGGCTTCATCGCGGTTGAAGGCTATGCCTGAAATAATCGCCTGTTCCATTTTTGTATCTTCCTCAAACGTAATCAGTGTGCCTTCGCCCTCATCCTCGAAACTGGATAGCACACGCAACTTAACTTTATATTTTCCGGCAAACTCAACCGAGCGGATTTGCAGCACTTTTGAGCCCAAGCTCGCCATTTCCAGCATTTCCTCAAAGGTAATACTCTTCAGGCGGCGCGCTTCCGGCACCATACGCGGATCGGTAGTGTATACCCCATCCACGTCAGTGTAGATCTGGCATTCATCGGCACGCAGCGCCGCAGCCACTGCTACACCTGTCGTATCAGAGCCGCCGCGTCCCAAGGTGGTAATATTGCCATCCGCATCCATACCCTGAAAGCCTGCCACCACCACCACGTAGCCGTTATTCAGGTCGGCGCGAATACTTTCTTCATCTATGCTGAGAATGCGCGCCTTGGTGAAGGCACTATCGGTGAGAATCTTGACTTGCGCGCCGGTATAGCTCTTGGCCTTCAGGCCCTCTGACATCAACGCCATGGACAGCAAACCAATAGTCACTTGCTCACCGGTTGAAATCACCACATCCAACTCGCGCGGGTCAGGCTGAGCCTGAATTTCTTTAGCCAAAGCGATTAGGCGGTTAGTCTCGCCGCTCATAGCGGAAACCACCACTACCACTTGGTGCCCTCGTGACTTGTATTTTGCTACGCGACGCGCAACGCTTTTAATGCGCTCCGAGCTGCCTACTGAAGTACCGCCGTATTTCTGAACAATCAAAGCCACGATATGCCTGCTAGTCTTTTACAAAATGGGCAGCATTCTATCCTATGTGGCAACAAAATGAGAATATGGACGTGGGGGGGATGTTTCATTTTTCCTGAAAAATGGCCGATTTCCATTATTTTTAATGGGAGTCCCACATAAACGTCCATTTTATCTAGGGAATCTCTGATTAAGTCCTGAATGATTTTGTATCATGCAACCCTCAGCGAAGAACGCGTAAACGGAACCGAACGATGAAACAACAGACACTTTCCACTGGTGGCTTTGACCGATACGGCAAGACGACGCGGCGC
>JANYJE010000013.1 GCA_025408405.1 Nitrosomonadales bacterium | reverse complement strand
GCTCAACTGCCTGGGTGAAGGATATGTTCTCGTCATGCTCGCCCACTGCCGCCTTGGTGGAGGGAGTAAACAGCGGCTGCGGCAATTTCTGTGCTTCCAGCAATCCTGCAGGCAGCTTGATTCCACACACCGCCCCGGTTTTCTGGTAATCCTTCCAGCCTGAGCCAACCAGATAGCCGCGCACTATCGCCTCTATCGGCAAGGGCTTGAGGCGTTTCACTACAAATGCGCGCCCCTTGACCTGCGCGCGGTCTGCCTCCGTCTTCACCACCTGTTCCGGTGCAATGCCGGACAAGTGGTTGGGAATGATATGTCCCAGCTTGCCAAACCAGAAATTCGACAGCGAGGTCAAGACCTGGCCCTTTCCAGGGACAGGATCGGGCAGAATGACATCGAAAGCGGACAGGCGGTCAGTCTGCACGATCAGCAAATGCTGCTCATCCACCGCATAGAGATCGCGCACCTTGCCACGATGCAACAGTGGCAGGCTGGTCAACTTGGATTCGTGCAGTACGCTCATCTTGTGTGACTCACTTTAACGGGGGCAGGGTGGTTGCAGCAACCGCCTCTGCCTGCTGCTTGCGGAAAGCCGCCAGGCGCGCGGCCATTGCGGCGTCAGTCATAGCCAGCATGGCTACGGCAAACAAGCCGGCATTGGCGGCCCCCGCCTCACCAATCGCGAAGGTGGCGACCGGTATGCCTTTCGGCATCTGTACGATAGACAGCAAGGAATCCATGCCCTTGAGGTACTTTGAGGGAATGGGCACTCCCAGCACGGGCATGCTGGTCTTTCCGGCGATCACCCCGGCCAGATGCGCCGCACCGCCGGCTCCGGCAATGAAGCACTGCACGCCCTGCGCCGCCATTTCCTTGATGTAGTCAAACAACAGGTCGGGTGACCGGTGCGCCGAAATTACCCGAGCGTCGTAGGCGACACCGAAGTCTTGTAACTGGCGCGCGGCCTGTTGCATCACTTCCCAGTCGCTGGCACTGCCCATGATAATCGCAACCAGAGGCTTGCTCATGACTTACGCCCCTTTATGATAGCCCACTACACGCTCGACTTCGTTTTTCGAACCGAGGATGACGGGTACGCGCTGGTGCAAACCAGTTGGCTTCACTTCCATGATGCGCTCGCGTCCTGTGGAACACAGACCGCCCGCCTGTTCCACGATAAACGACATCGGGTTGGCTTCGTACATCAGACGCAGCTTTCCTGCCTTGCCTGCCTCTTTGGTATCAAACGGGTACATGAAAATGCCGCCGCGAATAAGGATGCGGTGTACCTCTGCTACCATGGAAGCAACCCAGCGCATGTTGAAATTCTTTTCGCGGCCGCCCGGTGTCTTGCCCTTCACGCACTCGTCCACGTAGCGCTGTACCGGCGCTTCCCAGAAACGCTGGTTGGACATGTTGATGGCAAATTCCTGTGTGTCGACTGGGATGGTCATCTTTGGGTGAGTCAGCATGAATTCGCCGATGTCATTGTCCAGCGTGAAGCCATTCACACCGTTGCCGGTGGTAATCACCAGCATGGTTGAGGGGCCATACAGGGCATAGCCTGCACACACCTGTTTGGTGCCTGGCTGCATGAAATCAGCTGCGCTGGGGTTGGTCACGCCTTCCGGGCAACGCAAAATCGAGAAGATGGTACCAACAGAAATATTCACGTCGATATTGGACGAGCCGTCCAGCGGATCAAACGTCAGCAGATACTTGCCTTTTGGATACCGGGCAGGAATTGGATAGATTTCATCCATTTCTTCAGACGCCATGGCAGCCAGGTGGCCGCTCCACTCATTGGCCGCGATGAAAATGTCATTGGTGATCACGTCCAGTTTTTTCTGGGTCTCACCCTGTATGTTTTCGCTGCCTGCACTGCCCAGCACGCCTATCAGTGCACCTTTGTTAACACTATGAGCAATCTGCTTGCAGGCGGTGATAATGTCGCTAAGCAGGCCCGTAAAGTCGCCGCTTGCGCCTGGGATGTGTCGTTGTTCTTCGATAATGAATTGCACCAGATTCTTGCTCATCTTGTTATTTCCTTATGTTTTAAATTTTCACAACTTCGTAATTTTACCCGTTTTTGCCCCGTCTCTCCATTCATGTATTCCTGTTACTTGACCAGAGACATGAATAGTTGCGGCAAACGCTCGGGCAGGCGCGCAATGTTATCGATCACCGCGTAATTCTTACCGAAGATATCGGCCACATATTCATCAGCCCTGGGATCGAGATTGATGCAGTAGGTGTAAATACCTTCCTGATCCATTTCACGCACTGCCACGCGTGCATCCTCGATCAACAGGCGCGGATCATGGGTGTCGATGTCTGCCGGCTCACCGTCCGTCAGCACCAGCAACAGTTTCTTGTCTGCCTTCTGATGGCTCAGGTAATGACCTGCATGCCTGATAGCGGCACCCATACGCGTAGAATAATTGGCTTCCATACCCGCCAGCCTGCCCTTGATCTCGTCGCCCCAGGGTTCTTTATAGCCCTTGAAGTGCCAGAAACGCACGTTGTGGCGGGTATCGGAATGAAAACCGCCTATCGCCAGGGGATCGTTCATCTGATCAACTGCCCAGGCCAACAAGGACACCGCTTCCTGGCTTATCTCCAGCTTGCTCTGAGTGCAGCCCTCAGGCACGTCGCCCAGCGAGGCTGACAGGTCAAGCAGCAAGGAGATCGCAACGCTGCGGCCATCATGGCGATGGCTCATGTTGATGCGCACGTCGGGCTGGGCACCGCTCTTGAGGTCAATCAAGGAACGTATCGCCACGTCCAGATCCAGTTCGGCGCCTTCTTCCTGATAGCGTATGCGCACCTTGTTCTGCGGTTTGAGCATATCGATAATTTTTTTCAGGCGCTTGGCCAGGGCCTGGTGCTTGTTCAGCAACTGGTCGATGTGCGCCGGGTTGCCTTTGGGTTGCAGGTGCTCATACACACTTACCCAGTCTGGACGGTAGTGCTCGGCACTGTAGTCCCACTCGGGATACAGGCGCGGCGGCACCTTGAACTCGTCTTCCATTTCTTCGGGCGGACGTTGGCGCTCTTCATATACCTCTTCGTCGCCCTCTTCGATAAACAGCCACATCATGCGATTGTCGTCGCGATAATCGACTTCAGTGTCATCGAAATGTATTTTTCCGGAAGAGTCGCTCGCCACTTTGGTTTCTGCAATGAACTGCACGCCCAGCAACTGGATGTCATAGGTGCGCGTATTGCCCTTGAGCATCAATTCGTTAAAACGCGCCACATACTTCAGGATCGCCGGGTTTTGATAGCCGTGCTGCGGGTCAAGCAGGGCGCGCGACAGCATGGCCAAGCGATGGCGGATGTACGATGTGCCCTCAATTTTCTCGATATTCTCGCACGGGACAGGATGCAATTTGCACCACAGCAAACGCAGGCCCGGAAATTCAAGCAAGGCCAGATATTCCACGCGCGCATCCTCGAATACCTCGACGGCCATGCGTTGGAACGGGCTCAGATTGTCGGCAATCAGATTCGTGGTCCAGCGTCGGTGTGCACTCAGATGCGCCAGCAGGGCGCGATAGCGGTCGATTCCGCGCACACCGTTGGGCAGGTTGTCGTACACATCCGGCAGATGCAGCCCCTGTTCATTGAGATAGGGAACCGGTTTGCGAATTTCGTCAAAAGCCAGCGAATAAGGCACAAACTGCGCATCGCTTTGCCACAGGCCGCGCAAATACATGTCCAGCTTGCGCTCGTTTTCGGTGAACAAGGTGCCGTGCCGTTCGCGCTGCATCACGGCACGGCTGTCAGCCGACTTCAGCTGAAAATATTCCTGCTGCCGCTCTGGATCGTTGGGGTAGGCGAGTACGCCGTAATCCACCCAATTCTTGATGCCGCCCAAGGAAAGCTGACTGAACAGAAAGGGTGCGCTATTCAAAAAGTCAGGCAGGCACGGACTGGTATACATCGAATCTATGCCGTGCACCTTGGGGCTGGTGCGCACCGCAGTTTGCACCACCAGATTGAGGTATTCGCTGAACAGCTCGCGGCTCTCCAGCGCACGCGCCGCTGCCGCCAGGCTTTGCAGAAAATTGGGGATAGCCTTGCTGTTGGGAGAACGCGCCAGAGTGCGCGTAAATACCACCACCTCTTCGATAACACCCTCGCCGAGTTGAGCGGCAACCTGTGGCATTTCCTCAAGAAACACCAGCACCGGCTCTTCGCCGCGTCCGGTTCTATTGACTGCATTCGCACCTTCAATGTAGGCATGGATACCCTCTGCACTGAGGTGCTTGCGGGCAGCTGCCATGCAATCATCAAATACACTCTGCACGCGCGCAAAGTTACTCTCGAGTTTTTGGCGCTCTTCGATAGTGGCTGTCATCTCGCCGTCACTCTTGAATTGGGCTGGGGGATTAGGCTGCAAACACTGCGTCTATGGCGTGATCCAGGGTGTCGCGTATGTCTGCATCATCGGTAATGGGCCGCACCAGGGCCATGCGGCACGCATCACGCGGCGCGATACCCTGCTTGATCAGGGTCGCGGCATATACCAGCAAGCGCGTGGAGATACCTTCATCCAGGCCGTGTCCCTTTAGATTGCGCGCGGTTTCGGCGATCTTGACCAGCTTGGTCGAGACCTCTGTAGTTGCCCCGGTTTCCTTGCTGACGATAGCAATCTCGACTTCCGCTTTTGCATAGTCGAATTCCAATCCGGCAAAGCGCTGTTTGGTGGATTGCTTCAAGTCCTTCATCAGGTTCTGGTAGCCCGGGTTGTAGGAAATCACCAGCTGAAAATCCTGGTGCGCCTCAACCAGCTCACCTTTTTTATCCAGCGGCAGGGTGCGGCGGTGATCGGTGAGGGGGTGAATGACAACGGTAGTGTCCTGTCGCGCTTCCACGATTTCATCCAGATAACAAATCGCACCGTGCCGCGCCGCCAACGTCAAAGGGCCATCCAGCCAGCGTGTCCCGCTTGCGTCGAGCAGATAACGGCCAACCAGATCGGATGCTGTCATATCCTCGTTACAGGCCACTGTGATCAGTGGCTTGCCCAGTTTCCACGCCATATATTCTACAAAGCGCGATTTGCCGCAGCCGGTCGGCCCTTTCAGCATGACTGGCAGGCGTGCAGCGTATGCCGCCTCATACAGCGCGACCTCATTGCTTTGCGCCTGATAGAACGGCTCTTTGCTAATCTGATATTGCTTGATATCGAACTGTTGGCTCATTGCTGTTCCTCAATATTTATTGGCTGATAAAAAAACCCCTGCAAAATCTCGGCAGGGGCTTTTTATTTTGCAACCGGACGTTCGATTTACTTGTGAACGCCCAGCTTTTGACGCCAGCCCGGGAATATCTTATCTGCATCTTTCGGGAACGATTCGAATGCGCGAGCAAATTCTTTGTGCTCTTTGGCGAATTCGATTGGATCCGCACCAGACTTCCAGCACTCGTACGACTGACGCAGAGAGATCGCGCCAGCAGCCGGGCTGTCGATATGGCCGTAAGAACCGCCACCCGCAGTGTTGATCACGTTGCCGTGGCCGAGGTTCTCGAAGAAGCCTGGCAGGCGCAGCGCGTTCATGCCGCCGGAGATAATCGGGGTTGTTGGCTTCATGCCGTACCATTCTTGATGGTAGAACGGACCCTGGCAGCTGTCGCGCTCGATCATGTAAGCGATAACCTTGTCATCCTTGCCGCCTTCCATCTTGCCGAATCCCATGGTACCCACGTGGATACCGGAAGCACCTTGCAGACGGGACATCTTCGCCAGCACGAACGCTGTGTAACCGCGCTTGGAAGACGGGGAAGTCACGGCACCGTGGCCTGCGCGGTGGTAGTGCAGGTATTGACCTGCATATTGACGACGTGCTGTCGTTACCATGCCTGGGCCGCCAACATAACCGTCAACCAGGAATGCAAGCTTGTCTGCATCCGGGCCAAATGTTTCCAGCGCGTAATCGGCACGTGCGCACATTTCATAGTGGTCGTCAGCAGTAATATTCATGGAGAACAGCTTGGCTTGACCGGTTTCGTCTTGCGCGCGCTTCATCGCGTCGTAAACGAGAGGAAGAACCTTCTTGATCGGGCAGAACACTTGGTTGCCTTGTGGCTCATCGTTCTTGATGAAGTCACCACCCAGCCAGAACTGGTAAGCAGCATTAGCGAAAGGCTCAGGGCGCAGACCCAGCTTAGGCTTGATAATGGTGCCGGAGATGTAGCCGCCGTTCACGACCGGACGACCCAGAATGCGCCACAGATCAGAGATGTCCTTTGCCGGACCATCGAACAGTTGCAGCATGCGTGGTGGAACGTAGAAGTCTTGCATTTGCAGGCATTCGATGTCGCCCATACCCTGGTTGTTACCGATTGCCAAGGTCAAGAATGATACGATCATGGCGCGACCATCAGTCACGTTGCGGTCGAACAGGTCGTTCGGGTAAGCCACCTTCATGATGCCCTTGGCTTCATCGATAAAATACACCAGCGCGTCAACGCCCTTGGTGAAATCATCTGTAGTGCTTACTTCAACGTTGGTACCGGTGGAAGATTCAGCCGCGATGTGCGCTGCCGCCTCCAGGTAGCCGACGCCCGCTGCTGGGGTCATGGTGTAGGCAACCAGAATGTGACCACCATTCTTGATAAGCTCGGCTTCCTTAAGGTCTAGATTTGAATAACGCGCTGACTGATCCATGTTTTCTCCGGATAAAAATCGATATGAATTACTACGAAGCGAACTATACGCCTGCCAATCATAAACAACAGTCAATCTTTTTTATTGTACCCATAAGCATCCCTTATAATAAATGCTATCATGGCAAGCATGATCCACCTCACCCTGCGCCAGCTGCAAGTTTTCGAGATGACCGCACGTCATCTCAGCCATTCGCGCGCCGCGAAGGAACTCTACCTGTCGCAACCTGCCGTCTCGATGCAACTCAAGCAGCTAGAACAGAATATCGGTCTGCCATTGTTCGAACAGGTTGGGAAACAGCTGTATCTCACCGAAGCGGGTAGCGAGCTGCTGCACTACAGCCGCAGCATCCTGCAGCAAATGCAGGAGATGAGTGCGGTGTTCGCCGAGATGAAAGGGCTGGAGCACGGCCACCTCAACATATCTGTAGTGAGTACGGCTAACTACTTCATGCCGCAACTGCTCGCCAAGTTCATCCAGCTTCACCCCAAGATCAACGTCAGTCTCTCCGTCGCCAACCGCGACGCGGTGATCAAACAACTGGTCGACAACGTCGCAGATCTCGCCATCATGGGACAACCGCCGGAAGGTGCGGACATGGTGTCGCAATCGTTCATGCAGAATCCTCTGGTGGTGATAGCCGCACCCGGCCATCCGCTAGCAAAACAGAAAAATATCCAGCCACGCCAATTGTCGAAAGAGATTTTTCTGCTGCGCGAGATCGGCTCCGGCACGCGGGGTGTAGTCGAGCGTTTTTTCGCCAGCCATCATTTGCCATTACCATCGCACATGGAAATGGATACCAATGAAGCAATCAAACAATCCGTGCATGCCCACATCGGTATCGGCATCATCTCGCGCCATGGCATCGAGCTGGAACTCGAAACAAAACGCCTGTGCATCCTTGACGTGGTCGGCCTCCCGATCGTGCGCGACTGGCACATTGTGCAGCGAAAAAACAAACGCCTTTCTACCGCGGCGAATGCTTTTTTTAAGTTCCTGCTGGAGGAGGCGGAGCGACTGGCCGCACCGATGGTGAGCAAACGCAATCGTGCGAAGTAATCTTTGCCTGGCTGCCCTGCACCTACACACGCCGCTCACAGCTTCGCTTAGATGGACAAACAAAAAGGCGACCCGCAGGTCGCCTTGTTTGTTTACGGCTTGCTACACTTACTTAACTACTGCTTTCAGTTCGCCCTTGGCATAACGAGCAGCCATGCTGTCCAGCGCGATCGGTTTGATCTTGCCGGCTTGGCCTGCGGAACCGAAGGCTTCATAACGTGCTTTGCAGATTGCATGCATCGCCTTGGTTGTTTCAGCCATGAACTTGCGCGGGTCAAAGTCCTTGGGGTTCTGTGCCAGGTAACGACGAGTAGCACCCGTCGAGGCCATGCGCAAGTCGGTGTCGATGTTCACTTTGCGCACGCCGTGCTTGATTCCTTCGACGATTTCTTCAACTGGTACGCCGTAGGTCTGTGGCATCTGGCCACCGAATTCGTTGATGATTTTTAACCATTCTTGCGGCACGGAAGAGGAACCGTGCATCACGAGGTGGGTGTTGGGGATGCGCGCGTGGATTTCCTTGATGCGGCTGATCGCCAAGGTATCGCCTGTGGGCGGCTTGGTGAATTTGTATGCGCCATGCGATGTGCCGATGGCAATCGCCAATGCGTCAACTTGGGTCAGCTTAACGAATTCCGCCGCTTCGTTCGGGTCGGTCAGCAGTTGATCGTGGCTCAGCACTCCTTCTGCGCCGTGGCCGTCTTCTTTTTCGCCGTGGCCGGATTCCAGAGAACCCAGGCAACCCAGTTCGCCTTCAACGGATACACCGACTGCATGCGACATTTCAACCACGCTACGAGTGACGTTGACGTTGTACTCGAAGGAAGAGGGTGTCTTGCCATCGGTCATCAGCGAGCCGTCCATCATCACGCTGGAGAAGCCGGACTTGATCGCGTTGATACAGACTGCTGGCGAAGCACCGTGATCCTGATGCATAACCACCGGGATATGCGGGTACATCTCCACAGCAGCTTCAATGAGATGGCGCAGAAATGGTTCGCCGGCGTACTTGCGTGCACCTGCAGAGCCTTGCATGATCACAGGACTATTGCATTCATTAGCAGCTTCCATGATGGCTTTGACTTGTTCCAGATTGTTCACGTTGAACGCTGGCAGGCCGTAGCCATTTTCTGCTGCATGGTCCAGCAGTTGACGTAATGAGACGAGAGCCATTTTCTACCCCTTCTAAACTAATTAAATTATTCAATCAACCAAACATTAAACCGTAAGTGTACGAGTGAACCCGATCCGGGTTCAACCCTTTACTCAGCACGGTGATCGCCTACTCGCACTATTTTCATGGTGTTTGTGTGGCCGCTTTTGCCTATGGCTTCGCCTATAGTCATCACCATCATGTCACCTTCTTTTACCAGCCCCAGCCGAACCAGCTCATCTTCCGCTGCACGCAACACTTCCGATGGAAACTTGGATTCAAGATTGAAGGCGATAGGGTGTACTCCGCTAAACAGAGTCACCTTACTTAGCGTTGAATCTATCGGAGTTAATGCAAAAATCGGTACACCCGCATTCATCCGCGACATCCACAGCGTGGTTGATCCTGACTGTGTCAATGAAACAATCGCCTTCACCTTGAAGTGCGATGCTGCATATAAGGCCGACATAGCAATAGACTGATCTATGCGTGAGAATTTGGTGTGAGTCAGGCGTCGATCTATCTCGCTTTCTTCCACCTCCTGCTCGGCTTTCAGGCAGATGCGTACCATGGCTTCTATGGTTTCTACTGGGTAATCACCCACCGCCGTTTCAGCTGACAGCATTACCGCATCGGTTCCATCCAGCACCGCATTCGCCACGTCAGAGACTTCTGCGCGGGTTGGAATCGGGTTGGTGATCATGGATTCCATCATCTGCGTTGCAGTGATAACGAGCTTGTTGCGCGCGCGCGCCATTTTGATCATGCGCTTCTGCAAGCCCGGCACCGCCGCATCACCCACCTCCACGGACAAATCGCCACGCGCCACCATAATGGCATCTGACGCGTCGATAATCTCGCCCAGCACCGGAATGGCCTCCGCACGCTCAATTTTGGCCATCATCAGGCTCTTGCCGCCGGCTTCATGCATCAGCTTGCGCGCCAATTTCATGTCATCAGCCGAGCGTGGGAAGGAGACAGCCAGATAATCCGCCTTGATCAGTGCGGCTGTCTTGATGTCTTCCATATCCTTTTCAGTCAGTGCCGGAGCGGTTAATCCTCCGCCCTTGCGGTTGATACCTTTGTTGTTTGACAACACACCGCCGCGAACCACCTTGCAAACAATCTCGCTCCCTTTGACTTCAACCACATCAAATTCAAGCATGCCGTCATTCAGCAACAGTACCGAACCTTTGCTGACATCTTTGGGCAACTCTTTATAATCCAGACCTACACGCTCCTGGTTACCCAGTGCATCCCATTCGGCATCCAGAATAAACGTGTCGCCAGGGTTCAATATGATCTTGTCATTTTCAAACTTGCGCACACGAATTTTCGGGCCCTGCAGGTCAGCCAGAATACCCACTACGCGCCCACACGCCCTGGCTGCGGCACGTACCGTCTCTGCCCTAGCCATGTGATCTTGCGCTGTGCCATGCGAAAAGTTCATGCGCACCAAATCAACCCCGGCACTAATAAGCTGCTCCAGCACTTTCTGGCTGCTGGAAGCGGGCCCTAGGGTTGCAACAATTTTTGTTCTACGTAGCATGGTTTATTTTTAAATATTTTTCTGCAACAATCGCTGCAGTATGCGAATTACTTGGCAGCACGCTGCTCCAGAATTTCCACTGCCGGCAATGTTTTGCCTTCGAGGAATTCCAGGAAGGCGCCTCCAGCAGTCGAAATGTATGAAACTTTGTCAAAAATGTCGTACTTCTGAATTGCCGCAATAGTGTCGCCACCGCCCGCCAGCGTGAAAGCCTTGGTCTTGGCTATGGCCATGGCTATAGTTTTGGTGCCTTCGCCAAATTGGTCAAACTCGAATACTCCAACTGGGCCATTCCACACAACAGTGCCAGCCTTCATGATGATGTCAGCAATTTCCTGAGCCGACTTGGGACCAATATCGAAAATCATTTCGTTTTCGGCAACATCATTGGCGTTTTTCAGGATTGCAGGGGTGTTTTCTTTGCCAGGCAGGAAAGGTGCTTCTGTGCCTACAACCACATCTGTTGCAATGGGGATAGTCGCGCCACGCGCGGTCATCTTTTTCATCAAGGCCTGCGCTGTTGGAACCAGGTCGTCTTCACACAAAGACTTGCCGACAGGTTTTCCCACGGCTTTGAGGAAGGTATTCGCGATACCGCCACCAACCACCAGCTGCTCGCATTTTTCCGACAATGATTCCAGCACCGTCAGTTTGGTGGACACTTTTGATCCGCCAACGATCGCGACCATTGGTCGCGCCGGGTTCAGCAACGCCTTGGTTAAAGCTTCCAGTTCTTCTGTCAGCAGTATGCCTGCGCAGGCCACTGGAGCATATTTAGCCACGCCATGAGTAGACGCCTCAGCACGGTGTGCGGTGCCAAAGGCATCCATTACAAATACGTCGCACAAGGCTGCATATTTCTTTGCTGTTTCATCCAGGCTCTTTTTCTCGCCCTTGTTAAAACGACAGTTTTCCAGCAACACCAGTTCTCCCGCAGCCACTTCAAAGCCGCCATCTACCCAATCTTTAATCAGGCGCACTGGTTTACCTATCTTTGCCGAGATGACGGCAGCAACTGGCTTGAGGGAATTTTCTTCGGAATATACGCCTTCTTCCGGGCGCCCCAGATGCGATGTGACCATCACGCGGGCACCGGCTTTTAAAGCATGGTTGATGGTAGCCATGGACGCAGTAATTCTTGCATCTGAGGTAACTTTTCCGTCCTTGACTGGAACGTTGAGGTCGGCGCGAATCAGCACACGCTTGCCCTTCAAATCCAGATCGGCCATTTTAATAACAGACATGTTGTTTCCTTTGAACATACAAAAAACAAAGGGCTGGCAGAGATGCCAGCCCCGGGTTCAAACAATTACTTGGCGATGTGGCCTACCATGCGCATCAAATTGCAGGTGTAGCCGTATTCGTTGTCATACCAAGCCACCACCTTGACGAAGGTTGGATCAAGTGCGATACCTGCGTCGGCATCAAACACGGAAGGGCAGGTGTGGCCGCGGAAGTCGGTAGAAACCACTTTGTCTGTGGTGTACCCCAACACACCTTTCAATGGGCCACTTTCAGAAGCTGCCTTCATTGCTGCACAGATTTCAGCATAGGTTGCTGGCTTGTTCAATTCACAAGTCAGGTCAACCACAGAAACGTCAGATGTGGGCACGCGGAATGCCATGCCTGTCAGCTTCTTGTTCAATTCAGGAATGACTACACCCACTGCTTTGGCCGCACCTGTTGAAGAGGGGATGATGTTTTCCAGAATGCCGCGGCCACCGCGCCAATCTTTGCTGGATGGGCCGTCAACAGTTTTTTGCGTAGCAGTCGCTGCGTGCACGGTAGTCATCAAACCACGCTTGATACCAAAGGTGTCGTTCAGCACCTTGGCGACAGGAGCCAAAGCATTGGTAGTGCATGAAGCTGCGGAAACAATCGTCTCCCCCGCATACTTGCTGTGGTTTACACCGTAGACAAACATGGGGGTATCGTCTTTGCACGGCGCCGACTGGATCACTTTCTTGGCACCCGCAGCAATGTGCGCCTGACAGGTCTCCTTGGTCAGGAAGAAACCGGTACATTCGATTACGATGTCCACGCCCGCTTCTTTCCACTTCAGGTTGGCTGGATCGCGCTCTGCGGTCAGACGAATTTTTTTGCCATTGACCACGAGGTTGCTTCCTTCGGTCTTGACGTCGCCATTGAAGCGGCCATGAACGGAATCGAATTTGAGCATGTACGCCAGGTAATCAGGCTCCAGCAGGTCATTGATGGCAACCACTTCGATTTCAGGAAAATCTTTGGCAGCCGCGCGGAATACCATGCGGCCGATACGTCCAAATCCATTGATGCCAACTTTAATTGTCATGATGTTCTCCAGTTTTTTTAAAATTTACAGTATGCTTTTAACGGTCTTCACTACATTCTCTGTGGTAAAACCGAAGTGTTTAAACAGCTCTCCCGCTGGTGCGGATTCACCAAAACAATCCATGCCGATGACAGCGCCTTCCAGCCCGACATATTTATGCCAAAAGCCGGTTACACCGGCTTCCACGGCTACTCGCTTCACACCTTTAGTCAATACGCTATCTTTGTAAGCCTGATCCTGGCGATCAAAAACGTTGGTGGATGGCATGGAAACTACGCGTACATGAATACCTTCCTGTGCCAGAATTTTTTGAGCTTCGATTGCCAGTGCAACTTCCGAACCCGTTGCAATAATAATGGCCTGCGCCTTGCTGTTACCAGCCTCTGACAGTACATAGCCACCTTTGCGAACATTCGCCATCTGCGCGGCATCGCGCTTCTGGAAATTCAGGTTTTGGCGGCTGAATATCAGTGAGGATGGCCCAGTCTTGCGCTCTACCGCGTTAATCCAGGATGCCGCTGATTCCACTGTGTCGCATGGGCGCCATACATCCATGTTCGGGATATAACGCAATGTGGTCGTTTGCTCTACCGGTTGATGAGTCGGACCGTCTTCACCCAGACCGATGGAGTCATGGGTAAACACATAGATCACGCGCTGCTTCATCAAAGCCGACATGCGCAACGCATTGCGCGCATATTCCGAGAACATCAGGAAGGTACCGCCGAAAGGCATCAAGCCACCGTGCAACGCCATACCGTTCATGATGTGTGACATGCCAAATTCGCGCACGCCGTAGCTAATGTAGTTGCCTGGCTTGGTACCGTGCACGTGCTTGGCACCTGTCCAGTTTGTCAGATTCGAACCTGTCAGATCAGCCGATCCTCCCAAAAATTCTGGCAGCGCGGGAACGAGCGCATTAATTGCATTTTGAGAAGCCTTACGCGTAGCGATTGTTTCCGCCTTCTCATTAATTTGCTTCATAACTTCTGCTGCGTGTTTCGTCCAGTTAGCCGGTAAATCGCCCTTCATGCGGCGCTCAAACTCTGCTGCCTCTTCTGGATATTTTGCACGATACTCGGCAAAATTATTATTCCACAACTTTTCCATGCCTGCACCTTTGGTGCGTGCATCCCAAGCTTGGTAAACGTGTGCCGGAATTTCAAACGGTGGATAGTTCCAGCCAATATGCGCACGTGTAGCCGCAATTTCCGCATCACCCAGTGCCGCGCCGTGAACGTCATGCGTTCCTTCCTTGTTTGGGGAGCCGGCTCCGATTATGGTCTTGCAGCAAATCAGTGTTGGCTTGTCCGTTACCGCCTTAGCGGCTTTGATTGCCGCATCAAGCTCTGCGGAATCATGACCTTCCACATCGGCAATTACGTGCCAGCCATAAGCTTCAAAACGCTTGGGCGTGTTGTCTGTAAACCAGCCGCCTACATGTCCATCGATAGAGATGTCATTGTCATCCCAGAATGCGATCAGCTTGCCCAGACCCCAAGTACCCGCCAAGGCACAGGCTTCGTGTGAAATACCCTCCATCAGGCAACCATCGCCCATGAATACGTAAGTGTGGTGGTTAACAATTTCATGCCCGGGACGGTTAAATTCATTTGCCAGCAATTTTTCTGCCATCGCCATACCCACGGCGTTGGTGATGCCCTGACCTAAAGGACCTGTTGTGGTTTCAACACCCACGGTATAGCCATATTCTGGGTGGCCGGGTGTCTTGGAATGCATTTGGCGGAAGCGCTTTAGCTCCTCCAGAGGCAAATCGTAGCCTGTCAGATGCAACAGCGCATAGATAAGCATGGAGCCATGACCATTCGATTGTACAAAACGATCGCGATCTGCCCATTTAGGATTCGCCGGGTTATGGCGCAGGTGGTGATTCCACAGTGCCTCAGCGATTTCCGCCATACCCATAGGTGCGCCTGGATGGCCAGAATTAGCCTTTTGCACTGCATCCATCGCTAAAGCGCGAATCGCACCTGTCACATCATTAAACTTTGGGGGTTTTACATTTCGCGCCATAGCCATTTTACAGCCTCCTAAGATCGTCCCTTAACGGGCTAAATTATTTTTATACTACAAATGTGTAATTATGCCGTACCGCCCTGTTTTGGGCAACTCCGGCCATAACCTGCCATCTAGCCGCATTAATTAATTGTTCGGATCTTTAGGGCTTATTGGACGCAAATGTCATCAATCTGTGTGTTTTTTCGTCATTTTTATACCTAGTTGTTTTAGCTTGCGGTATAAGTGTGTGCGTTCAATGCCTATGTTGTCTGCTACACGAGTTACATTTCCGTTTTCCTTGTTCATTTGATAATTAAAATAGAGGTTGTCGAAATGCTCTCGCGCTTCGCGCAAAGGTAAATCTAGCGGCAGGTGAAATAGTGGCAAGCTAGGTTCATCATAGTTCTGTGTTTGCCCTTCCACTTGAGTCTTGGGCTTTGCTCCCTGTTGAATGACTTGGGCCACTGTTTTGAGTAGCTTCTGCAAGGCTATTGGTTTTTCTAGAAAATCCGCCGCACCAATTCGTGTTGCTTCCAATGCTGTTTCAATCGTACCGTGCCCTGACATCATTATTACCGGCATAGTTAACAAACCTTGGTCAACCCACTCCTTGAGCAAAACAAGCCCATCTGTGTCAGGCATCCAGATATCCAGTAACACTAGATTCGGTGTTTGCTGCGCGCGGAATTCTCGCGCTTGCTGTGCATTTTCTGCAAGATGAACGCGATATCCTTCGTCAAACAGAATTTCAGAGAGTAATTCACGTATGCCGATTTCATCGTCTACTACCAGTATTTCTTTGGTCGTCATTGCCCCCCCTCTGCTATTAACGGCAATGTTATGCTTACACATGTGCCACCAGTCTGCCTGTTCTCTATGTGAATAGATCCACCATGTTCTTCCACAATTTTTTTAACAATGGGCAACCCCAATCCTGTTCCCTTATCTTTAGTTGTCATATAAGGTTCAAATACACGGGCCAGTACATGCTCTGGAAATCCGCTGCCATTGTCTAATACGCTTAATTTAAACCTAGTCGGAATATTTTCCGTCAGCAAAATAATTTCTCGTTGCGCTACATTCTGCAAAGCATCATGCGCGTTGTGCAACAAATTATGAATAACCTGGCGTAACCGCGTAGCATCGCCATTAATTCTGGTCTGCGTGGCCTCTAGTTTTTGCGTAATTGGACTGCTGTTTGCCTCATACAGGCCCAACACCTCATACAACAACAGGTGCATATCCAGACTGGTAAGTTTGGCCGCAGGTGAGCGCGCATAATCGGCAAACTCAGTTACCATGTTTTTCATTGCCGCCACTTGACTCACTATGGTCTGGGTCGCCCGATGCAATAGTTTTGCATCGCTTTCCTCGAGTTTTTCACTTAACTTGTACTGTAAGCGCTCGGCTGAAAGCTGAATGGGGGTGAGCGGATTTTTTATTTCATGCGCTAAGCGACGCGCAACTTCACCCCACGCTGCTTGTCTCTCCGCCTGCAGCAGGTGTGTAATGTCATCAAACACCACGACATAGCCGGCTTCCGCCGTCGAGAATAATCGCGTACCACGCAACAACAAAATCTGATTGCCATTTTTGCTCATGCGCTCAATTTGACGTTGCCATTCAACGTGATTTGTATCGCTAAATGCTTGTAGTATTTCGTCAATAAATGGCCGCAATAGATTATGCTGCTCTGCTAGAGCCAATAATGAAACACCTCGCATGTCCGTCAATGCTACATCCAGTATTTGTACAGCGCTGGTGTTTGCCGAGCGTAAGCGCAATTTTTCATCCACAACTAGTACACCTGATGACAAATGCGTTAATACACTCTCCAGATATGCTTTGGTTTTCTCTACCTGTCGTTGTTGCCACTCACTAAGTTTTTTTGCATCAGATAATTGTGCGGTCATCTGATTGAACAGACCGGTCAATGCTCCTAGCTCATCGGTACTTTGAATCGGATATTTTCCACTGAAATTCCCCTGTGCCACGGCTCGCGTTCCCTCTGCCAGAGCCACTAGTGGCTCACTGAGACGAGCGCTCAAAAAAAATGCTGCTGACACTGCGCTTAGCAACACGATCAGCAGTGATAAGGTTAGGGTAATGCCATACAAGCGTTTCAGCCCAACGCGCGATATTGATAACTCCTGATAGTCACGGTAAACCGCCTGGACTGTTTCTGCATCCTCTGAAAATTGCTTGGGTACAGGTTGGACAAATTGCAAAATTCTTTCTTCACCTGGCCGGTGAACTGGCCGGACAATCACCATAACCCGCAGGATCAGGCTGTTATCTGGCAGTGTATCTACAACACTGAGTTGGCCATTTTGTCTTAACTGCTGAAAAACTTTGGCATCGGGTATAAGGAGCTGATGCATATTGCTGGCTGCCGAGTTCAGTAGCTCCCCTTTAATGTTAAACAACGCTGCCTCTTGAGCAGCCTCTTTGTCTATCATGTTACTTAATGTAGCTGCACGCTCCTCAGCAGACTGGTCAATTAACATGTGGGAAACGAACTGAGCTTTTTTGCGCAATTCTTGCAATCCATTTTCTAGCGAACTGCGTCCTAGATTCAGGCCGCCCTCCAATGCTTTTTCTACACGCACGTCGAACCACGACTCAATGCTTTTGTCGAGAAATTGCACTGAAACGGCATACACCAGCAAGCCAGGCAAAATAGCTAACAAGGTGAAAAAAACAACTAAGCGCAAAGTCAGTTTTGCACCGTATACCTTTGCTTTAAGTTTTCTGCGCAACTGCCATAACTGATATCCCACGAGCAAACTCAGACAAACGGTCAGCAAACCTGTAAGTGTCAGCAAACTGCTGTAATTATGTGAGAACAGATCAGTATTTGCGCTGGCGCTAGACAGCAAGTAGAGGAGCAGAACGCCAATTGCCCCGCTGATTATGATTATATATTTCACGGTAACGTAATCCTGGCTGCCGCTATTGCTGCGGGAGTTATTACCCAGGAATATACCGCCGAGTCCAGACTCCAGTCATCGCCAGCCAGCGCATTGACTTGCAGGGGTTTGGGCAACTGCGAGACATCCAGGCTCATGCGAACATTGGCGGAATAAACCGGATCTTTCTTAAGCAGTGAAACAAGATAGCCGTTACTGGAGTTAAATAACTCAGACGACATGGGGCTGGATGTCTGGTGACCCAGAACCACTAGCGCCTCTTCAAGACTGTCAAAGTTTTGAAATAATGTGCCTCGCGCAATTCGATATTGCCTTGTCAATGCGCTGTACGAAAGCTTTGTTATTTGCTCGCTATTTGCTACCACCTCACTCAGCCAATACCAACGTGAACGAGTAAGCTTATATTCACTTACAAAGTTCAACGTAATGCCGCGAATCAATGCCTGCTCTACATAAAATGATAAGCTGATATTGAAGTCTACTGCGATTTGATATCCATCTTCCGCCTGGCGGATTTCCGCTCTTCTGACATCTATTCCCTGTGCATTTGCTGTGGTTATGCCAAGCCATATCATGGCAATTACCACCATAAAATAGCTTGCCTTAAACCTGCTTGTGCAGCAATGCATAAAAAAATCCATCATGCTGGTCATCGGGCAAAATCTGTCCGTAATTGACATCTGGCGCCGTTATTGGCAGTTGCCTGGCATCTGGGTGTTGATTTAAAAACTCATTGACGGACTGCTGATTCTCTCGCGCAAAAATGGAACATGTTGCATAGAGTAACTTACCATCAGCAGCCAGAAGTGGCCACAAGGCTGCCAATATCTGCTGTTGCTGTTGCGCAAAATTTTCTATGTCCGATGGCCGTCTAAGCCATTTAATATCGGGGTGGCGGCGTACCACACCGGAAGCAGAGCAGGGCACGTCTGCCAAAATTCGTTGAAATAGCTTCCCATTCCACCAACTGTCTGGTTTTACTGCATCGCCGACTACCAGCGTGGCATTCAATTGCAAACGCTGCATATTTTCGCGTACACGCTGTAACCTTTGCGCATCTTTGTCCAGTGAAACCAGTTCGATTTCTGCAATTTCCAGTAAATGAGCGCTTTTTCCTCCCGGGGCGGCGCATGCATCAAGTACGTACATGCCATCGTGAATATCCAGAATGGCCGCAGCGTATTGAGCACCTGCATCCTGAACTGAAACTAGACCATCGAGAAATCCTGGCAACTTGTTCACTGTTACTGCGTGATCCAGCATGATGGCATTAGGCTCAACAATTCGAGCATGAATCTCATGTTGAGTTAGTAGTTTCAGATATTCCAGAGCTGTCGTGCGCCTGCGATTTATCCGCAAGGTCATCGGCGGATGTTGATTCCCCGCGAGCAATATTCCCTCTGCCTGTGCAGCATACTGAGATTTGATCGCATTTATCCACCATTGTGGGTATGAGTAGCGCCCCTCTTCTGCTTGCATTGCCGCCTGAATAAGCTGATCTTTATTTCTCAGGTAGTTTCTTAGTACAGCATTTACCAAACCGCTTGCCGCCGGATTGCGTTTACGAATAGCGCTTACTGCATGATCAACCACTGCGTGTTCTGCGGCTTTAGTGTACTGTAGCTGATATAACGCAATCAGCAACATGTATCTGATTTGTGGGTCTTGCAGCGGTTTGTCCAGCAAAGCATCCAGAATCTTGGCCAACTGCCCGTAGTAACGCAACGTGCCGTAGCTAATGTCGGTCAATGCTCCGCGTTGTTGATGGGTAAGTTCGCCCTGCACACTCACTACTTCGCTCAACACCTGGTTGAGGTTGCGCCCACTCATTACCTGATTAACCACACTAACTGCTGCTTGCTGAATGATGTGCATTTCAGATCACCTCAAAGCGGTCACCCGTCTTGAGGTTGAAGCCTTGCAAAAATTGGTTGAATGGCAATACCTTGCCATTGGGTCGTTGCAGCATCTCTAAGCACAGTGCGCCCTGTCCGCAGGCAACCTGTATTCCGTGTTTGTCTATTGCCAAAATGGTTCCAGGTTCGCCATGCATATCGTCAAGTATTTTTGCCTGCCATATTTTGATGGGGATACTATTGAATTTTGCAAATGCTACCGGAAAGGGATTATACCCTCGGACAGCGCGTTCCAATTGGCCCGCACTTTGAGTCCAGTTCAGTTGTGCTTCGATTTTGTTTAGCTTATTTGCGTAGTTTGCCTGCGCTGAGTCTTGGGCGGTTGCACTTAGTGTTCCATGTTGCATTTTTTGTAAAACCTCAAGGATGGCCTCCGCTCCGTGTTCAGACAATTTTTCTAATAATGTTTGCGCAGTGTCATCGGGAGCAATCAGGCAAATTTTCTTCAGTAGAGTATCTCCAGTATCCAACCCCTCATCCATCTGCATTATCGTAATTCCGGTTACCTCATCTCCCGCCAGAATCGCTCGCTGAATAGGCGCAGCTCCTCTCCATCGCGGGAGCAGTGATGCGTGGATATTCAGGCAGCCGTGGCGTGACAGTTGCAAAACCGGTGGAGGCAATATCAAGCCGTAAGCCGCTACGACCATAACATCGGCCTGATAATTCGCCAATTGATGTTGGATCTCAACAGATTTCAGGGTGTGCGGCTGCAACACTGGAATATTGTGTTGCTCAGCCAACAGTTTTACAGGGCTGGGAGTAAGCTGCATACCTCGCCCAGCAGGTCGATCTGGCTGCGTGAGTACTGCTACTACATCGTATTGTTGCGCCAGTATGGCTTGCAGGGCTTTTGCAGCGAAAGCTGGGGTGCCTGCGAAAATTATTTTCAATGCTTTTCCCGTTACATCGTTTCGCGTCTACGTTTTTTTAGCTTTGAGCGTATGCGCGTTTGTTTAAGGTGAGAGAGATACTCTACGAATACCTTGCCTTGCAGGTGATCCATTTCGTGCTGGATACAAACGGCCAGCAAGCCCTCTGCATCCAATGTAAATGTTTCTCCTTCGACATTTAGTGCGCGTACCGTAATTTTTTTTGCTCTCCGCACTTTTTCGTAAATGCCGGGTACTGATAAACATCCCTCTTCACACTCACTTTCGCCACTGCAGGCTATTAATTCAGGATTAATGAACGCAATAAGCTTGTCATGCGTCTCTGATGCATCTACTACTATGATGCATTGATGTACATCCACTTGGGTGGCTGCAAGACCGATGCCTGGAGCAGCATACATCGTTTCAGCCATGTCATTAATAAACTTACGAGTTGTTTCCGTGACCGCACTGACCTTATTTGCAATGGTATGCAGACGTTCGTCCGGGTATTGAAGTATTTGATGAATTGCCATAAAAGCTTGCTAATTTAAGTGACTAGATGCAGAATTTAAACAGTTGTGCAAACATTGCACCGCATTCATTTACTTAGCTGGGGTTTGCCATGCGCAAGATTATATCGCTGATTTGTTTTCTTTTGCCTATTCTCGCCTCTGCTGATGAACTGGTAATTCGTGAAAACGCACCGGATCGCTACGTTGTTGTTAAGGGTGATACGCTTTGGGATATTTCTGGAAAATTTTTCAAAGACCCTTGGAAATGGCCTCAAATATGGGGATTAAACAAGGACACGGTAAAAGATCCACACTGGATTTATCCTGGCAACGTAATTTTTCTTGATTCTGTTAGCAAAACTTTGCATGTGGGTGAGCCTGTCAAAACAACAGAATCCTTTAACAATGACAATGCTGCTAACGCGAATTTATCTGCAACTAATCTGGTTCCCGGCATTGCGCCTGAAAAATCCAGCGTAATTGAGAAATTATCTCCCAAAGTCAGGGTTATGAGTAGCGATCAGGTTGCTATTGCGAGTATTCCTGCTAGTGCTATTGGTCCATTCCTTAGCAAGCCATTAGTAATTGATGAAAAAGGTCTTAATGGTGCACCAGTCGTAGTTGGAACACTCGAAAAGCGTGCTCTTGTTAGTAATATGGATCTTATTTATGCCAAGAATATGCCTGTAGACCAAGGTGATACATGGCAAATATTCCGTCCTGGCAACGAGTTTATTGATCCTGAATCAAATAAGAGTTTAGGGTACGAAGCTATTTATCTGGGAGATGCTACAGTAGAAAAGCTTGCTGATATCAGTACGCTTAGAATTACCAATTCGATTCTTGACATTCACAAGGGTGACCGCTTAGTTCAATCAACTGTTGCCCTTCCTAATAACTACATTCCGCGCCCGCCTGAGTCTCAAATTTCTGCTCGCGTAATTTCAATCTACGGTGGTGTTGGTCAAGGCGGTAAAAATTCTGTAATAGCTTTAAATAAGGGGCGGCGCGATGGTCTTGAAACTGGACATGTTCTTGCGCTATTTCATAAAGGTGAATTTGTGAGTGAGGATACTGTTTTGTTTGGAAAGCGAGAGCAATTGCCTGATTACCGCTATGGCCTGATCTTTGTGTTTCGCACTTTTGAAATGGTTTCTTATGGCCTAGTTGTTGAAGCAAGTCTGCCGGTACAAATTCTGGATAATGCTGTCACGCCCTGATTGATATGCCAATCGACGCAGAGTTAGCGTCATGGATTACTTTGAGCCAGATACCTGGCTTAGGCAATGAAGGCCTTCGCAATCTATTACAGACTTTTGGCTCGCCCACCAATATCCTTGCCACCCCCAAAGATTTATTAAGGCAAGTGGTCAGACCGGTCATTGCGAATGCCATTTCAAATGGGATCAACCAACTGGCACTCGCCCCTGTTATAGACTGGCTGCAAGATCCGCTTAACAGTATTGTTACTCTTGCCGACACAGACTATCCCCAAGCTTTGCTAAATATTGCTGATCCCCCGCCGTTGCTTTACATAAAAGGGCGGCGTGATTTACTCAATCACAGTTCACTCGCCATAGTGGGGAGCCGAAATGCGACAGTACAAGGTTTGCATAATGCTGAAGCTTTTGCTCAAGCTGCCAGCAACTCAGATTTGTGTATTGTCAGCGGAATGGCACATGGAATTGATGCAGCTGCGCATCAAGGTGGTTTGCGTGGCCGGGGATCCAGTATTGCAGTGGTGGGCACCGGCTTGGATAAAGTTTACCCTGCAGCAAATCGGGATTTAGCCCATCAATTGGCTAGTTCTGGTTGTTTGATTTCTGAATTTTCTCTTGGCTCGCCGCCTATAGCTTCCAATTTTCCTCGACGCAATCGGATTATCAGTGGCCTGAGTTTGGGCTGCTTAGTTGTTGAAGCATCATTACAAAGTGGCTCACTTATTACTGCTCGCATGGCACTTGAACAAGGTCGCGAGGTTTTTGCTATTCCTGGTTCCATTCATTCGCCTCAAGCCAAAGGTTGTCACACATTGATCAAGCAAGGTGCTAAATTGGTCGATCATGCAAATGATATCTTGGAAGAGTTGCGTGTATTTGCACCCCTTGACAAGCCACCTACTAAAAAACTCAATGTTCACCCAATTTTTGCACACCTAGATTATGAGCCGCTCGACATTGATACCTTATGTATGCGTAGTGGCTTGACGATTGAGGCACTATCCGCCATCCTGTTACAACTTGAGTTAGATGGTCAGGTTGCTACACTTCCTGGAGGGTTGTATCAGCGTGTTGTTTGAAATTGATTGATGGAGCACCATGTTTGATATTTTGATGTTTTTATTTGAAAGCTACTTTGATGCAGGCAGCTACCCTGATTCAGACAAGCTGTCCATTAAATTAAGTGCTGCTGGTTTCGATGATAGTGACATAAACAAAGCTTTGATTTGGCTTACTGGCCTTAAACACTTATCTAATACCGATTATCCTGCGGCTATAAATCACGCTGGTTTACGTTGTTTTGCAGATCTGGAAATGCAGCGTATCAGTAATGCGGGAATACAATTTATTTCATTTTGGGAGCACAGCAAAATAATCTCTCCCGTAGAACGCGAAATGATCATTGACCGTGCTGTTGCACTTGAACGAGAAGATCTTCCATTAGACAAGATTAAGCTAATTGCACTTATGGTGCTGTGGAATCAACACGAAGATTTAGATCCATTGATAATCGAAGATCTTCTCACTCCGGCTAATTCCGGCCAACTACATTAACCTCGGCGTATAGCAATTCATGGCATCTAATCTTCTTATAGTTGAGTCACCTGCTAAAGCTAAAACACTTAAAAAATACCTTGGCAAAGACTTTGAAGTGCTTGCTTCATTTGGTCATGTGCGAGACCTTGTTCCCAAGACTGGAGCCATTGACACTGACAATAACTACACAATGCAGTACGAGGTTATTGCACGTAATAGTAAACATGTAGATGCAATCGCTAAAGCAGCAGCCACCGCTGACAATATTTATTTGGCGCCTGACCCTGATCGCGAGGGAGAAGCAATTGCTTGGCATATATCCGAACTGCTGAAAGGTAAGCGCGCCTTAAAAAACAAGGTAATGAAACGAGTCGTTTTTTATGAAATTACTCAATCAGCTGTACGCGAAGCAGTTGCTCACCCTCGTGAGATCTCTATTCCACTGGTTAATGCGCAACAAGCCAGGCGAGCTCTAGACTATCTGGTTGGCTTTAACCTTTCTCCATTGCTGTGGCGCAAGATTCGGCCTGGACTTTCTGCCGGTCGTGTACAAAGCCCTGCGTTACGACTGATTGTAGAGCGTGAGCAGCAAATTGAAGCATTCCGATCGCAGGAATATTGGACTGTGCACTTGGACAGCCAAAAAAACAGCATTCCCTTTGGCGCTAAGCTGTTTCAGTATCATGGCAAGAAGCTAGATCAATTATCTATAGATAGTGTCGAGGCTTACCAAAAAATTTACGACAATATTAGGGCTGCTAAATTGCCGCCTCGGGTTGTCAGAGTAGAAAAAAAATCTAAACAAAGACATGCGACTGCGCCTTTTACTACATCTACATTACAACAGGAAAGTGTACGCAAACTTGGCATGTCCGCGGATCGCACCATGCGCATTGCGCAGCAACTTTATGAGGGAATAGATATCGGTGGGCAAACACTAGGTTTAATCACCTATATGCGTACTGATTCCGTATCTCTAGCCAAGGAAGCTGTTGATGAAATTCGCAGCTATATTAGTACCAATTTTTCTGTTGATTATCTCCCAAGCACATCACCTGCATACAAAAGCAAAGCCAAAAATGCTCAGGAAGCTCACGAGGCGATTCGCCCAACCTCGATTACCCGCACACCAGATAGCATTCGAGAGTTTTTAACCGTTGATCAGGCTCGCCTCTATGAAATGATTTGGAAACGCACTCTTGCCAGCCAGATGACTTCGGCGCGCTTTGATACAGTAAGCGTAGATATTCGCCTAGGTGGAGACGACACACTTTTTCGTGCCAGTGGGCAAACCTTGGTTTTTCCTGGATTTATTGCTGTCTACCAAGAGGACGCTGATGACAGTGCTGAAGAGGAAGGGGTTAAACTCCCCCCTCTGGAGGAGGGTGAAACGCTACAACTTGACAAGCTATATGGTGAGCAACACTTTACTCAGCCCCCCCCTAGGTTTACCGAGGCAAGCCTGGTTAAAACACTAGAAGAGCATGGTATTGGCCGTCCGTCTACCTATGCAAGCATCATTTCTACACTACAAGCGCGCGAATATGTGCTGTTAGATAAGAAACGCTTTACTCCTACTGATGTTGGGCGCGTTGTTAACCGATTTCTGTCAGAGCATTTCACGCGCTATGTTGATTACGGTTTTACTGCTCAGATGGAAGATGAACTGGATGAAATTTCTGAGGGTAAGCGCGACTGGATCCCAGTTCTTGATGCATTCTGGCGCGATTTTGACAAACTAATTCAAGAGAAGAAGAACATTGAGCGCAAAGATGTCACTCAGGAGCTATTGGATGAAGCTTGCCCCAAGTGTGGCAAGCCGTTAGCAACAAGACTTGGCAAGCGCGGCAGTTTTGTTGGCTGCACTGCTTATCCTGAGTGTGATTACACCCGAAATACTTCTGGTGAAGTTGATCCAGCTGATGCCCGTAAAGAACTTGGCCATGATCCTGCAACCAACCTGCCAGTGCTACTATTGCGCGGCCCTTACGGTTATTACGTTCAGCTGGGTGAAGTGGAAGAGGGCGCGAAGAAAAAGCCAAAACGCATTTCTTGGCCTAAAGAACTTCCACCAGCAGACGCTGATCTTGCCGCTGCTTTGCAATTGCTGGAGCTTCCCAAAGAGCTGGGTGAGCATCCTGAAACAGGCAAAAAAGTTATTGTTAATATTGGTCGCTTTGGTCCTTATATAGGCCATGATGGAAAATTTAAGTCTATTCCAAAAGCTGATAACATCTTTACCATTGATCTTGAACGTGCGCTCACCTTATTATCTGAAGCAAGAACATCAAACTCCGTGCTACGTGAATTAGGCGATCATCCTGAAGATAAGAAATCGGTGGACATATGTAATGGCAGATATGGCCCCTATGTTCGCCACGGCAAAGTAAATGCCACTTTACCCAAAGATATCTCCCTCGAAGAGATTACTTTGGAGGAAGCGCTTACTTTATTGGCCGCTCGAGTAGCTAAAGGACCAGTAGCAAAAGTTCGTGCTACCAGCAAGAAAGTGTCTGCAAATCAGAAGGTGAAAAAAGTTGCCGCCAAAAAGGAAGCAAGTGTAGAAAAAAAATCAGCTGTTACTAAAAAGAAAACACCTGCTAACAAGAAACCCTCTGTCAAAAAGACCACAGCTTAGCGCTCTTGTATTTTTAATTTACAGGCGAGTTCAACCGGTCGCTGGAACCACAAACGGGTGTGTCACATTTACCGTGAGTTGTAATTGAACCTTGCGCACAAGCCTGTCAATATAGGCCTATGCACTCTTAAACGTCTAGATTTTGTGCTCCCAGCGCATTTTGCTCAATGAATGCTCTTCTCGGTTCAACGATATCGCCCATCAGTGTTGTGAAAATTTCATCTGCCGAAATAATATCCTCGATGTTTACTCGTAGCAGAACGCGATTCGTTACATCCATCGTCGTTTCCCACAGTTGTGATGGGTTCATTTCTCCCAACCCTTTATAACGTTGAGCACTTACACCTCGTTTAGCTTCTTCCAGTAGCCATTCTATGGCTTGCTTGAAGTCTGTAACTGGCTTCCGCTGTTCGCCACGCTTAATAAATGCTTCATTGCTTATCAGGCCTGTAAGTGCCTGTGAAGTGCGTTTAATTTGCTGATAATCGCCGCTACGCAGGAAATTGGGGTCTATGTGACTTACTGACTGATTGCCATGTAGATTCTTCTCCAAACGTAAGCGATGCTCTTCTGTGATTGCATCAAATTCAGCGTGGACGGTTATTTCTTTCCCACATGCATTTTGTAGTAATTGCGCACTTAGCAATGCTTGTTCCCCTGAATCTAGATTCAATTCAGATGTTTTGAGTAATGCATGCAGAGCTTCTGGCGCTATAATTCTCGATAATCGTTCGATCACAGCCTCTGCCAAGAAATAATCTTTAGCCAAAACTTCTAAAGCTTCCGTTTTTACAGGTGTTGCATCTGTTTTTGCATATAGCTCTGCATCTATCAAAGCTGAGCGTAGCATGTAATTTTTTAGTTCATGAGCATCTTTTAAATATCGCTCATCCTTGCCCTGTTTAACTTTATATAACGGAGGTTGAGCGATATATATGTGGCCGCGTTCAACTAGCTCTGGCATTTGCCGGTAGAAGAAAGTGAGCAGCAGCGTGCGAATGTGTGATCCATCTACATCAGCATCTGTCATTATGATTATGCGGTGATAACGCAATTTATCAGCATTGTATTCGTCTTTTCCAATACCGGTTCCAAGCACGGTAATTAGCGTTGCTATTTCTTGCGATGCAATTAATTTTTCGAATCTCGCTTTTTCTACGTTTAGAATTTTTCCTTTTAACGGTAGTATTGCCTGAAATTTTCGATCGCGCCCTTGCTTTGCTGAGCCGCCTGCTGAGTCACCCTCTACTAGGTATAACTCTGATTTTGCTGGATCTTTTTCCTGGCAATCCGCCAGTTTACCTGGTAATCCCATGCCATCAAGCACACCCTTCCGTCGCGTAAGTTCGCGTGCTTTGCGTGCCGCTTCTCTGGCGCGAGCAGAGTCAATTATTTTCCCAACAATTACTTTGGCATCATTTGGTTTTTCCAACAAAAATGACATCAGTTGTTGAGAAACAATTTCTTCAACCACTGGACGAACTTCTGAAGAAACTAGTTTGTCCTTTGTTTGTGATGAAAACTTTGGATCTGGCAACTTTACTGACAGCACTGCGGTTAATCCTTCCCGCATGTCATCACCGGTTGTTTCAACCTTTGATTTTTTTGCAAGTTCCTCTGATTCAATGTATTGATTCAAAGTCCGAGTCATTGCGGTTCGCATTGCTGTTAGGTGTGTACCTCCATCTCTTTGCGGAATATTATTGGTGAAACATTGTACTGTTTCCTGGTAGGAGTCATTCCACTGCATAGCTACTTCAGCTGTTATTCCATCCTTTTCAATACAGGTATAAAACACGTTCGGGTGGAGAACGCTTTTATTTCTGTTCATATATTCTACAAAACCCTTTACGCCACCTGTAAATGCGAAGTTTTCCTCTTTGCTATTTCTCTTATCAGTAAGTGATATTTTTACCCCATTGTTCAAAAATGATAGTTCTCGAAGTCTTTTTGCCAATATATCAAAATGAAACTCTACTAAACCGAATATTTCCTTACTAGGTAAGAAATGAACTTCTGTTCCACGCTTGTCGGTCTCTCCTACAATCTTAAGTGGCGCAACTGGCTCTCCAAGCCTAAATTCCATAAAATTAACTTTACCATCTCTGCGGATAGTTAATCTTAACCATTCTGACAACGCATTTACTACTGACACTCCTACACCGTGTAAGCCACCGGAAACTTTATAGGAGTTTCCATCAAATTTACCTCCAGCATGCAATACCGTCATTATTACTTCAGCTGCTGATCTATTTTCTTCTGCGTGTATATCTGTTGGAATCCCGCGCCCATTATCCGTCACACTTATAGAATTATCTGGGTGAATCGTTACATTTATTTCATTACAATGACCTGCTAATGCCTCATCGACTGCATTGTCAACTGCCTCAAATACCATATGATGCAAACCACTACCATCGTTTGTATCACCAATGTACATACCCGGACGCTTTCTAACTGCTTCTAGCCCTTTGAGTACTTTGATACTATCTGAATTGTAATTGCTCATTATTTTCTTTCTATTTGTTTCACGTGAAACATTAGCGCAACTATTAATTAAATGCGCATTGGCATAACAACATATTTAAAGTCTTCGTTGCCAGGCACAGTAATCAATATACTGCTATTCGAATCTCCAAAAGAAAAGGTTATTTCTGCAGAATTAGTATTGTTCAATCCATCCAATAAATAATTAACATTAAACCCTATGTCTAGGGCTGGTCCATGATATTCATTCTCTATATCTTCTTGAGCTTCTTCTTGTTCACTATTACTACTAACAATTCGCATGTTTTTTTCTGTTAAAACAAAACGCACACCTCTAAATTTTTCGTTGGATAATATTGCTGCTCGTTGTAGTGCTTGAAGTATTGTTAGTCTATTTAGCGTGAGATGATTTGTATAATTTGGAATTACACGCTCGTAATCTGGGAATTTTCCATCTATTACTTTCGAAGTCAGGGTTACATCTGAAAATGATATTTGAACCTGCTTTTCAGCAATTTCTAGGCTTATCTTTTCGTCTGAATCGGATAATAATTTAAATAATTCACTTACGGTTTTCCTAGACAGTATTACTTCTGTTTTTGAATAAGAAGATTCAAGTTTGGCGCTAGTAAAAGCTAGTCTGTGACCATCTGTGGCTATTAGCTTAATAAAGCCGCCATCAATTACGAGCAATACACCATTCAGATAATAGCGAATATCTTGCTGAGCCATTGCATACTGAACAGAGCCGAGAAGTTTCTTGAGTAATTTTTGTTCCAGATCAATTTTTGTCGAATTTACAAGTTGTTCAGTTATTTTTGGAAAGTCTTGTGCCGGTAATGTTTGCAGTGTAAATCGACTTTTATTTACTTTTACTAATAAGCGTGAATCCTGAATTTCTAATGAAATATAACTGTTATCTGGTACCACTCTTAATATTTCTTGCAATTTTTTTGCCGCTACCGTAATTGATTGTTGTTCTTCGCTTAAATTACTGTACTTTGCTTCAGTTGTAATTTGAATCTCTAAATCGGTAGTAAGAAATCTAATTCCAGACTTGTTTTTTTCTATTAATACATTAGATAGAATAGGTAAAGGCTGTTTGCGTTCTACAATTCCAATTACTGTTTGTAATGGTTTTAGTAACGTTTCTTTATTTATCTTTTCAATAAACATTCTTTATATCCTTAATAACAATAATAATGTCGAACAAATCTGTTAATAACTTAATTATTTATTTTCATTCAATTAGTTAATGATTATTAATATTAATTAAAGCAAACTATTTCAGTGTTAACTAATTGTGCATAATTATTTATATTTATTAGAATTAATCAAATATGCACAAATTATAACTAGTTACTAATAGTAATGTTAGTTTCTCAATGTTTGGTTTAATAAATTAAAATCTGAATTTATTGAATGGTCTAGGTTCCTTAGATTCTCTATTGTTTTACATGCATGTAAAACTGTGGAGTGATCTCTCCCACCAAATGCATTCCCAATTTCCGGCAGACTTAATTGAGTTAGCTCTCTTGCTAGGCACATGGCCATTTGCCTTGGACGCGCGATTGTGCGCGTACGTTTTTTGGATATTAACTCAACAACTTTCAATCTATAAAAATCGGCTACAGTTTTTTGAATATTTTCTATAGAAACTTGTTTATTTTGTGCAGCAAGTAAATCTTTTAAAGCTTCTTTAGCCGTCTCAACAGAAATTCCATGCTTATGAAACTTGGCATATGCAACAATTCTATTTAGTGCGCCCTCAAGTTCTCTAATGTTGGAGCGAACATGTTTAGCAACGAAAAAAGCAACATCCTCATTAATTGGGTGACCTAGCAATACTGCTTTTTGCAGCAGTATTGCCACGCGCATTTCAAGACCCGGTGGCTCTACTGCAACAGTTAAGCCGCAACTAAATCTTGATGTAAGCCGCGGTTCAATTCCGGATATTTCCTTTGGAAAAGTATCACATGTTATAACTACTTGTTTATTTGTATCAATTAGTGAATTAAGAGTGTAGAAAAATTCTTGTTGTGTACCAGGCTTATCTGCTATGAACTGTATGTCATCAATTAGCAATAAATCTAATGAATTATAAAATTGTTTGAACTCATCAAAGCGTTTGGTTTGAAATGCACGAACGACATCAGAGATGTAATTTGTCGCATGTACATAGCAAATTTTTGCCTCTGGATTGTCCTTTTTGACAAAATTTCCAATAGATTGAATCAAGTGGGTTTTACCTAGTCCCACTCCACCATAAATAAATAAAGGGTTATAAGTAGTTCCAGGGAAATTTGCTACTTGCATTGCTGCAGCATGAGCCAATTGATTGGCCTTGCCAGTCACAAAATTATCGAAAGCAAGTAATGTGTTGAGTTTGCTGTGATTTCTTTGAATCTTAACGTCAGTTCGTCCAGTTTCTATTACAGGAATCTTTTTTGGAATGCTAGGATTTGCGGTTTTTTTTCCAATTTTAAATTCAACTACTGGATTGTTTATATTAAAAGATAGCGCTAGTCTTGATATGTCTGGCAAAAAGCGTTCCTGAATAACCTTTAGCGTGAAGCTGTTTGGGGCAGTTAATGTTATGTGTTCGCCATTGATAATGCATACCAATGGCTTAATCCAAGAGTTAAATTGCTGTGGAGGGAGGCTTTTCTCAAAGAAATCAAGGCAAAAATCCCATAGAGATAAATCTGTCATAAACTTCTGTTAGTTAAATAAATTATAAATATTCTACATCTAACCGTAAAAGTTATCCACAGGGATAAAATTATACTTGACACAGGCACAGTAAAATATTGTAATCACAGGCTTTCAAAAACCACTAGGACTTTTATAATGAAACGTACATATCAACCATCAGTTACAAAAAGAAAGCGCACTCATGGCTTTCTGGTTCGCATGAAAACAAAGGGCGGCCGTGCTGTTATTGCAGCTCGCAGAGCTAAAGGCCGTGCTCGCCTCGCAGTTTAGTATTAATAATTCATTCCCTTCACGCTGTCGCATTAAACAACGTAAGGATTTTGAACTGGCATTACGAAATGGCTACTTGATAAATAAATGGTTTGCGGTCCATCTTGTTAGAACTGCAAATAATTATGCGCGTCTTGGAATGATTGTAAGCAAAAGAACGATGCCCAAGGCTGTGGCACGAAACTTTGCTAAGCGTCTAATTAGAGAGGCTTTTCGTCAAAACATGACCGATCTTCCTGCGTTTGATTTTGTTATTAGAATTAGGCGTAACTTGGCTATAGATGCTTCATTAGAAGCTAGATCCGAGTTAATAGCCCTGCTGCTAGCTGCAAAATCATAATGATACGAGCAACGCTAATTCGACTAATCAAGATGTATCAATACCTGATTAGTCCTCTGATGCCACCAACTTGTCGTTTTACACCCAGCTGTTCGCAGTATGCAACTGACGTTATCACCAAACATGGCGCAATTCAAGGTTGCTGGCTAAGTATAAAACGATTGTTGCGTTGCAACCCTTGGAACAGCGGTGGCTATGATCCTGCCCCGTAAATAATTATTAGGTGTACGCAAAATGGATTTCCAACGTTTCTTCCTTTTTCTGATTTTTACGTTTTCACTATTTTTACTATGGGGCGGTTGGCAAAAGCAGCAACATCCTGAGACTTACCAAGAAAAACCTGTATCAGCGCCATTACAAGCGCCTCAGCTTAAATCAGCTTCGGCAGTTTCAATCGTAACCGCAGAACAGAAAGGCCCGTCAGGCCAGAAAATTGTTGTAAAAACAGATTTTCTGAAAGCCGAAATTAGCACGGTTGGCGGAGATTTGCGTCATTTGGAGTTTTTTAATCATCTGAATACTGATGATAAAACCAAGCCATTTGTTTTACTGCAGCAGCAAGAGCAGCATACATACATGGCTCAGACTGGCTTACTAGGTTCTGGACTGCCGACGCACAACACGATATTCACAGCACCGTCAACAAGCTACCAGCTAAGTGAGGGCAAAGACTCACTGGAAGTTCGCTTGCAAGCAGCATTAGGCCCTGGCATCGTGGTCAATAAAGTATTTGTTTTTCACCGCGGAAGCTATCTCATTGATGTTGGATATCAAATTGAAAACAGTGGCAAAGAAGCCATAAACGCATCGGCCTATTTCCAGTTGGTACGAGACACGTTTGAGCCGACAGGCGCAAGCAAATTTGTACCAACTTACACAGGCCCTGCCGTTTACACCGAGCAAGAAAAATTCCAGAAAGTGGACTTTTCAAGCATAGAAAAGGGCAATACTAAATATCCAAAGTCTGCAGATAACGGTTGGATTGGCATGCTGCAGCATTATTTTGTAAGTGCATGGCTACCGCAAGAAAATACCCCAAGAGAATATTTCACCCGGAAATTGGATAATGGGATGTATTCAGCAGGCGTTATAGTTCCAGTTGACAGGATTGCACCTGGCCAGACTGGCAAGATTTCTGTGCCATTGTATGTCGGTCCCGCTCAAGCCACACTTGACAAGATTGCCCCAGGACTTGGTTTGACCGTTGACTATGGCTGGTTGACCATTATTGCTCGCCCAATTTTCTGGTCGCTTATTCAGATACATCAAGCCATCCTCAATTGGGGCATTGCTATCATTATTCTGACCATATTAATTAAACTGCTTTTCTTTCCTCTCTCCGCCGCAAGTTACAGATCTATGGCAAAAATGCGCTTGGTGGCGCCCAAGCTTGAGAAGATCAAAAAGCAGTATGGAGATGACCGCGAAAAGCTCAATCGTGCCATGATGGATTTGTATAAAACCGAGAAAATTAATCCGCTCGGTGGTTGCCTGCCTGTTCTTATTCAAATACCCGTCTTTATTTCGCTGTACTGGGCAATTCTGTCAAGTGTTGAAATGCGCTACGCACCTTTTTATGGCTGGATTACAGACTTGTCGAGGCCTGATCCATATTACGTTCTGCCGTTAATTATGGGTATAAGCATGTTAATTCAAAGTAAGCTAAACCCAACGCCTCCTGATCCTTTGCAGGCCAAATTGATGCAACTTATGCCGATTATCTTTAGTGTTGTGTTTTTCTTTTTTCCGGCGGGCTTAGTTCTTTATTCTGTTGTGAACAACATACTTTCTATAGCTCAGCAGTGGTATATCACGCGCAAATCTGATGCGGAAGCGCTCGGTGCCAATAAAACCTGAGAACATAGCTGCGATCGCCACCGCCCATGGGCGTGGCGGCATAGGTGTGGTTCGCGTATCGGGACACGACCTTGCGGATATGGTGGTGTGTATAACGGGCCGTCACCTGTCGCCTAGAAACGCTACTGTTGCAGCATTTCTCGATGCTAGCGGCGCTGTCATTGATCGAGGGATAGCAATTTATTTCCCTGCACCAAATTCTTACACTGGTGAAGATGTGCTTGAGTTGCAGGGCCATGGTGGCTCAGCGGTTTTGCAACTAGTGTTGCAACGATGCCTAGAGTTAGGAGCGAGGCTGGCTCAGCCGGGCGAATTTACCCAGCGTGCATATCTAAATGATAAGCTTGATTTGGCTCAGGCCGAAAGCGTGGCTGATTTGATCGATGCTACCACCGCGCAGGCTGCAAGAAGTGCGATGCGTTCGCTGCAGGGTGAGTTTTCTTTTTCTATCCACCAGCTTGTGTCACAACTTATCGATCTGCGCATGCTGGTAGAGGCAATGCTGGATTTCCCTGAAGAAGAGCTTGATTTTCTTGATGTGAACAAGCGAAACTCTAAACTCGGCAAAATAATCACAGACTTAGATAGAACACTCATGTTGGCCCAGCAAGGCAGCCTGTTGCGGGAGGGCGCTCAGGTTGTGTTAGTCGGTCAGCCTAACGTTGGGAAGTCTAGTCTGCTGAACCTCCTGAGTGGGGAAGAGGTGGCGCTGGTGAGTGATATACCTGGAACTACGCGCGATCTAATACGACAATCAATACAAATAAATGGCATCCCGCTGCATATTATTGATACCGCAGGCTTGCGAGAATCGCAAGATAAGATTGAGATGATGGGCATAGAACGCACTCGCGCTGCTGCCGAAAAGGCCGATGTCATTCTGTTAATGCTCGACGCCAGAAACACTATAAGTGAGGATGATGAAAATATATTAAATGCATTGCCGCCGAAAATACCTCGGATGCACATTTTCAATAAAGTTGATCTTTTGCAAGAGAGTGGGCGCCTTATAGAAGCAGATGATAATGATGCGAATATATATCTTTCAGCAAAAACGGGTGCTGGGTTGGACTTATTGCGCAATAAATTACTCGCTCTAATTGGTTGGCATAATGAGGGCGGAGTTTTCATGGCACGTGAGCGCCATATCCGAGCACTGTTTAGTGCTCAGAAACACCTACTGCAGGCTGCACAAGAAGTTGTTCACGCAGAGTTATTTGCGGAAGAGTTGCGTTTGGCTCAAGAGTGTCTGAATAGCATTACAGGCGAATTTAGTTCGGATGACCTTCTAGGGGAAATATTTGGCCGGTTCTGTATCGGCAAATAACTTGGGAATGTTTCACGTGAAACATTAGTAGCCAAGAATAATTAGCACTCGCGAATTTGATGTATCATTCCTACCTTCGATTTAGTAACGCTCAAATGAACTTTCCCAAAGAATTCGATGTAATTGTGGTGGGCGGGGGGCATGCTGGAACAGAGGCTGCCCTGGCCAGCGCACGCATGGGGCGGGCTACTTTGTTGTTATCGCACAACATTGAAACGCTGGGGACGATGTCGTGCAATCCCTCGATCGGGGGGATTGGCAAAGGACATTTGGTGAAAGAAGTTGACGCGCTTGGTGGGGCAATGGCCGCCGCAACGGACGAGGGTGGGATTCAATTCCGCATTCTGAACTCATCGAAGGGCCCAGCTGTGCGCGCAACGCGAGCGCAGGCTGACAGGGCATTATACAAGCAAGCAATCAGAAGGCGCTTGGAAAACCAGGAAAACCTATGGCTGTTTCAGCAGGCGGTAGACGACTTGCTGCTGGATGGTGAGCGGATAAGCGGCGTAGTAACTCAACTCGGTTTGCGCTTCAAAGCTAAGAGTGTGGTGTTGACTACAGGTACATTTCTGTCTGGCCTAATACATATAGGGCAGTCCAATTATCAGGCAGGGCGCGCAGGCGATCCGCCATCGGTAAGTCTTTCGCACAAATTAAGGGAGATGAAGTTGCCCATAGGCAGGCTCAAGACGGGCACTCCGCCACGCATCGATGGACGAACCATCGACTACTCTGCTATGCAAGAGCAGCCTGGAGATACGCCGGAGCCGGTATTTTCATTTATGGGGAGTGCGGGACAGCATCCTCGGCAACTTTCTTGTTGGTTAACTCAGACAAATCAAAAAACGCACGACATAATTCGCGGCGGGTTGGACAGGTCGCCACTCTTTACGGGTGTAATTGAAGGCGTGGGGCCGCGTTACTGTCCGTCAATTGAAGATAAAATAACCCGTTTTGCAAATAAAGAATCACACCAGATTTTTATTGAGCCAGAAGGTATCTCAACTCACGAAGTCTATCCCAATGGCATATCAACCAGTTTGCCATTCGATGTGCAGCTGGCGTTGGTGCGGTCAATTAAAGGCATGAAGGATGCGCATATTACACGCCCGGGATATGCCATCGAATACGATTACTTTGATCCACGTGCATTAAAAAGATCGCTTGAAAGTAAAGCAATTTCAGGGCTGTTCTTTGCTGGGCAAATTAATGGCACCACCGGTTATGAAGAAGCTGCCGCACAAGGATTGCTAGCGGGTCTGAATGCAGCACGCTACGCCCGCGAGGAAGAAAGTTGGTGCCCGCGCCGAGATGAGGCCTATTTAGGAGTGCTGGTGGATGACCTGATAACGCGGGGGGTTTCGGAGCCATACCGAATGTTTACCAGCCGCGCAGAATACCGCTTGCAGTTGCGCGAGGATAATGCTGATTTGCGCCTAACGGAAATTGGGCGGCAGCTAGGGCTGGTCGACAACATGCGCTGGGCTGCGTTTGACCTTAAGAGAGGCGAAATAGAAAAAGAAAAAGAACGCCTGAAATCGACTTGGATTAACCCAAGTGTTTTGGCTCAAGCTGACGCTGAACGGGTGCTGGGAAAAGGCATTGAACGGGAGTATACGCTGTACGACTTATTGCGCCGCCCAGATGTCAATTATGCAAGCCTGATGACTTTGCCGTGCGCGGGCGGGGGTTTGAATGATGAGGTAATAACAGAGCAGGTTGAAATTCAGGCCAAATATCAAGGCTATATTGAGCGTCAGCGAGATGAAATTGCGCGCCAAGAAAATTACGAAAACACCTTGCTGCCAAGCAAAATGGATTACAGGCAAGTTCGCGGGTTGTCAATAGAGGTGCAGCAAAAATTGAATCAGCACCAACCAGAAACCATGGGTCAGGCGGCGCGCATTTCAGGAATGACGCCGGCGGCAATTTCATTGCTACTGGTACACCTGAAGCGTGGATTCAAATATGATGACAAAGAGGAAAATGGACAGAAGGCGCAGCAGGGCGCATGAGCTTGTCACAAGATTTGGAGCAAGGATGCGCAATGATGCAGCTGGATCTTTCTGCAGATATCCAGCAAAAATTGCTGGATTATTTGCAACTCCTCCAAAAATGGAACAAGGTTTATAACCTGACAGCTATCCGTCAGGCTGATCAAATGGTCAGCTATCACTTGCTGGATAGCTTGGCTGTACTTCCGCATCTTTGGCCTGGTAGTTGGCTGGATGTGGGGTGCGGAGCGGGTTTGCCAGGTGTTGTTCTGGCCATTGTCCGCCCAGATTGGCGGTTCACACTACTGGACAGCAATAGCAAAAAAACCAGCTTCGTTCAACAAGCCGTTATTGAGCTTGGATTGGCAAATATTTCTGTATATTGCGGACGAGTTGAGGAGTTTCTGGCGCATGAAAAATTCGATGGGATTATTTCTAGGGCATTTGCTGAAACAGCTGATTTTGTTCAGTTGACGCGTCACTTGCTGGCCGAAAAAGGCCGCTGGGCAGCAATGAAAGGTACACCAGATCAAGAGTTGCAACGCTTGCCTGGTGATGTGGTGGTGGAGCAGATTATCCCGTTACAAGTACCGGGTTTGGATGCTGCACGGTGTCTGGTAGTGTTGAAAGCGATATGAAATGACCAAAATACTAGCAATTGCCAATCAAAAAGGTGGTGTGGGGAAAACCACAACCTCCGTCAATCTGGCAGCGAGCCTGGCGGCCGCAAAGCAGAGGGTGCTTCTGGTTGACCTCGACCCGCAAGGCAACGCGACAATGGGGAGTGCGATTGACAAAACAAATTTGCCCGCTTCGGTTTACGATGTTTTATTGGGGTCAAAGGATGCAAGAGAAGTGCGCACCCACTCCAATGCTGGTAAATACGATATTTTGCCAGCCAACCGTGAGCTTGCTGGCGCAGAAATTGAGTTAGTGGATTTGGATAGCCGTGAAACCAGACTCAAGGCTTCCCTGCACTTGGTGCAGGATGAATATGATTATATTTTGATTGACTGTCCGCCGGCACTAAACCTGCTAACCCTTAACGGACTCTGCGCCGCAAAGTCAGTGATGATTCCAATGCAGTGTGAGTACTACGCCCTAGAAGGGTTGAGCGACTTGGTAAACACGATCCGCAAAGTTCGTGCCCACCTCAACCCAGAACTTCAGATCGAAGGCTTGCTGCGTACCATGTATGACCCGCGCAATACCCTCGCCCAGCAGGTCTCCGACCAATTGATGCAACATTTTGGAGACAAAGTTTACCGCACGGTTATCCCTAGAAACGTGCGCTTAGCAGAAGCGCCAAGCTTTGGATTGCCAGCTTTATACCATGATAAGGAGTCCAGAGGCACGCAAGCCTATTTGGCTCTGGCGGGAGAATTACTCAATAATGCGGTAATGGTGGAATCAGTTTAAACAGGACTAAAGATGATGGCAAAAATAAATAAGGGGCTGGGGCGCGGATTGGACGCATTGTTGTCGGGAAACAGCAATGAGCGAGAAGAGGTGCTCAGGGATATGAGAATAGAGCAGCTCAAACCTGGAAAATATCAGCCGCGAAGCCACATGGACGAATCGGCATTAAACGAATTGGCTGCCTCTATAAAGGTGCAGGGCATAATTCAACCAATTCTCGCGCGAGAATTGACCAATGGCAGCTGTGAAATTATAGCGGGTGAACGTCGCTGGCGAGCAGCAAAGCTGGCGGGATTGACACTGGTTCCTGTGCTAGTTCGCAAGGTGCCTGACAGCGCAGCACTGGCTATGGCGCTGATTGAGAATATTCAGCGCGAAAATCTGAACCCTTTGGAAGAGGCGGTAGGTATCCAGCGCCTGATTGACGAATTCCAAATGACTCATCAAACAGCAGCTGATGCGGTGGGTCGTTCACGTAGTGCAGCGACAAATTTGTTGAGACTTCTAAAATTGACGCAGGTCGTACAAGACCATCTTGCTACTGGGCGGTTGGACATGGGGCATGCGCGTGCATTACTGGCGCTGGAGGGGGCAAATCAGATTGCTGCAGCAAATAAAATTGTGGCGGACGGATTGTCAGTGCGCGAAGCAGAAAAATTAGTACACGACATGCTGAGTTCGGCAGAAAAACCAGTACAGAAAAAAATTCAACACAGCCGAGACATCATAAGACTACAGGAAAGAGTGGCTGATCAACTGGGCACAAAAGTTGGAATAAATCATGGAGCAAAGGGGAAGGGCAAGCTTGTAATTGAATATAAATCCTTGGATCAACTCGAAGGTATTTTATTGAAAATGGGTGTGACAGGGGAAATATAAATAAACGCTAGGTATAATTTTTTGACAGCTAATTTATATGTTGCTACTATTCGAAATTGTGTTGGACAAATGCCATGCGCTCTGAATACGCTCGATTACTTAGCTTGCAGAGCATCATTGTAGTAATAGGCGCAGCTATTTTATTCATGGTTGCTAGTCCTCCAGCAGCAAAATCGTTCGCATACGGAAGTATCGTTGCCGTGATCGGCACGTTATTTCTTAGTTGGAGGCTCGGGCAGGTGAGTAAGCGCCCAGACGCGGGCGCTGAGTGGGTAATACGGCATGCCTACAAAACGGCAATTGAGCGGTTTGTATGGGCAATTTTTTTGTTGATGCTGGGATTTAAATTATTAGAGCTCACGCCACTGTGGTTGTTGGCGGGGTTTGTGGTGGGCCAAGCAGCATGGCTGTTTGTACCGGTTTGGATGAGATTGAGAACGCAAAATGACAACTGAAGCGCTAACCTCGGCAGATTATATTAGGCATCATCTGCAAAACCTGACATGTGGGATACGTGAGGGCCATATACATTGTGCACACGATGCGGTTGAAGCCAAGGAAATGGGATTTTGGGCGCTGAACGTGGATACATTTGCTGTTTCTCTCGTGCTGGGCCTCGTCTTTTTGGTTCTCTTCTACCGAGTAGCCAGAAATGCGCAACAAGGCACTCCCAGTGGGGCGCAAAACTTTATTGAATGGGTGGTGGAGTTTATTGATGGTAGCGTGCGTGGATCCTTTACCGGTCGTAGTGCGCTGGTTGCACCGCTGGCGCTGACGGTTTTTCTGTGGATATTTTTGATGAACCTGATGGACTTGATACCAGTTGACTATGTTCCATATCTTGCTGAAGCCATGGGGCTTGGTCACTTTAAAGTGGTTCCATCTACTGACCCAAATGCGACAATAGGAATGGCCGTAGGTGTTTTCTTCCTGGTAATTTTCTATAGCATCAAAATAAAGGGCGTAGGCGGCTTCTTGGGTGAACTGGCATTGATGCCGTTCCAGAGCAAGAACAAGTTGGTGCAGGTTCTGTTTATGCCGGTAAATTTATTGCTGGAGGGTGTGAATCTGATTGCCAAGCCGGTATCGCTGGCGCTGCGTCTGTTCGGTAATATGTACGCAGGCGAGATGATATTTATATTGATTGCATTGTTGCCGTTCTATGCGCAGTGGACGCTCTCTCTTCCATGGGCAATATTCCATATTCTGATTGTCACGCTGCAAGCCTTTATATTCATGACGCTGACCATAGTCTATCTGGACATGGCGCATCAAGAGCATCACTAGACCAGTTCAACCAACTTACTTAATATTTTTAACTAGGAGATTTAAAGATGGAACTCGCAACCCCACTGTTGTACATCGCTGGCGCATTGATGATGGGTCTTGGTGCACTTGGTGCATCCATTGGTATCGGTATTCTTGGTGGCCGCTTCTTGGAGGGCGCTGCACGCCAGCCTGAGCTGATTCCAATGCTGCGTACGCAATTCTTCGTTGTTATGGGCCTGGTTGACGCGGTGCCTATGATTGCAGTTGGTTTGGCAATGTACGTGCTGTTTGCTGTAGCCAAATAATTAAAGCGCAAGCTTTCTTAAAATAAACAAGTAAAGGTCTTTGCATGAACATTAATGCGACCCTTCTCGGCCAGACGATCATGTTCGCCATGTTCGTATGGTTCTGCATGAAGTTTGTATGGCCGCCTATCATGGCGGCACTGGAAGCACGCAAGAAGCAGATTGCTGACGGATTGGCAGCGGCTGAACGCGGCAAGCACGATCTGGAATTGGCGGCACATCGTTCAGCAGATTTCATCCGTGAAGCCAAGGAAAAAGCAGCAGAAATTATTGCGTTGAGCGACAAACGTGCCAGCGAAATTGTTGAAGCCGCTAAAATCCAGGCTCACGCTGAGAGTGAGCGTATTGTTGTTGCGGCCAAAGCGGAAATTGAGCAGGAAGTCTTCCGTGCAAAAGAGCAGTTGCGCACGCAAGTTTCTGCCGTTGCGCTGGCAGGTGCTGGAAAAATTCTGGGTCGCGAAATTGATGCTAAGGCACACAACGATCTGCTTGAAAAATTAGTCGCGGAAATTTAATCGCTATGTCTGAAGCCATCACAGTTGCACGCCCTTATGCTTTAGCTGCGTTTGATGAGGCACGCAAGAACAACGAATTGAAAAGCTGGTCGGACGTGCTGCAGTCAGCTGTTAACGCGGTTGAAAATGTGCAGGTTCGTGCACTCATAACAAGCCCTCGTGTGGCAAGGAGTCAGTTGCAAGGCTTGATGCTCTCTTTGTGCGGTGGAGACAAGTTGAGCAAGTCGACGGCCAACTTTATCAAGTTGCTGGTTGAAGCCCAGCGCTTAATTCTGCTGCCAGAAATTGCGGCTATATTTGAAGTGATGCGTGCAGAAGCTGAAAAAAGTGTAGATGTTGTAGTGACTTCTGCATTTGATTTGAATGACACACAGAAGCAAAAAATTACTGCGGCGATGAAGAAACGATTAGGTCGTGAAATTCGGCTTAACTGCGAAACTGACCAAAAATTGCTGGGCGGGATAGTGATACGCGCCGGTGACAAGGTTATCGACGGCTCCGCTCGTACCCACCTGTCCGAACTGGCCAACGCGCTGGCTTGATAACAGATTTATCGAAATTAAGGAAAAGCAGATGAAGCTCAACCCTTCTGAAATTAGTAATTTGATTCGCAGCCGCATTGAGAATTTCGAGGCGCTGACAGAAGCGCGCACCGAAGGCACTGTGGTTAGCGTGACCGATGGTATCGTGCGTATACACGGACTGTCTGATGTAATGCAGGGCGAAATGCTGGAGTTTCCTGGCAACACATTTGGACTGGCGCTGAACCTTGAGCGTGATTCAGTCGGTGCTGTTGTGCTGGGTGAATACGAGCATATCAGCGAAGGCGATACAGTTAAATGTACGGGCCGCATTCTTGAAGTGCCAGTAGGTCCTGAATTGCGCGGTCGCGTAGTTAACGCACTGGGCCAGCCAATCGATGGTAAAGGTCCTATTAACGCCAAGATGACGGACAAGATTGAAAAAGTTGCTCCCGGCGTTATTGAGCGTAAATCTGTAGACCAGCCGGTGCAAACGGGCTTGAAGTCAGTTGACTCCATGGTGCCTATTGGCCGTGGTCAGCGCGAGTTGATTATCGGCGACCGCCAAACTGGTAAGACGGCTGTTGCGGTGGACGCCATTATCAACCAAAAGGGTCAGGGCATGACCTGCGTCTACGTGGCGATCGGTCAGAAAGCTTCGACCGTTGCTAACGTGGTGCGCAAGCTTGAAGAGCACGGCGCGATGGGCTACACCATCGTGGTTGCTGCCACAGCTTCAGACTCCGCTGCAATGCAATTCCTTGCTCCATATGCTGGTTGCACAATGGGTGAATATTTCCGCGATCGCGGTGAAGATGCGCTGATTGTTTATGATGACCTGACCAAGCAAGCTTGGGCATACCGTCAAATCTCCCTGTTGCTGCGTCGCCCGCCTGGTCGTGAAGCTTACCCTGGTGATGTGTTCTACCTGCACTCACGTTTGCTGGAGCGCGCCGCTCGAGTAAGCGCTGAATACGTAGAGGCATTTACCAAAGGTGCGGTGAAGGGCAAGACCGGCTCGCTAACAGCACTGCCTATCATTGAAACCGCAGCTGGCGACGTATCAGCATTCGTTCCAACTAACGTTATTTCGATTACCGACGGTCAGATCTTCCTTGAGACAGACTTGTTTAACGCGGGTATCCGCCCGGCGATCAATGCCGGTGTTTCGGTATCTCGCGTAGGTGGTGCGGCGCAAACCAAGGTCATCAAGAAGCTCGGTGGTGGTGTGCGTCTGGCGCTGGCGCAGTATCGCGAACTGGCAGCGTTTGCTCAGTTTGCATCTGATCTCGATGAGGCAACCCGCAAGCAGCTGGAGCGTGGTCGCCTGGTAACAGAATTGATGAAGCAATTGCAGTACGCTCCATTGTCTGTTGCAGAAATGGCAGTCACCCTGTTCTGCGTAAACAAGGGATATTTCGACGACGTTGAAGTTAAGAAAGCGTTGGCGTTTGAGTCCGCTGTGCATGCGCACATCAAGTCCAAGCATGCCGACCTGATTGATGCAATTAATACGACCAAGGATTTGAGCGCGGACAATGAGAAGAAATTGTCTGCAGCAATCGAAACCTTCAAGTCCACCGCAGTTTACTAAGCGGGAGTTTAATCATGGCTGGCAGCAAAGAGATACGCACGAAAATCAAGAGCGTTGAAAATACGCGCAAGATTACGCGCGCCATGGAAATGGTTGCGGCAGCAAAAATGCGCAAAGCGCAGGAACGTATGCGTGCAGCCCGTCCCTATGCAGAGAGAATCCGTCAGGTAGCAGCACACTTGGCACACGCTAACCCGGAGTACAAGCATCCATTCCTGGTTAAACGCGAAAGCGTTAAGAATGTTGGAGTGATTCTGATTACCTCGGATAAAGGATTGTGCGGTGGCTTGAACACCAACGTCTTGCGACTGGTGGTAAATCGCATGAAGGAATTTGAAGGTTCGGGTGCAGGTATCCGGGTTAGCCCGATTGGCAATAAGGGTTTCAGCTTCATGACCCGAGTCGGTGCGCGCATACAGTCACACTTAACCGGACTGGGTGATACGCCGCACATTGAAAATTTGATTGGTGCGGTGAAAGTCATGCTGGATGCCTATGTGGTCGGCGAGGTAGATGCAATTTACCTGAGTTATAACCACTTCGTAAACACCATGAAGCAGGAGCCGGTGTTTGAGCAATTGCTGCCGCTCTCGGGTGAGGCAATGGCTGAAAAGAGAGAAGCTTCGTGGGATTATATTTACGAGCCCGATGCGAAGGTTGTGGTGGATCAGCTGCTAATGCGCTATATCGAGTCGCTGGTATATTCCGCAGTAACTGAGAATCAGGCTTCAGAGCAAAGCTCACGCATGGTAGCGATGAAGGCCGCCTCCGATAACGCTAAAACGGTTATTGGCGAACTCAAGCTGGTTTACAACAAAGCACGTCAGGCAGCGATTACTAAAGAAATTTCCGAAATTGTCGGTGGTGCAGCAGCAGTTAACTAAGGCACACGATAAGAGTTGGTGACTGAGTGTACAGAATCAATATATAAAGTGGGGAATCTTAAAATGAGTCAAGGCAAGATTGTTCAGTGTATCGGTGCGGTTGTTGACGTGGAGTTTCCACGTGACCAGATGCCTAAGGTATACGACGCGTTGAAGGTGGTGGCTGATGCAACTTCTGTTGCAGAAAAAGACCTGACCTTGGAAGTTCAGCAGCAAATTGGTGACGGCGTTGTGCGTACCATTGCCATGGGTTCTTCTGACGGCTTGCGCCGCGGTATGACGGTAAATAATACGGGTTCACAGATTACTGTGCCAGTTGGCGCAGGTACGCTGGGCCGTATCATGGACGTTCTGGGCCGCCCCATCGATGATGCAGGCGAAGTGAAATGTGATGAGCGCCGCTCAATTCATCAGAAAGCGCCAAAATTTGACGAACTGTCGCCCTCAATCGATCTGCTGGAAACAGGCATCAAGGTTATTGACCTGGTGTGCCCGTTTGCCAAGGGTGGTAAGGTAGGTCTGTTCGGCGGTGCGGGTGTGGGCAAGACCGTTAACATGATGGAACTGATCAACAATATCGCCAAGCAGCACGCCGGTTTGTCGGTGTTTGCGGGTGTTGGTGAGCGTACCCGTGAAGGTAACGACTTCTACCACGAGATGAAAGACTCTAACGTTCTCGACAAGGTAGCGATGGTGTTCGGCCAGATGAACGAGCCGCCCGGTAACCGTCTGCGCGTTGCGCTGTCCGGTCTGACCATGGCTGAAAAATTCCGTGACGAAGGCCGTGACATCCTGTTCTTCGTTGACAACATTTACCGTTACACACTGGCCGGAACTGAAGTTTCAGCGCTGCTGGGTCGTATGCCGTCAGCGGTAGGTTACCAACCTACGCTGGCTGAAGAAATGGGCCGTCTGCAAGAGCGTATTACTTCAACCAAGGTTGGCTCGATTACTTCCATCCAGGCCGTATACGTACCTGCGGACGACTTGACTGACCCATCTCCAGCGACAACCTTCTTGCACCTTGACTCTACTGTTGTGTTGTCACGTGATATTGCATCGTTGGGTATTTACCCTGCCGTAGATCCTCTGGACTCGTCTTCTCGTCAACTGGATCCGCTGGTTGTGGGCGAAGAGCATTACAGCGTTGCTCGTGGCGTACAGCAGACTCTGCAGCGCTACAAGGAACTGCGCGACATTATCGCCATTCTGGGTATGGATGAATTGGCGCCTGAAGACAAGCTGGCTGTGGCACGTGCCCGTAAGATTCAGCGCTTCCTGTCTCAGCCGTTCCACGTAGCTGAAGTGTTTACCGGTAGCCCTGGCAAATACGTGACCCTGAAAGAAACCATCAAAGGCTTCAAGGGTATCGTTAACGGTGACTATGATCACCTCCCAGAACAAGCTTTCTACATGGTAGGCACCATAGATGAGGCCATTGAAAAAGCCAAGTCGCTTTAATTAGGGTATTGATATGGCAATGACCGTACAAGTAGACGTAGTGAGTGCAGAGCAATCCATGTTCTCGGGAATGGCCGAAGTTGTGGTCGTTCCGGGTGAGATGGGCGAGCTGGGGATTTATCCTCGCCATGCTCCGTTGCTCACTCGCATCAAGCCCGGATCAGTGCGCATCAAATTGCCGGATCAGAGTGAGGAGCTGATCTACGTTTCTGGTGGCATGCTGGAAGTGCAACCACACGTAGTGACCATACTCGCAGACACTGCAATTCGTGGTGCTGATCTGGACGAAGCTCGTGCCATTGAAGCCAAGCGCGCTGCTGAAGAAGCAATGAAAAATCGCACTGCCGACATTGATTATGCAGCGGCTCAGGCAGAACTGGCTGAAGCAATTGCGCAATTGCAGGCAATTTCCAAGCTACGCAAGTCTCATCCGCACTAAGCTAAAGGTAGTACTGGGCAGATCAGAGAAAGCGGCTTAGGCCGCTTTCTTTGTTTATAATCTACCATCTCGTAACAAGCAGACGCCATGATCAGGTTAAATATTGTTATTCTCGCAGCGGGCAAGGGCACGCGCATGCATTCCGACAAGCCCAAAGTGCTGCACGCACTTGCCGGCCAACCACTGCTACAGCATGTGCTGGAAACCGCGGCAGTCCTGGCGCCTGTGCAGATCTGCGTGGTATATGGGCATGGTGGTGATGCAGTTCCGGCTGCGATGGCGAATTACAATAGCAGCTTTGTGCTGCAGGAACCCCAACTGGGGACGGGGCACGCTGTACAGCAGGCATTGCCGCTATTGGCAGACGACAGCGTCACACTGGTGCTGTACGGCGATGTGCCACTGATACAACACGCCACGCTCAAGCAGTTGCTGCAAACCCCCGACGCTCTCACCTTGCTTACCCAGCGCCTGGAACACCCCACGGGCTATGGTCGCATCGAGCGGGATAAAGCCGGCAAGGTCATCAGCATTGTAGAAGAAAAAGATGCCACAGCAGCGCAACGCGACATCAAGGAAGTAAACACCGGCATTCTGGCGGCACCCACGCAATTGTTACGCCAGTGGCTGAGCCAACTGCGCAACGATAACAAGCAGCGCGAGTATTACCTGACCGACATCGTAGCCATGGCAGTTGCGCAAGGCGTAGACGTGAATACGGCACAACCCGCGCATGACTGGGAGGTATTTGGAATCAACAGCAAGCTGCAACTGGCTGAGCTGGAGCGAATGTGGCAACAGGAACAAGCCAGGCATCTGCTATTGCAGGGCGTCACGCTGGCCGATCCTGCGCGTATTGATGTGCGCGGCAAGCTGGTGTGCGGGCGCGATGTAGAAATTGATGTCGGTTGCATATTCGAGGGCGAGGTACATCTGGGCAACAACGTCAGAATAGGTGCTTACAGCATTATTCGCAACAGCAGTGTGGCAGCCTCAACCCAGATCGCGCCTTACAGCCATATTGAACAATCCGAAATTGGTGTTAACTGCCGCATCGGGCCCTATGCGCGTTTGCGCCCTGGCAGCAAACTGCACACAGACGTGCACATAGGTAATTTTGTCGAGATCAAGAACAGCGAAATTGCCGATCACAGCAAGGCCAATCACCTCAGCTACATCGGCGACAGCAGTGTTGGGAGCCGTGTGAACATAGGAGCAGGCACGATCACCTGCAATTACGATGGCGTGAACAAGCATCGAACCATCATCGAGGACGATGTTTTCATCGGTTCAGATACGCAATTGGTTGCACCGGTCACTATCAGCCGCGGGGCAACGATAGGGGCAGGATCTACCATTACGAAGAATGCGCCAGAAGATACTCTGACGCTGTCACGCGCAAAACAATTGACCGTGGCTGGGTGGCAGCGACCGCTAAAAAAGAAGTAATCAGTTTGGGATGTGCAGCATGATCTTGGTACAATTCGCACCTCCCATCGACTCACGGAATTAACCATGTGCGGTATTGTTGGCGCGGTTGCGCAGCGAAATGTAGTGCCCATCCTGTTGCAGGGTTTGCAGAGGCTTGAGTATCGCGGCTACGATTCAGCCGGGCTGGTCGTGGTTGACCAGAAGAAATTGCAGCGCGTACGCAGCACAGGCCGCGTTGCCGAACTCAGCCAGAGAAGCGCAAATACCAGCGGCCATCTGGGCATAGCGCATACACGCTGGGCCACCCATGGCGTACCCAGTGAGCGCAACGCTCACCCGCATCTAAGCGGCGACCTGATTGCCGTTGTGCACAATGGCATTATCGAAAATTATGAAGAGCTGCGCACAAGGCTGACGGCGCAGGGCTACAGCTTCACTTCTGATACGGACACAGAGGTTATCGCACACCTGATACACAGCCACTATACCAAGGGGAGCACTTTGCTGGCAGCAACCCAAGCCACCTTGGCCGAGCTGGTGGGTGCTTACGCCATCGGCGTGCTGGCAGCGGATAATCCGGGGCAGCTGATATGTGCACGCAAGGGCAGTCCCTTGTTGCTGGGCGTGGGTGATGGGGAATACTTCATTGCCTCCGATATGTCGGCATTGCTTGCTGTCACCAAAAGAATGGTGTATCTGGAAGAGGGCGATGTAGCCGAAATCAGCCTGAGTGGTTACCGCGTATTTGATGCGCATGGTAAATCTGTACAGCGCACCGTCCACACCAGCGAGCTCAATAATGAAAGTGTAGAGCTGGGCGAGTATCAGCACTACATGCAGAAAGAAATTCACGAACAGCCACAAGCGCTCGCAAACACACTGGAAGCGGTGTGCAACAGCCAGTCGTTGATTCCAGGCATCTTCGGCGCAGAAGCGGCGGCAGCATTTACCCAGATAGACAGCATACTGATTCTGGCTTGCGGAACCAGCCACCACGCCGGCATGGTGGCGCGCTACTGGCTGGAAGAAATTGCCGGTATACCCTGCACCGTGGAAATCGCCAGCGAATACCGTTACCGCACCAGTGTGGCGAACCCCAAGACTCTGGTGGTAACCATTTCACAGTCGGGCGAAACAGCCGACACACTGGCTGCGCTTAATCACGCCAAAGCCACGGGCCACCTGTATACCCTGGCTATCTGCAACGTTCCGGAAAGCGCGATTATCCGCCAGTCCAAATTGCGCCTGCTCACCCGCGCAGGCCCGGAGATCGGTGTAGCCTCGACCAAGGCTTTCACCACCCAATTGGCGGGACTCTTCCTGCTCACTCTGGTGCTGGCCAAACAGCGCGGCAAGCTGAACGCGGAACAAGAGCAAAAGCATCTGCACGATTTGCGCCATCTTCCCAGCGCGGTGCAAGCCGTTTTGAAACTGGAACCGGCCATTGCCAAGCTCGCAGAAAACTTCGCGAACAAACACAACGCACTATTCTTGGGACGCGGGCTGCACTATCCGATCGCCCTGGAAGGCGCGCTAAAGCTCAAGGAAATATCCTATATACACGCCGAAGCCTATCCAGCAGGAGAGCTGAAGCATGGCCCGCTGGCACTGGTAGACAAGGATATGCCGGTCGTTGCCGTGGCACCCAACGACGTATTGCTGGAGAAACTCAAATCCAACTTGCAGGAAGTGCGCGCGCGCGGCGGCGAGCTATACGTGTTTGCCGATGCCAACACGCGCTTCCAGTCCAGCGAAGGCGTGCATGTCATGCAAATGCCGGAACACGCGGGCTTTCTAAGCCCTATTCTGCACACCATCCCTTTGCAGCTGCTGGCATATTACGTGGCATTGCAAAAGGGAACTGATGTAGATAAACCCCGGAATCTGGCCAAATCTGTCACCGTTGAGTAATCTCAAAGGGCTGGAATCAGGAGTGTGTGCGAAGGCTCCGTGCTAATCACTAGCAATTGCACAGCGGCATGGCTTCCGGTCGAACACCGGTGCATGCTGTATTTGCTTGCATCAGCCCGACACTCGAGGGCAAACTAGATGGCGACTATCGCCGTATTCAATCAAAAAGGGGGAGTGGGCAAAACCACTACCTGTCTCAATGTTGCAGCCGCACTGGCCAAAGCAAAGCGTCACCCTATTGCCCTGGATATGGATCCGCAAGGTCACCTCACTCTTGCTTGCGGGCTGAAAAGAGATGATTCCGCCAATCTTAATATGGCGGAATTCTTCGAGCACAAAACGCCGCTCGCCAAATTGTTGCGCGACACCCCGGCAGGCTGGCAGATCGTTGCGTCTTCACTGGCGCTGTCCAAGATTGACGCCCTGTACGGCGGCGACCCGAATGTTGCAAACCTGTTGAAACAGGGCCTGAAAGAAGAGCTGGCGCTCACTGGTGCACCCATTCTGATTGATTGCTGTCCCATGCTCAGCGTGCTGACGCTGAATGCGCTGATTGCTGCCGACCGTGTGCTGATTCCCGTATCTGCCGATTATCTCTCGCTGCAAGGCGTGCACCGCCTCGATTCCGCGCTCAATGTACTGGAAAAAAGGATGAACAGAAAGTTCGAGCGCCGCATTGTTGTCACCCGTTTTGATTCCAGGCGCAAACTGGCCTATGACATCTACGACAAACTCAGGGATAGGTACGGCAGCCTGGTATGCAACACCCGCATCGGGGAAAATGTGGCGCTTGCCACCAGCCCGATGCACGGGCTTGACGTGTTTGCCTTTGCGCCTCATAGCCCCGGTGCGGCGGACTACATGGCGCTGACGATAGAGTTGGTCAAAAGCGGCTTCTTTGACGAACGCAAAGAAACGTAAGCCTGCTGGCTAAGCGGCCTGGAACAGGAACCTTGCGGCGAGCAAAGCGGCACTAGCCGCAACAATCAGCATCAGCCCAACACCCAACAGCAATATCTGATTCCTGCGCTTTTGCTGGGCAAGCAATTCCTGCAGCACGATCTCTATCTGTGCACCGGATTGGCGGCTTAGCTGCTGGTGAATCAGGCGCGGCAACTGGGGCAACCAGGTGGCGTAGTTGGGTGCCTCAGCTTTGAGCGCCTTGAGGAAGCCGCGCCAGCCTATTTGTTCGCTCATCCAGCGCTCCAGCCAGGGTTTGGCGGTTTTCCACAAATCCAGCTCAGGGTCGAGTTGCAGCCCCAGTCCCTCGATATTGAGCAAGGTTTTCTGCAGCAGCACCAGCTGCGGCTGGATCTCGATGCCGAAGCGGCGCGAGGTCTGGAACAGACGCAACAGTACGCGGCCGAAGGAGACCTCGCGCAATGGCTTGTCGAAAATCGGCTCGCACACCGAGCGGATGGCGGCTTCCAGCTCATCTACACGGGTATCCGCAGGCGCCCAGCCGGACTCGATATGCACTTCAGCCACACGCTTATAGTCGCGCTGGAAAAAGGCAATAAAGTTTTGCGCGAGGTAATGTTTGTCGCTATCGGTGAGCGTGCCCATGATGCCGAAATCCAGTGCAACATAGCGGCCGTCAGCCGCCACCATGATGTTTCCCGGGTGCATGTCGGCATGGAAAAAACCGTCGCGGAATACCTGGGTGTAGAAAATTTCCACGCCATTCGAGGCCAGCCGCGAAAGATCGATGTTTGCAGCGCGCAGTGCATCGATCTGGCTGATCGGGATGCCGCTCATGCGTTCCATCACCATCACCGTGCTGGAACACCAGTCCCAATACATTTCCGGCACTAGCAGCAAGGGTGAGGTGGAAAAATTGCGTTTCAGCTGGCTGGCGCTGGCGGCTTCGCGCATCAAATCGAGCTCGTCGTGCAGGTACTTGTTGAACTCGGCGACCACCAGCTTCGGCTTCAGGCGCTTGCCATCTTCCCACCATTTTTCGAGCAGCGACGCACCCACATCGAGCAGGGCGATATCGTGCGCGATGGTGTGCTCTATGCCCGGGCGCAAAATCTTCACGGCGACTTCGCGCCCGTCAGGCAGCACCGCGAAATGCACCTGCGCCACGGAAGCGCTGGCGACAGGGATGGAATCGAAGCTGCTGAAGACCTGATCGAGCTTCTTCTGATAAACCGCTTCCAGCAATGCCACCGCTTGCGCGGATGGGAAGGGCGGCACCTGATCCTGCAATTTGGCCAGCTCATCGGCAATATCGCTAGGAATCAAATCGCGCCGGGTTGAAAGCATCTGGCCGAATTTGACGAACAGCGGCCCCAAGCTTTCCAGTGCCAGACGCAGGCGTACGGCACGCGGGGCAGAGGTGTCGCGGGTAAACAGCACCATCCTAAGCGGCAGCAGCAGCCAGCGTGTGCGCGCATGCGCCAGCAGAAACTCGTCCAGGCCGAAGCGCAGCACGATGAAAATGATTTTAATCAGGCGTAACAGGCGCAGCATGGATTCACTTTTTGGATAAACGGTTAAGGCGTAGTTCCAGACGTGCCACGTCATCGCGCAGCTTGTCGACCTGGCTGACAAAGCTGGCAATATGCGCGGGCTTCGCCAGCAAGGGCTGTTCCTCTGTCCAGTATTCAGCCAGCGCCTGGGTGAAATTCAACGAGCTGTCGCGCAGCTGTTGCTGCTGTGCACGGGCACGCTGCACCAGGCGTTCAGCCGCCACATCACCGGTAATGCGACTCAGATCCTCCGCCACATCCCAGCGCAGATTCCTGCTCAGGTAAAAAATTTCGGCGAGCAGGGCGGCATCCCCCGTGCTTTGAATCTGCGCAAACGCAGCTTCATCGTGCAGTGCCAGACGCGGCAACAAGCTGGGCGCAATATTGCAGCTGGCATCCGCACTGGCATCCTTGGCGGCATTAAGCACGGTCCCGTCGGCCTGTATGGTGTAGCCAAAAGAAAACGGCGCGATATTAAACCGCGCCGTTTTCCCTGCAAATCGAGCCAGCCGCTGCAACGCCCAGCCGCTCTGGCTGAGCAGATGGTTCAGTGCGGAGGCTGGCAGCTGGAGCATGCTCAGGAAATCTGCTGGATACCGGACAACAGCCAAACCGCCTTGCTGTCTTTCAAATCCTTCTGCACATGCCATACTTCGTCGAAGTTTTCCGGCGCGCCGTTGTTCTCGCGCAACTGGCCGCTCATGCGCACACTGGCGATAGCGTGATCGTTCTCATTAACGACTTCCAGCAATTCGGTATTGATGCTCACGACCTCGGTTGTTTGCGCTATGTTGCCGCGTTCCTGGAACTGCATGGAAACTTCGGCGTACATCTCCGGCGTGGTGTACTCGCGCACATCGCTCAGATCCTTGCGGTCATTGGCGGCCTGCAGGCGGATGAAAGACATCTTGGCGCTACGCAGAAAGGCTTCAACGGGGAAGTCCGCAGGAATATTGCTGGCAACAGGGGCTGCGACAGGAGAGGCAGAGCCGGTGTATTGCTGTGCTTCAGGCTGCGCATAAGGCGCACCCTGGCCGGCGTACTGCATCGCAGGCTGCTGTTTCTTGCGGAACATGGAGATGGCGAACATCACCAGTGCGGCGAGCGCAACCATCATCAGAATACTGCCCATGGCGCCACCCATGCCACCCATGCCGCCGCCCATAAACAAGGCGCCCAGGCCGGCGCCAATAGCCAAGCCAGCCAGAGGTCCCAGCCATTTATTGCCGGCCGCAGGTGCAGCAGCAGGAGCGGTTGTAGGTGCCGGAGCAGCAGCAGGAGCCTTCGGGGCTGGCTGCGTGGTCATGCTGCGCTGCTTGCCTATGCTGCTGCCACCGCCAAAACGTGCGGCTTCAGCATTCGCGGCAAGGAGAGTCAAGCTGGCAAGGGTAACGGTTAACAGCGACAAAAAACGTTTCATGTATTCCTCATAATCTTGGGTTAAACAAAGTGGGCGTGAGTATAGCAAAGACACGGGCTACGGCGGATTCTATTGCATGCGTGACCAGGCCATACCAGCGCGGAAATCAAAATGGGGGCGTGCTGGCAAATTGCAATAGCGCACCTCCATGGGGATGGGCAAAATCCAGCCGGCTCGCGTGCAGCAACAGGCGCGCTGTACGGCAAGCGGCCTTGCCGTACAGTTCATCGCCCAGAATCGGGTGGCCTATGCTCGCCATGTGTAGCCGCAACTGATGTGTGCGCCCGGTGACCGGTTCCAGCTCCACACGGCTACAGTCGGCGGCGGGGTCATACGCAACCAGGCGATAGCGTGTGAGTGCTGGCTTGCCGGTAGCGTGATCGATCTTGCGTAGCGGGCGGTTCGGCCAGTCGGCGGCGACGGGCAGGTTGATCTCGCCTCCAGCATCAAGCTTGCCCGCAACCACCGCCACATAGCGCTTCTCCACCAGGCGTTCGCGGAACAGCCTGGATAAAGTGCGCTGCATCTCGCTGTCACGCGCGAACAGCATCAAGCCTGAGGTCGACATATCGAGGCGATGCACCACCAAGGCATCGGCAAATTTCTGCTGCACCCGCAATGCCAGACAGTCCTGTTTGTCTTCCCCGCGCCCCGGCACCGCCAGCAGCCCGGCAGGTTTGTTCACCACCAATAGAGATTCACCGGCATGGATCAGCTGCAAAACGCCTGTGGGTGGAGAGTAGGGAGAGAGGGCGATGTTCAAAGCGGGACGCAAGGGCTGCAAATCGTGGCTAATGTTTTTTGCCCGAGGAAAGCCAGACGCCGCTGATCGGAAGCTGCTGCGCGCTTTCGCCCAGAGTGGGCAGGCCGTACATCGCGGAGATCGTGCGCAGAACCGTGTAGTGGTTGACGCGCTGTGCAGAGCGACCGGGTTTGATCATCGCACCCGCAAAGATCGTGGCGACCTGATTGTCTCCGCTGCCATCGTCCTCATCCCAGGTGACGATCAGCAGACTGTTGTGACTCATCGCCCATTGCGCGTATTGCCCGATGTTTTGCGCAAGCCAGTCATCTCCTTGCGCGATGCTGCCATCGTGCATGTCGTGGCGCTGATCGGGTATCACCAGTGCAACGGTCGGCAGTTGGTTGAAGTCTTGCGGAAATGCAGGGAACGGCCGGTTGAACGCAGCCAGCTCTTTCCAGTTCGCCGCCGGATTGTGTTTGCGCATGTAAGATCCATAGATGCAACCCTCAAAGCCCGCTTCCGGCATGGATTCGGCGTAACTGGCGAAGCTCAGGCCCTGAGCGATCAACGCGCTGGCAAGATTCTCGCCTTTCAACTCCAGCGGACAAGCATTGCTGCCGATGCCGTGCGTGCTGCCGGAGAAAAGTGCCAGGTAATTCGGCTGGCTGGGATGGGTGACGCCATAGGAATGAGTAAATAGCACGCCGCGCTTTGCCAGTGCATTGATGTAAGGCGTGTCGCGGTTGCCGATGATCTTGCTGTAGGGCTGGTTTTCTTCCATCACGACGACGATGTGATCGGGGCGCGGCAACACATCGGCGGCAAGCGCACCTTGCGCTGCCAGCACCAAGGCAACTACCACCACGTTCATGGTGAGCATGTCGAACCATGAGCTGTTTTTAATCATGCTTTTCTTACAAACTCCGATTTTAACGACATCGCGCCGATACCATCGATCTTGCAGTCGATGTCGTGGTCGCCCTCGACCAGGCGGATGTTCTTCACCTTGGTGCCCACCTTGACCACCAATGACGAACCCTTGACCTTCAGATCCTTGATCACCGTGATGCTGTCGCCGTCGTTCAGCACATTGCCGGAGGCATCCTTGATCACGCGCTTCACCTCCGCGCTTTCCGGTGCGGCGTCTTTACTCCATTCATGCGCGCACTCCGGGCACACGTACATGTTGCCGTCTTCGTAGGTGTATTCGGAATTGCATTTTGGGCATTTCGGTAAGCTGCTCATGATTCTCCAGATATAGTCAGGTTAAAGATAATCGTCTTCGCGCTGGTGGCGCACCGCCAGTATCGTCACGGTCTTATGATTCTCAATCTCGAACAGGACGACATAGCCAGCGGTTCCGAACGGGATGATCAGTTCCCGCAGGAACGGGTTGTCGGACTCGGCATCCGCCTTGCGGCAGGAAAAGGGAAACAGTTCCAGCGCCTCAATGCCTTTGTATAGGGCGCTTTCGGCCAGCGCGGCGGCGGCGACATCCTGCCCCAGCAGGAAATCGAACAAGCGCAGTAAATCATCCTCTGCCCGCAGGGTAAAACGGATGCGATAACTCATTTCGCAGCTTGTTGTGCCTTCTTCAGCTTTGCGCTCAGCTTGCTCAATACTTTTTTGGCCGAAACGTATTCTCCGCTTTCCTTCGCGGCATCACGCGAAGCCAGCCCGCGCGCGATGAACTCCTGCTGCGCTCGGCGCCGCTCCACGTTGCGGCGCAGCGATTCCTCGACGAATGCCGAAAGCGTCTCGCCGGGACGCAACATCTCCTCGGCAGCTTGGCGCAGTTCGGGCTGCACGCGCAGCGGCGGCATGGTGGCGGTTTTCATGGGAATACCTCGTGCATTGCAAATGTGATGCGCATCATCGCGCAAACGGGGGCGGGGTGCAAGTGACAAGAAGGGGTTCTTGCCCTGTCTATCCTACGTGGAAGAAGTTGCATTGCTGACGGCAAGATATATTTGCCTGCACACCTCTTCTTCGCCGAGCATATTCCAATCGACACCTTTTACGTTCAGCAGAGATGGGCTGTAGTTAAAGATGTCTTGTCTGCTAACACCACACCAAACTGGCAGAACAAGGCGAGCATCTTCCAAAATTTCACGTGTAAATATTGATTCGAATTCTTTCTTTCCCCAGCCACGATTGCTTAAGAAATTTGGACTTAGGATTAGCACGCACTTCTTGCACTCACGAAGGCCACGCTCGATCTTCTCGCGAAGATTATCTCCAAGTGACAAAGAGAATTCATCGTACCAAACGGGGCAGATTTTTCTCTGAAGATTGAGCGCAATTGGTCGAGCAATTGCTTCTTTATCTCTGGAGTCGTGGCTAATAAAAGCTAGTGGCTTTTCACGCAATGTCCGTTCTTTTGCATAGGCTGCGTCCCTAAACTGTAGTTCATGTCCCAAGTTTTTGGCGGACGCTTGTAAATTGCAAATTTCTTCTGCTGTTAGTGCTGTCTCGGCATAAATAAAGATCCGGCGGGTTGGGGCGGTGGCAAGCAAGTCATGCCAAGATGGGTCACCAAAGAACTGGTACTCGACCTTGAAAGGGTTCTCATTGTGGATTCGCAATGCGCCTTGGAAAACTCGTGCGGCAGGCAACACAATTCCACCTTGGAGCGACAGCTGCATTGATCCGTACTTAATTGGCTCTAAGAATGAAACAAACTGCTCGGGTCGAAGAGTTGCATCTTCAAAATAGAAGGAAAGGAAGGCAGCTTCTGCATTTGCGTCATAAAGGAGAGCGGCAACACATGGAAGGGTTGCTGCTGGGAAAGTGAAATTTACTCGCAGCGCGTAGTCAAAATCCGTGTCGAAATATTGTCTAAGACTCGACATCACTTTCCCCGAGAGTTAATAAAGTAGATGGCTTGGCGCTTACAGCTTATACCCCCGATGCACCGCCACCACCCCGCCCGTCATGTTGAAGTATTCGACGCGTTCCAGCCCGGCTTCTTCCATCATCTGCTTCAATTCTTCCTGTCCCGGGTGCATGCGGATGGATTCGGCTAAGTAGCGGTAGCTGTCGGCGTCGCCGGCGATGAGCTCGCCCATCTTGGGCAGCAGCTTGAACGAGTAGAAGTCGTAAGCTTTCTCCAGCGGCTTGGCGACCTTGGAGAATTCCAACACGATGACGCGCCCGCCCGGCTTGAGCACGCGCTTCATTTCGCGTAGCGCGGCATCCTTGTGGGTGACGTTGCGCAGGCCGAAGGCGATGCTGACGCAGTCGAAGTAGTTGTCAGGGAAGGGCAGGTGTTCGGCATCGCATTGCGTGACAGGGGTGGCGATGCTTTCATCCAGCAGGCGGTCGCGGCCCACGCGCAGCATGGCGTTGTTGATGTCGGTGAGCACGACCTGTCCGCTTTCGCCAACCTCTTTCAGGAACAGCCGCGAAAGATCAGCCGAGCCGCCCGCCACGTCCAGCACGCGCTGACCTGTGCGCACGCCGCTGACGCTGACTGCAAAGTGTTTCCACACGCGGTGCAGGCCGACGGACATGAGGTCGTTCATGATGTCGTACTTGCCGGCGACCGAGGTGAACACGCCCGCGACGCGCTTGGCCTTTTCGTTCTCGGCCACAGTTTCAAAACCGAAATGAGTCGTTTTGCTCATCATTTGCTCCAAGTTGGGGTGTAGCAGTTAGCGGCCCTTGCCCGCCGCCTTGAGTTGCGCCAGGTAATCCTGCCACATGGCATCCTGGTTCTTGCCGAAGCTGTACAGCCTATCCCAGGTATATAGGCCGCTGTCGTGACCATCGTCGAAGTTGAGCTGGAGCGCATAGCTGCCCACGGGTTCGACCGAAGTCAGGTTGACGTCCTTCTTGCCGAATTGCAGCACTTCCTGCCCGGGGCCGTGGCCCTGCACTTCGGCAGAAGGAGAAAATACGCGCAGGAACTCGAATGGCAGGCGAAAGCTCGATCCATCGTCGAAGGCAATTTCCAGAACTCTGGATTGCTGGTGCAGGGTGATTTCGGTTGGAGTCGTCATGGCAATCGACCTGAAAATTAGGAGGCGCGGATTTTCTTGAGCAGCGCGGTGGTGGAGCGCTCGTGCAGAAAGGGAATGCTGTGCACCGTGCCGCCCCAGCCTACCACTTCCTTGCTGCCGACTATTTTGTCCGGTGTCCAGTCGCCGCCTTTGACCAGCACATCCGGGTGGCAGGCCAGAATCAGATCGATGGGTGTGTCAGCATCGAACAGAACCACCAGATCCACCGCGCCCAGTGCGGCCAACACCGCCATGCGGTCGTCCTCGTGGTTGACCGGGCGGTCATCTCCCTTGCCCTGGCGCTTGACCGAGGCGTCGCTGTTTACGCCGAGAACCAGCGCAGCGCCCAGTGCGCGAGCTTGTGCAAGGTAAGTGACATGGCCGCGATGTAACACATCAAAACAGCCATTGGTAAATACCAGCGGGCGCGGCAGCGTCGCAACACGCGCAGCCAGATCCGCATGGCTGCAAATCTTGTGTTCAAAGTCAGGGGTGGGGTACAAACTGTTTAGTCCAGATACTCGAATACGCGCACAACCTTTTTTACGTCCTTGGTGGTTGCGGCAATCTCGGTGGCGAATTCAGACTCACTGTGCGTTACCATGCCCAGCAGGTAAACAATGCCATTCTCGGTGATCACCTTTACATGGTCGGCGCGCATGCGGTCTTTGCTTTCATTGAAGCGGGATTTGACACTGCCGGTGATCATGGCGTCGCCGCTGCGCGAAGACAGGGTGGCCATTGGGCCGATCACCAGTTCGTTATTGATATCCTTGACGTTTTGCACGCCGCCGATAATCCGGGTGATATCCGCTTTTACCGTGTCGGAGGGAACCTCGCCGGTAGCCAACACCATACGGTTGTAACTGGCGATGTTCACATGCACCGTATCCTTGTACTTTTCCTTGATGCGGCTCATGGCAGTATCTTCTATCGTGCCATCCTCAATGTAGATACCGGTCGTGCGTCGGTCATCTCCCTTGGTGATTACGGGAACACAGGCGCTCAAAAAACCCACCACGGTGGCCAGCAACAGCAAATTCAGACTACGAGCAATCATCAGTTTCCCCCGAGCAACAATTGATCAATGCCATCGCAGATGCAATGCAACGACAGTAAGTGAACTTCCTGAATGCGTGCGGTGCTTTGCGTGTTTACGCAGATATGGATATCGCCGTCCTGCAACAGAGTTCCCATTTTCCCGCCGTCGCGACCGGTGAGCGCTACGACAACCATGTCGCGCTCATGGGCCGCCTGAATGGCCTCCACCACGTTGGCGGAGTTGCCGCTGGTGGAAATGGCGAGCAGCACATCGCCCGACAGGCCGAGCGCACGTATCTGCTTGGAAAAAATCAGGTTGTAGTCGTAATCGTTGGCGATCGAGGTCAGCACAGAGCTGTCTGTGGTCAGTGCCACGCAAGCAAGGCCGGGGCGCTCCATTTCGAAGCGGTTAAGCAGTTCGGCAGAAAAATGCTGTGCATCGGCAGCCGAGCCGCCATTGCCGCAGACAAGAATCTTGCCGTCATTCATCAGGCAATTAACCATCGCCTGGGCGGTATCGGCGATAGGTTGGGTGAGCGCTTCCTTGCTTTGCAGCTTGATCTGCGCGCTGTCTTCAAAGTGTTTATGAATTCTGACTGATAGGTCCATATGGATAAATACGGGCAGTTGCGTGAAGCCGGATTTTAACCGAAATCAGACGGCAAAAGCATTCTTGACCCATTCAATGCCATGGATATCCGTGGATTGCATCAGGATCGCATCGAAGCGGCAGGGCGGAATATGCGCGAGTGCGGCCAGATAATGTTGTGCGCTGCGTACCAGCTTGGCCTTTTTGCGTGCATCAATGCTGGCGGCGGCACCGCCAAAGCCGGCGTGGCTGCGCAATCGTACTTCCACGAAAACGAGGGTGTCATGGTGCTGGCAGATCAGATCAATCTCGCCAAAACGGCAGCGGTAATTGCTCTGCAACAGCTTCAAGCCGTGCTGTTGCAGAAACTGCGCAGCCAGTTGCTCGGCTTGCGCACCCGCCGAGCTCATCGCGTCGGTGTGGGTACGCTACTACTCGCGCTCTCGGCTGCCTTGCGCGCGGCGATCTCCGCCGCTTTCTCGGCGGCCTTGGCCGCGTTGATGGCGGTGAGTGCTTCAGGTGTCAGGCCGCGTCCCAGCCTGAACAAGGCGGAAACCGATTCACGCTGGAAAGTGTTGGCATCCTTCAGGCGGATGCGCCCGGTTACCCCGTCCAGTGGCAGCGCCGTGCGTTGTGCGTTCTGCAGCAGGATATGCAGCAGGCGATGGGCGTCGACACCGAGCGCATACAGGCGCTCCATGTCCGCTTCCAGCGGCGGATTGGCGTGCGGGTAGAACACCACGGCAGGATGATCGGGCTGCACCAGCCACGGCATGTCGACGAAGCGAATGTCGTTGAGGTCGTAGTTGGTGAGCGTATCGCCATTGCCGTTGAACAGCTGCGAAGTGCCATAAACAGGCAGGCTGGGGTTGAAATACGGGCGTATTAGGCGCGCCTGGGTACTGTCAGCAGCCAGGAAGGCAACGTTGCTGGGTGCAACCGGCGGTGGTAAGGGGCGCTTGATAACAGTGGGCTCGCCATCAGCAGAAACCGCAGATGCGGGTACGGGCGGTGACATGCCGGGTGGCCACGGTGCAACGGGAAGATCGACCAGCGCAGCAGGGTTGTTGTTGTACACCACTTCGGCGGTGACATTGCCGCCCAGGTTTTTCCATTCCTCGGCAAAAGCCAGAGCCAGGCGCTTGGACAGTGCCGAGCCGGTGCTGATAATGGTTGCGTCGCGATACTTGGCGCGTGCCGCTTGCTGGGCAATCTGGCGCGCTTCGGTTTCGGCGGTCAGCCCGTAAAAGAACAACTTAGACGTGCTGGGCTTGGCCTCGGTGGTGTTGAGCGCAAGCGTCGGCACTGCAATTCCCTGGTAGCCAGCCAGAATCGCCACGCCATCGCGCGTCAGCGGACCGGCTACGGCCACCGCGCCGTTGGCCAGCGCCTGCCGGTACAGAGAAATAATGTCGCGGGTGTCGTCCGAACTGCCATACACGCGTACCGGCAGGCCTGGCTGCTTGCTGGCCGCCGCCAGGAAGCCTTGCTGAACGGCTTCTGCCGCGCGTGCAAAGGCGGGAGACTTGAGCGGCAGCAGCAGCGCGATATGCGGCGCCGGGTTGTCGGCGGTCGGCAGCGGCAACGCACCGGGAGGCAGCGTACTCATTTCAATCGAACTGGGCGGAAGTGCTGAGAGAGTCGCTTGCGGCTGGGCGGCCACAGCCGGCACAGCCGCAACAGGTGCCGCCGGTGCGGCGGCTGGCGTGCCGCGGGTAGCGCTGGCACAAGCGCTAACGTATAGTGCCACCAACAATAAAAGCCAGAAGGAAGAACGTTGCATAGCGGTCAAAAACTGAAATTAGAGTGCGCATTATATGTAGTCGCCACCCCGATTGGAAATTTGCGTGATATCAGCCTGCGGGCGCTGGATATATTGACCTCTGCCGACGTCATCGCGGCGGAAGACACGCGCAACACCTCGCACCTGCTCACCCACTATGGCATTACCGCGCAGCGCCTGCAGGCACTGCACCAGCACAACGAGCGCGGCGCGGCGGAGAAGGTAGTAGCCATGCTGCAACAGGGCCAGGCCGTGGCGCTGGTGAGCGATGCAGGGACACCTGCGGTCAGCGACCCCGGCGCCCTGCTGGTGGAGGCCGTGCGCGCGGCGGGCTTTCGCGTCATCCCCATTCCCGGCGCCAGCGCCGCCGTGGCGGCGCTCTCCGCCGCAGGCTTCGCCACGCCGCATTTCCTGTTTTACGGCTTCCTGCCGAATAAATCAGCCGCACGCTGCCGCGAGTTGCAGATATTGATAGAGGCGCCATACACCCTGGTGTTTTACGAGGCGCCACACCGCATTCTCGAATGCGTTGCCGACCTGCACAGTGTGTTCGGCAGTGATCGCGAAATCGTCCTGGCGCGCGAAGTGACCAAGCTGTTCGAGAGCATTCACCGCTGCAAACTGGGTGAGGCGATGGCGTGGCTGAACAGCGACCCCAACCATCAGCGCGGCGAATTTGTGGTGCTGGTATCTGCCGCACCAGCGCGCGCAGAAGGGCTCAGCGCCGAGATCGAACATGTGCTGGCCACCCTGCTGGCCGAGCTGCCGCTCAAGCAGGCGGTGCAACTGGCCGTGCAGATTACCGGGGCCGGCAAGAACGAGCTGTACCAGCGCGCACTGGAAATTAAAAAGCAGGAATAAATCCCTATCCGTCATTCCCGCGCATTTAAACAAAAGGCCTTATTGATAGAATGACCACTATGGAACTCAAACTCACCCGCCCCGACGACTGGCACCTGCACCTGCGCGACGACGCGCTGATGGCATCTGTCTTACCCGACACCGCGCGCCAGTTCGCCCGCGCCATCGTCATGCCCAACCTCAGGCCGCCGGTCACCAGCACCGCGCAAGCCCAGGAATATCGCGCTCGCATCCTCGCCGCACTCCCCAAAGGCATGCAGTTCGAGCCGCTGATGACGCTGTACCTCACGGACAATACTTCTGCGGATGAAATCAAAAAAGCCAAAGCCAGCGGCATCGTGCACGCCGTTAAGCTTTATCCGGCGGGTGCCACCACCAACTCCGATGCCGGCGTCACCGACCTGCGCAAGACTTATTCAGCTCTTGAGGAAATGCAGCGTTGCGGCATGCCGCTGCTGGTGCACGGCGAAGTCACCAGCGCCGACATCGACATCTTCGACCGCGAGGCTGTGTTCATCGAGCGCGTCATGCAGCCGTTGCTGCAAGATCTGCCCGGCCTGCGCGTGGTGTTTGAGCACATCACCACCAAGGAGGCCGCGCAGTTTGTGACGAGTGCACCCGACACCATCGCCGCCACACTCACGCCGCAGCACCTGCTTTACAACCGCAACGCCATGCTGGTCGGCGGCATCCGCCCGCACTACTATTGCCTGCCCATCCTCAAGCGCGAGACGCACCGCCAGGCACTGGTGCAAGCCGCCACCAGCGGCAGTAAGAAATTCTTCCTCGGCACCGACAGCGCCCCGCACGCGCAGCACACCAAGGAGAACGCCTGCGGCTGCGCCGGCTGCTACTCTGCGCATGCCGCCATCGAGCTGTATGCCGAAGTGTTCGAGGCAGCGGGCGCGCTGGACAAGCTCGAAGCCTTTGCCAGTTTTTATGGCGCAGACTACTACGGCCTGCCGCGCAATGCGGAGAAGGTCACGTTGCGTCGAGAAGAGTGGCACATGCCGCACACGGTCGACTTCGGTGGTTCCAAGTTGGTACCGCTGCGGGCGGGGGAGATGATGAAGTGGAAGCTGATTAAATGATGGTGTATACGCCAATGAAATTAGGGTGTCTACTTATACGTTAGTGATTAGTGATGAGGGGAAACATGGAAATCTTTGTCGCAAAAATTTTGCCAGCCATACTTGGTTTCGTAGCGGGCGCTGTTGGGAGTCTTATCGCTCCGTGGGTAAATTGGGGAATAGAAAAACGACGAGAGAGGAGAAAAAGGAGGCAGGAATTGGTGGATTCTTGGCGGCAATACCTAGAAAACAGTTTTGAGTGGAGTGCGTTTCGAAACACAGCTGTGTTCTCACAAATGAAGCCTCACCTGTCTGCAAAAATAATTAATGAACTTGATCCTGTTGAGGAAGGTGAGAAAACAACGATTCATCTAAGAAGTCCGATTGGAAAAGACACTCTTATAAAGCGATTACTAGATGAAATCGCAGCAGTTGAGAAGCAATGGGGTCTGATATGAGCGCTAACATAGCGCTCTAAACACGGACCCTATCTCGACATCAAGGTGACCGAGGGCACCAACACCAAGGACGAGAAAGCGCTGTATGTGAGCCGCGTGTTTGCCGCGATGGAAGGCATTCTTGGCCCACTTGCCCCAGCCAGCTACATCGTCATACATGAAGTACGCGGCGATTCATGGGGCTTTCAGGGGCAGACACAGCTCGTAGGCTGGGCTAAGCGTAGCGAAGCCCAGCGGTATTTGCCCGTAAATGCTGGGCTTCGCAAGTTCAGCCCAGCCTACGCAAGTTGACTTTCAATTTATACAAAGTGCTTGTTTGCGTAGCCAAGGCAGGCGCACGCTCCCTACACAATGTTTCTTGGAGGGGCTAATTTTTAATCAAGTGAAGAATCTGCTATTCTTACCCCGTCTGTTTTTGGAGTAATCAAATGCCTACGACAATTGAAGCGCTGGAAATGTCGGTGCAAAACCTGCCTCCTTCCGAACTCGCTAAATTCCGCAACTGGTTTGTCGAGTTTGATGCGTCGCGCTGGGATGCGCAGATTGAATCGGATGCGGCATCGGGAAAACTGGATACATTGGCGGATGCCGCGTTATCCGAATATCGCAGCGGCAAGGCTCGCGAGCTTTGAAGCATTTTGCTTCGTCCAAGTTTTGGGCGTGTTTCAACTCCTTGCCTGCCGAGATTCAGCAACTCGCGCGGCGCAGTTTTGACCTGCTGAAACAAAATCCATCGCATCCTTCCTTGCAGTTCAAACCGATTTGTTCCGGGCGTTTTCGCAGCGTTCGTGTAGGCTTGTACTACCGGGCATTGGGCGTTCCTGTAGAAGAAGGCGTGCAGTGGTTCTGGATCGGGAGCCATGCCGATTATGACCGGTTGATCGGTTAATTCTGGAAGCAAACAAAATGCCTATAGGCACTTACCTCAACACCTCGCCCGTCCTTGGTGAACGGGTTTATCTCCATCCCTCGGCTCAAGTCATCGGCGAAGTGAGGATTGGTGATGATAGCTCGGTGTGGTGCAACACGGTGTTGCGCGGTGACGTGAACCGCATCGTGATCGGGCGCGGCTCGAACGTGCAGGATCTGACCATGGGCCATGTGTCGCACAAGACGCAGGACAAGCCGGAAGGCTCGCCGCTGATCATCGGCGATTACGTGACAGTCGGCCATTTGGTGATTTTGCACGGTTGCACGATAGGCAACGAATGCCTGATCGGTATGGGTTCCATTATCATGGACGATGTGGTGATTCCAGAGCGCGTGATGATAGGTGCGGGTAGCCTGATAGCGCCGGGCAAGACGCTGGAGAGCGGCATGCTGTATTTGGGCCGCCCGGCCAAGGCGGTGCGCCAACTCACGCATGAAGAGAGCGCTTACCTGAAATACTCCGCCGAGCATTACATGCGGGTGAAAGACAATTATCTGATTGGTGTGCTGACGTAGCTCTAGCGCTGGAATTGAGTAGACGCGCCCTCGCCTAGCCGCTTTGCGGCTGAATTTTTCAAGGCCGACAGACTTCAAAATTTGATTTATGATGCTGGTGCACCCCGTGCTACAGCCTCCATAATCAACTCACACAAGGACCCTTACAATGAGTTTCATGCTTGTTTTCTTCGGTATCCTCATCGTCGCAGCAATCTACGTCATCGGCCTGTATAACAACCTTGTTCAGCTCAAGCATGGCGTCAGCAAGGCCTGGGCGAATATCGACGTGCTGCTCAAACAGCGCCATGACGAGCTGCCCAAGTTGGTCGAGGTGTGCAAGCAATACAAGCAATTCGAACAGGAAACCTTGCAGCGCGTCATCGAGGCGCGCTCACAAGTACATGCTGCGCGCGAAGGGCAGGACATAGAGGCACTGGGCCGTGCTGAAGGCGCGCTACGCATGGGGCTGGGCAGCATTTTTGCGGTGGCCGAGGCTTATCCCGAGCTGAAGGCCAATGAAAACTTCATGCAGTTGCAAGCGCGCATCACCGGGCTGGAGAACGGTATTGCCGACCGCCGCGAGTTCTATAACGAGTCGGTGAACATCTACAACGTCGGCATCGAGCAGTTCCCGGCAGTAATGATTGCAGGCCCTTTTAACTTTACCAGCAAGCCGCTATTGGAATTCGCAGCCGCCGAAAAAGCTGATGTAGATATGAAATCGTTGTTCAGCTAAACAGCCATGTTGAGCTCATTGCGCCGTAGTTATGCGGAACTCCTCACTTCCGGCGCACAGTTGCTGCTGTTATTCGTCGGCTTCCATATCGGGGGGCGCCTGGGATGGCTGGTCTGCCTCGGGGCTATGGCCTGCATCAGCCTGCTCGCGTGGTATTCATCACTGCATCGTCTGCGTACCATTAGCGGCACGCCCACTTCCACTGTGGCCTCTGCCGCACAGGGGTATGTCGAATTGCAAGGCAGAGGTTGCGCCTATGGCGAGACACCTCTGATCAGCAAACTCTCGAGCCTGCCCTGTTTGTGGTATCGCTATCGCATCGAAGAAAAGAACAGCGAAGATAAGTGGCACACCATCGACAGCGGCGAGACCACCGATCCGTTTTTGCTGGACGACGGCAGCGGTGTTTGCATCGTCGACCCCACAGGTGCTGAGATACAGACACAGCACAAGGACAGCTGGGTCGATGCCGGCTACCGCTATACCGAATGGAAGCTGATCGGCAACGACTATATCTATTCCATCGGGCATTTCAAGACCGCGGGCGGCAGCACGTTCGACCGTACCCTTAACGATGAAGTGAAACAGGTTTTGGCGGAATGGAAGCTCGACATGCCGAAATTGCGTGAGCGCTTTGACCTCAATAACGACGGCACATTCGACGAGCAGGAGTGGATGCTGGCACGAAAAGCGGCCCAGCGCGAAGCGGAAAAACGCTTGAATGCGGCGCGCGCCGAACCTGATTTGAATTTTCTGGTGAGTCCGCGCGATGGCCGATTGTTCCTCCTCAGCAATCTCGATCAAGACCAGCTTGCGCGCCGTTATCTGCTTTGGACCTGGGCGCACGTCATCATCCTGCTCGGTTCGCTGGGCGGATTTGCCTGGTTATGGAACAAACATGAATAATCGGAATCAGACTGCAGCTTGGACGGTCACTGATAATTAAAGGAACAGAGAATGAAACAAGGAATTTCTATCGCGTTGCTGATCTTGCTGTCCGCCTGCCAGAGCGCGCCCAAGCTGGAAGATGATGTGCGCTATGTGAAGCTGGCGAAGGTGGTGGATGTGCACGTATACACCGACGCGGAGCGCAAGGAAGCGAAGCTGCAAAGGCCGAGTGACAGCGGGGTGGGCATGGGCTTCAGCGTAGGCGTCGGTACGGGCGGCGGCTTCGGCGGGCTGATGATAGGCGCGGGCAGCATGTTGGGAGGCAGCCGCAACGACAAGAACGAGCCACCACAGGTCGCTTACGGCGCGAATCGTTACACGGTAGCGACGGTGGAAAAGGCGGAGCGCTTCGAGGTGATGAGCTATGGCAAATACAAGGTCGGCGACTGCGTGAAGGTGATGATGGGCCACCCGACGGAGTTTGCGCGCCTGTTTGACCTACCGTCGGACAAGCAGTGCAACTGAATTTCTAATCTGCATTGGGCCAGCAACAGAGATATGGCTGCCGGCCGGCTTTGCGGCTATTCGTTGCGGTGCGCCGTTTCGTAAAGAGGGATGACGGTGGGCAGCAGCGACTCGATTTGTTCTACACGGTTTGCTTCGGCGGGGTGGGTGCTGAGAAATTCGGGCGGGCGGCCTCCGCCCTCGCTGGCCTGCATCATTTTCTTCCACAGGCTGATTCCGGCGCGCGGGTCGTAACCGGCACGCGCGGTGAGCTCCAGTCCGATGGTGTCAGCTTCGCTTTCGTCCGTACGGCTGAATTTGGTGGCAATCAATGCCTGGTAGCCGCTATTGGCCAGATCGGCCGAGCCGCCGCCCAACCCTAACAGCGCTGTGCCCAGGCTGATCGCAGTTTGTGCGGCAAGGGCCTGCGATACCTGTTCACGCGAATGCTCGCGCAGCGCATGCGAAATTTCATGACCCATCACAATGGCGATTTCATCATCGCTGAGGCGAAGCTGGGAAATCAGGCCGGAATAAAACATGATCTTGCCGCCTGGCATGCAGAACGCATTCAGCTGGTTGCTGCTGAGCACATTGACTTCCCACTTCCACCCCGGCGCATCCGCGCGAAATACCGAGGTCTGCGGCTCGATGCGCTTGGCAATCGCCTGAACGCGCAGGAGCATGGCGTGATCCTTATTCAGTTCGCCTTTGCCGGCAGCATCCGTCTTCATTTTGGTATAGCTTTGTGCCGCGGTTTGCTCCAGCTCCGCAGAGGAAATAAGCATGAACTGCGAGCGCTTGGCTCCCACGGCACCGCCAGCGGTGGTGGTCTGGCAGGCGCTGAGCAAGAGCGGGGTCAGGATGATCGCGTGGACTGCAAAAAAACGGACTAAATTCATATGGTGTTAAGCCTGATCATGTTAACTGGCGCATATTTTATCATGTCGTAAAAAGTATATTCCCCGCAAACGGGAGGCCGATTTTATAATTGCATTAAGGCCAGGCTTCAGCACCGGAAAGCGCCAGGCACAACAATGAAGCGAGACTTGAATTGATCCATACTGAGCAACAAGAAATTTTACGCGCCAAGGTGAACCTGGAAACTTCGCGCATTGCCTGGAAAGAGTTGCAACGTTTCTTTGCCAGCGGTGCTGCGCTTGCGGTGAGCAGCAAACTCGATCTGATCGAGGTCGCATACCAGATGTCTGCGGACAACAAGGCGCAGGTCGCGCAGTGGCTGCAAGAAGGCGCGCTGGCCAAGGTGGCCGACGAGCAGGCGGCAGCGTGGTATGAGGCCGATGCCGACATGTGGGCTGTGGTGATCAGTCCGTGGGTGCTGGTGCAGCAGGCCGATTTGATGGACTAACCGGCCTGGTGAACGGAGCTGCTGCCAGCCTTAATGTCTGGATGCAGACCAGTTGTATGCCCGTACCTTGCCCTGGGTGTCAAACTTGATTTGCAGGATTTTGACCTTGGCAGTGCTCATGTCAGCCAGCTCACCTTCGGCATAATAGTAAGCCCATTCATCAAAGCGCTCGCCATCCACCGCCAGGCTTACGCCCACACTGGTAGGTTCTCCCAGCCAACTGCGTACCTGGTTCTGGGAGGTGACGCCGCGTTCAATCTTGGCTGCAAATACGCCCACATCAAAATCGCGCCCTAGCTGAACCGTGTTGCAGGCGGAGAGCAAAACGAGGGAGAGAAGAACGGCCGAGCTGCGTAAAAAACTCATGGTGGCTCCTTTGAGTTGATACGGTCGCATATAGATTATTTTTTCTTCTTCATTGCCGTTTCAATTTGCTGGCACAGCGTTTTCAATATTTTGATGCGGGCAAAATTCTTGTCGTTGGCCTCAACCAGTGTCCAAGGTGCAATCTCAGTGCTGGTACGGTCTACCATGTCGCACACGGCACGCTCGTAGTCGTCCCATTTGTCACGGTTGCGCCAGTCTTCCGCAGTAATCTTGAAACGCTTGAAACCGATTTTTTCACGTTCCTTGAAGCGCCTAAGCTGCTCTTCATTGCTGATGGCCAGCCAGAACTTGACCACCACGATGCGGTGGCGCACCAGCTGTGCCTCGAAATCGTTGATCTCGCTGTAGGCGCGCATCCAGTCGGCCTCTGAGCAGAATTTCTCGACGCGTTCGACCAGCACCCGGCCATACCACGAGCGGTCAAAAATCGTCAGTCGGTTGCGGCGCGGAATGTGTCGCCAGAAACGCCACAGATAGGGCTGGGCACGCTCTTCCTCGGTAGGGGCCGCGATCGGGACGATGTTGTAATAGCGTGCATCCAACGCGCTGGTGATGCGACGGATGGCGCCACCCTTGCCAGCGGCATCATTGCCTTCAAATAGAACCACGACGGTGAGGTCCCTGAATTTCGGGTTGCGGGTCAGCACTGCCAGCTTGCCCTGGTATTTTTCAAGTTCGCTTTCGAAGCTTTTCTTGTCAATCTTCTGGGCAAGATCAAGCGTTTTGAGGACGTTGACCTGGTCGATTGGGGGCAGCGGCGGAGCGGCAATCTTGACGCCCTTCTTTTCACTGACTTCGTCCAGGCGTTTGCGCAGGGCATCGAGAATCACACGGCCCAGAGTCAGGCTGCGGTAGCGCGGGTCATAGCCTTCGACTATGGTCCAGGGTGCTTCGGCGGTACTGGTGTGGCGAATCACCCTCTCGTTCACGAGCAGAAATTTATCGTACAACTTGTAGTGATCCCAATCGCGGTTGGTGACGCGCCAGCGCGTCTGCGGATCCTTTTCAAGAATCCTCAGACGCTTGTCCTGTTTTTCCTTGGACAGGTGCATCCAGAACTTGATCACCAGCGCGCCCTCGTCCACCAGCATCTTCTCCATGCGTCTAACGCGCTCCATGCTCTGGTCAAGTTCGGCGTTCTTGGTGCGGCCTTGCACGCGATTCAGGATAGCCCAGGTGTACCAGGTGCCGAGGAACACGCCGATCCTGCCTTTGGATGGCAAGGCGCGCCAGAAGCGCCACATCATCGGCCTATCCAGCTCCTCGTCGGATGGCTCGCCCATGCCGTGGGTTTCCATAAAGCGGGGATCCATCCATTCATTGAGCAGGTTGACGCACTCACCTCTTCCGGCGCCATCCACTCCGCCGATCAGGATGATGACCTGAAACTTGGACAGCTTGGCCAGATCGAATTGTGCATCGAGCAGGGCGACACGCAGCTTGGGCACTTCTGCATCGTAGGTGGCTTTGTCTATCTTGTGGCCGAGTTCAGCAGATTCAAACATGGCGATACTCCTGTCCGGGTGTCATAACTGATCGGGTGCAATGACCAGGCGCAAACTGGTTTGGCAGTCACCTTCGTGTGCGCGGCGTGTGAGCCACCAGACCGCTCCTTTCTTGATGCTGAAGCTGTCTTTGCTGTTGCAAAGCAGACGCGCAACCACTTCACCCAGTGTGGGCTGGTGTCCTACAATCAATACGCAGCCGTCGGCATCCGGCCAGTTGGCGGCATGCAGCAGGGCGTTGGCAGAAGTATTGGGTGCAATGGCCGGCTCGGTGGTGAAATGCTTGGTCAGCGCATGGGCAGTCTGCTGTGTGCGTTTGGCCGGGCTGACCAGAATGCGCGTGCCATGCGGGATGCGGCTGCGCAGGAAGCTGGCCATGCGTTCCGCCTGTTTCCATCCTTTGTCGGTGAGGGGCCGCTCCATGTCGGACAGGCCATCAGCGGCATCGGCGTGGCGCCACAGTATGAGTTCCATGAACTTATCCTATGATGAATATTACATTTCTGTTGGAAGAATATACCGTATATACTCTTTTTGCCACATCCAAACACATCAGGAGAGCAGCATGTCCGAGAAAATAGCCACACCCAAAACCACCCAGCAGGCACAGGCCAAAAAGGGGCTGACAGTGCTGCGCAAGGCGACAACTAAAACAGCGCATGCTGCAAAAGCGGCAACACCTGCCCAATCCGCACCCGCCAAGCTAGCGCCAGCGTCCAAGCACGAGAAAAAATCGAAAAAACCCAAGAAGACCGGCGGCAAGATCAAGGTGGTGCGCGACAGCTTTACCATGCCACAAGGTGATTATGCGAAAATCGGCGAGCTTAAGCAGTTGTGCCTGAAAACCGGTTTGCATGTGAAAAAGAGCGAGCTGCTGCGCGCCGGTTTGCATGCCTTGGGCAAGCTGAGCGTTGCTCAGTTAAAACAGGCATTGTCCGGTCTGGAAAAAATCAAGACCGGGCGCCCAAAAGAAAATCAGGCAGAAAAAATAGCCCCCAAAAACTAGCCAGGCTCTGCCGGACTGACACCGGCTGCCTTGGGCAGATTGCTTAAATCCTGCAACAAAAGCAGCTGTGCACATTTGGGCGTGCTGCGCCGTGCGCTATTCAGATGGTAATGCCCGGCTGAATCCATGATCCAGGCTTGGTGGTTGTCGTGGAGGTAGGCTTTTAGCCCTTCATCGATAACGCGTTTCTTCAGTTTCTTGTCGAGTACGGGAAAGCACACTTCGATACGGCGGAAGAAATTTCTGTCCATCCAGTCGGCGCTGGACAAATAAACATCATTGGCGAGATTGTTGCGGAAATAAAAGATGCGCGTGTGTTCGAGAAAACGACCGATCACCGAGCGCACGCTGATGTTTTCGGACAAGCCTTTAACGCCGGGGCGCAATGCGCAGACACCGCGCACGATGAGCTCGATTTTTACCCCGGCCTGAGAAGCCTCATACAAAGCCGTGATGGTTTCCGGCTCCAGCAGGGAGTTCATCTTGGCAATGATGTGCGCAGGTTTGCCATCACTGGCCAGCTTGGTTTCATTGCGGATGGCGTTCAGTACCTGGCTGTGGAAGGAAAATGGCGATTGCCACAGGTGGTGCAATTTTCCCGCCTTGCCCAGTCCGGTGAGCTGAACAAATACCTCGTTTACATCGGCGCAAATTTCCTCGTTGCAGGTGAACAGGCCGAAATCGGTGTACAGGCGCGCGGTGCGCGGATGATAGTTGCCGGTGCCGAGATGCACGTAGCGGCGCAGTTTGCCGTCTTCGCGCCGCACTACCATCAGCATCTTGGCGTGGGTCTTGTGGCCGACCACTCCGTACACGACGTGTGCTCCCACTTCTTCCAGGCGGCTGGCCCAGTTGATGTTGGCCTCTTCATCAAAACGCGCGAGCAGTTCCACCACCACGGTAACTTCCTTGCCCATGCGTGCCGCAGCGATCAGCGCTTCCATCAAGGCGGAATCAACGCCGGTGCGGTATACCGTCTGCTTGATGGCCACTACACCGGGATCGATCGCCGCTTGCTGGATAAAGTCGATGACCGGCTTGAATGACTGAAACGGGTGATGCAACAGGACGTCATTCTTGCGGATAACCTTGAACATATCCGCCCCCTTTTTCTGCAGCACGCCGGGTACGCCCGGTACGAAGGGGGGAAATTTCAGGTCGTCGCGTGCGACCAGGTCGGGGATGCCCATCAGGCGCACCAGGTTGACCGGCCCGCTGACGCGATACAGATCGTCCGCAGTCAGTTCAAATTGGTGCAGAAGAAATTCTGCGGTCTGCACCGAACAGTTGTCGGTTATTTCCAGTCGTACCGCGTTGCCAAAGTGGCGCTGCGGCAACTCGCCCTGCAACTTGGTGCGCAGGTTTTTGACTTCTTCATCATCCACGAACAGATTGCTGTTGCGGGTTACGCGGAACTGGTGGCAACTGAGCACTTCCATGCCGCCAAACAGCTCGCCCACGTGGGCGTGCAGGATGGAGGAAAGGAATACGAAGCCATGCTCGCAACCGCTGATTTCAGGCGGCAGCGGGATGGCGCGCGGCAGTACACGCGGTGCTTGTACGATGGCTCGGGTAGAGTTGCGCCCGAAGGCATCTTTGCCTTGCAGCTCTACGGCAAAATTCAGGCTCTTGTTGAGCACGCGCGGAAACGGGTGCGCAGGGTCAAGCCCGATCGGGGTCAACACCGGCATCACTTCGTTGAAGAAAAAATTCCTGACCCAGGCGCGTTGTGTATCGTTCCAGCTGATGCGGCGCAGAAAGCGTACGTTCTGTTTGTCGAGGGCGGGCAGGATGTCATCGTTGAGAATCTGATATTGGCGTTCGACAATCTGATGAGCCTGTTTGCACACCAGTTTCAGCACCTGCTGCGCATCCATGCCGTCTGCACCGACGGCAACACCGGCTAACCCGATTTGCTCCTTCAGTCCGGCGACACGGATTTCAAAAAACTCATCTAGATTGCTGCTGACGATGCACAAATATTTAAGGCGCTCCAGCAGCGGAATGCGCACATCCTCTGCCTGGGCAAGTACGCGCCGGTTAAATTCCAGCAGCCCGATTTCGCGGTTAAGGAACTGCTGCGCAGGGAATTTCTTGACCACGGCTGGCTCCCAGATTATTTGGCTGGTGGGACATAGCCCGGTGGCATCTGGGATGATTCGCCGAAGAAGTAGTTCTCCATCTGTTCGGTCAGAAACTTGCGTGCCTTGGCATCCGCCAGGTTGAGGCGGTTCTCGTTTACCAGCATGGTCTGGAATTTGATCCAGCTCTGCCAGGCTTCCTTCGACACATTTTCGAATATGCGCTGTCCCAGTGTGCCTGGGTAGGGTGGGCGATCGAGTGCTTCTGCTTCGCGCCCGAGTTTTACACAGTGAATCATTCTTGCCATCTATGTTCTCCATTTAACAATTATGAATTCAGATTGTGACATTACTGTGAATGCTCAATCCGAAGTTAAGTTACTTAAGCGATTTTACAAAAACCTTGGAGCGTCGCTGAAAGTTGTAAAGCATCTTTTTCTGAGCAGGAAGCGCCGCCACGTCGGTTTCAGTAAAGCCGCGTTCGACAAACCAGTGCGCGGTGCGTGTGGTCAGCACGATCAGCTTGCGCAAGCCCTGTGCCCTAGCCTCGGCGCTGACGTGTTGCAGCAAGGCGTCACCATAGCCGTGGCGGCGGTAGACGGGCTGAATGGCGAGGCAGGCGAGCTCGGCCGTTTTCTCGTCGGGAAAGGGATACAGCGCAGCACAGCCGATGATGCGGTGGTCATGTTCCAGCACTACAAAACGTTCGATTTCGCGCTCCAGCAGTTCGCGCGAACGCCGCACCAGGATGCCTTCGGCCTCCAGCGGCTGCAGCAACTGCAGGATGCCGCCTACATCATCGATGGTGGCGCAGCGCAAAGTATTGAGCGAGCTTTCCACCACCATGCTGCCCACCCCGCTATCGGAAAACAGCTCCTGCAACACGGCGCCATCGAGGTGGCGGCTGATCAGGTGGGTGCGCGCCACACCCGCCTCGCAGGCGCGTACCGCACAGGGCAGGAACAGCGCAATGTCGTCGGGCAGCTTGCGTTTGCTGGTGAGTATGGCATTCGCAGCGGCAATGGTCAGCTCATGCAGAAGCGCCCCTTTTTTATCCATAACACCGTCGGTGTCCATCAGGAAAATCAGCTTGTCAGCATCCAGCGCGATGGCGCTGGCAGTCGCCACATCTTCCAGGGTGAGGTTGAACACTTCGCCCGTGGGCGAGTAACCCAGCGGCGAAAGCAGAATAACTTCGTTGAACGCCAGCCTGTCCCTGATGGCGGCGGCATCTACCTTGCGCACGCTGCCGGTGTGCAGCAAATCCACGCCGTGAATCACGCCTATCGGCTGCGCGGTGATGAAGTTGCCGCCGGCCACGCGGATGTTGGCATTCGCCATCGGCGAATTGGCCAAGCCCATCGACAGCAGGGCTTCAATCTCGAAACGCACGCGCCCCACGGCTTCCTTCACGCACAGCATGGTGGCGGCATCGGTAAGGCGGATGCCGTGGTGATAGCGATCTTCAATCTGATTGTGCGACAGGTGCTGCTCAATCTGCGGGCGCGCGCCGTGCACCAGCACTAGGCGCACGCCCAGGCTGGCGAGCAGGTTCAGGTCGTGCGTCAGCTCGACAAATTTGCCGTCCGCCACCACCTCGCCGCCAAACGCCACCACGAAGGTTTTGCCGCGAAAGGCGTTGATATAGGGTGCGGCCGAGCGAAACCAGGTGACGAATTCGGCTGAGGCTAAGGAACTTAACACGACAAAGGCGCTCCGAGATATTGAACGGGGATGACCATTGATTCCCGTCGGAGTCGTATTGTGGCATCATTCCAACCATAAAGTCCAAGGTATCAGGCCACTACAACACCATGCATTTCACCAACGCACAATTACACCACCTTGCCCGCGCAATGCTAGGGCTGGTGCTATTTGCCCAGTGCGTTGTGGCGGCAGAAGCCTGTGTCATGCCTGTGGCCAGCCCGCTACAAGCATTCGCACCCGCCCCGGAACAGGCTATAGATACGCATGAGGCAGCGATGCAGGGTGAGGCTATGCCCTGCCATGAGCAGCCAGACGCAAATAAAAATGCCTGTCTGGTGCATTGCTCCCAGTCTGACCAGATCAGCGCAGATCAGGCGGGCCCGCTGTTTATGCATGCCCGCAATGCCGTGCTGGTGCTTGATGTTCCTGCCGTACCCGCCGCAATCCCTCTTCGCTTCGGGATTGCACAAGCTGCCCGCAACCTCGGTCCGTCCATTCCCATCCGTTTCTGCACCTTCCTGATTTAGCCGTTCTCCGGCAATCGCGTTGTGTAATGCGCGATTGTTTTCCTTCCTGTTCGGGAGAGGAAATGCACACTGGAGAATCATCATGGGAAGACTATTCATTATCTTAATTTTTATGCTGCGCAGTCTGCCGCTACTGGCGGCCGAGCCAGCGGCTGTGCCCGGCGCCGATGCGGCGGGCCTGCTGCAATACCTCGAAGACAACAGCGCCGAACTGAATGCCGCGCGGCTGGAAAGCAGTGCGGCAGCGCAGCGCAGCGAGGCCGCAGGGATATTGCCTGACCCCAGCGTGCGCATCGAATGGCAGGATATCAACCAGCCAGGCGGCGCGACACTCAATCCCAGCCAGGTGGGGGCGGTAAAATATTCATACCTGCAACCCGTGCCGGGCTGGGGCAAGCGCGATGCACAAAAGCAGGTGGCCGCTGCCGGTGCCAGACAAATGCAGGAGCAGCAGCGCAGCGTGCGCGCCGAGTTACGCAGCCGCATCAAGCTGGCGTTCGCCCAGTATTACCGCGCCTATAATGCACTGCAGCTGAATCAGGATATAGCCGGCTTTGCCGCCAGTGCCTCCAGGCTGGCACAGGAGCGCTATGAACACGGCTTGGGCCGGCAGCAGGAGTGGCTGAAGGCGCAGCTGGATGAAGCGGCGTTGCAGTCAGAGCGCATTGCATTGCAGGCCGAGTACCAGCGCACCCAGGCGCGCATCAATGCGCTGCTCAATCGTCCGGTCAGCGCGCCGCTGGCCAATCCGCAACAATTACCCGCGCTGCCGTTACCCGCCAGGCTGGAAGACAGCTATCTGCAACAGCGCCTGCAGGAATCCAGCCCGCAGCTATTCAGCCAGAGCGCACAGAGCAGGGCGGCGCAGGCCAACCTTGAGTTGACGCAAAAAAATTCGACGCCAGATTTTATCGTGGCGCTGGCACCGGTGCAGCGCGGCGGCAGCATCAGCAGCTGGGACGCCATGCTGGAATTCACCATCCCCCTGCAACAAGGCGCGCACAGTTCACACCGCCACGAAGCTGCGGAGCAGCTGGCCGCCAGCCAGGCACGCGAGCAGGCGCTGGCACAGACCCTGGCCGGCGACATGAGCGAGCACGGCGCCGCCCTGCGTGCGGTCACCGAGCAGCTACAGCTGATCCGCACGCAAACGTTGCCCTTGACTGAACTCGCCTACAAAAGCGTGCTGTCGGGCTATCAAAACGGCAACATGGATTACGCCACGCTGTGGCAGGCGCGCCGCGAACTGCAGCGCAACCGCATCGACGAACTCGATGCGTTGCTCGCACAACAATTACATCTCGCAGAAATAGAGCGTCTGATAGGAGAAGAATTATGAAACAAGCAAACACACTGCTATTAGTCGCGCTGACCTTGTCTGCATTTACCGCCGCAGGATATTACGTCGGTACGCATACGTCAGGCGTACCTGCCACTGCGGGCGCGTCAGACCACGCAGAAACCGCACCGCGCAAAATCCTTTACTACCGCAACGCGATGGGGCAGCCCGACACCTCGCCTGTGCCCAAGCAAGACTCGATGGGCATGGATTACATTCCCGTGTACGAGGGCGAGGACATGACGGCGGGTGCGGTGGTTTTGTCACCCGAAAAAATACAGCTGCTGGGTGTGCGCACCGAGCAGGTAGAACTGCGCCAGTTGCAGCGCAAGGTGCGGGCAACAGGGATGCTGGAAGTGGACGAGCGCAAACAGCAGTGGGTCGCGCCGCGCTTCGACGGTTGGGTAGTGAAATTGAATGTGAACCAGACCGGGCAGCATGTGCACGCAGGCACGCCGCTGCTATCTGTTTACAGCCCGGAACTGGAGAGTGCACTGCGCGAATACCAGCTGGCGCGCGAATCCGGCCTGCTCGACGTGGAAAAGAGTGCGCGGCTGCGTCTCTCCAACTGGGGAATCGCCACGCAGGATTTGACCCGCGATGCGCAGGGCGCGACCCAGCTGCTGCTGCGCGCACCGATCAGCGGCGTGGTGATGGAAAAAAAAGCTGTTGACGGTGCGCGCTTTGCTGCAGGTGATGTGCTGTTCAGGCTGGCCGACCTATCCAGCGTGTGGGTGCAGGCCGAGGTGGCGGAGCAGGATCAGGGCGGTTTGCATCTGGGGCAGAAGGTGAACGTCAGCGTGGATGCCTACCCCGGGGAAGAATTCAGCGGGCACATCAGCTTCGTATCGCCGGTGCTGAACGAGGCCACGCGCACGCTGCGCGTGCGTGTCGAGCTGGACAACCACACAGGGCAATTGCGTCCGGGCATGTATGCCGCAGTGCAGATCGAAACAGGCACAACTCGGAAGGCGTTGAGCGTGCCGGTCTCTGCGGTAATAGACAGCGGCACCCGCCAGACGCTGCTGGTGCAAGTCTCGGAAGGCAGATTCCAGCCGCGCAGCGTCAAGCTGGGGCGACGCAATGAAGAGTGGGTTGAGGTGCTGGAAGGTGTGGGCGAAGGTGAGACCGTGGTCAGCCGCGCAAATTTCCTGATCGATGCAGAAAGCAATCTGCGCGCAGCACTGGCGGGCATGCAGGCAGCGTCTGCAGCCGTTGCTCAAAATGGAGGCGAGCATGCTGAAACAGGTCATTGAGTGGTCGGCACGCAATGTCACACTGGTGCTGATAGGCGCAGCGCTACTGGTAGCCGCAGGCATTTATGCAGTAATGAAAACGCCGCTGGATGCGTTGCCGGATTTGTCAGATGTACAGGTAATCGTGTACACCGACTATCCCGGCCAGGCGCCGCAGGTGGTGGAAGATCAGGTTACCTATCCGCTTACCACCGCACTGCTGGCCGTTCCCAAGTCCAAGGTGGTGCGCGGCTTTTCTTTTTTCGGCAGCTCTTTTGTCTACGTCATTTTTGAGGACGGCACCGACATCTACTGGGCGCGTTCGCGCGTGCTGGAATACCTGAATAGCGCCAGCGGCAACCTGCCGCGCGGTGTGACGCCGGCACTGGGGCCGGACGCAACCAGCGTAGGCTGGGTCTATCAGTATGTGCTGACTGGTGCGCAGCACACCCTGGCGGAGCTGCGTACCGTGCAGGACTGGTATGTGCGTTACCAGTTGACCAAGGCGCAGGGCGTGGCCGAGGTCGCCAGCATCGGCGGTTTCGTGCAGCAATATCAGGTGGTGGTCGATCCGCGCAAGTTGCAGGCATACGGCATTCCGCTTAACCGCATCACGCAGGTGATACGCGACAGCAACCGGGATGTGGGCGGGCGCGTGGTGGAGATGGCCGAGAATGAATACATGGTGCGCGGCCGCGGCTATCTGCGCGGCAGCGGCGACATCGAGCAGCTGGTGTTGCGCAGCAATAAAGGTGTGCCGGTGCTGTTGCGCGATGTTGCGCGGGTTGAGCTGGTGCCAGACGAACGCCGCGGAGTCGCGGAGCTGAACGGCGAGGGGGAAGCGGCAGGCGGCATAGCCATCGCGCGCTATGGCCAGAACGCGCTGGAAGTCATCGCCAACATCAAAGCCAAGCTGGCGGAGCTGGCGCCGGGGTTGCCGACTGGGGTGAAGGTAGAGGCAGTGTATGACCGCTCAGAGCTGATTTACCGCGCCATCACCACGCTTAAAGCAACGCTGCTGGAGGAAAGCCTGATCGTAGCGCTGGTGTGTCTGGTATTCCTGATGCACGCACGCAGTGCGTTGGTGGCCATCATCATGCTGCCCATCGGCATACTGATGAGCTTTATCGCCATGCATATGCTCGGGCTGAACTCCAATATCATGAGTCTGGGCGGGATAGCGATCGCCATGGGTGCGATGGTGGATGCGGCGATTGTGATGGTGGAAAATGCGCACAAACATCTGGAACGGCGCAGCGCCGAGGTCACCCGTGCACAGGCCATTCTCGCGGCCTGCCTGGAAGTAGGTCCCGCGCTGTTTTTCTCGCTGCTGATCATCACGGTTTCCTTCCTGCCGGTGTTTACCCTGGAGGCCCAGGAAGGGCGTTTGTTCGCGCCGCTGGCCTTTACCAAGACTTTTGCCATGGCGGCGGCAGCGCTGCTATCGGTCACGCTGGTGCCGGTGCTGATGCTGCTGTTCATCCGCGGCCATATCCGCCCGGAAGCTGAAAACCCGCTGAATTGCGGCATGATCGCGCTGTATCGGCCGCTGCTGGCAACTGTGCTCAACTACAAGCCAGCAGTGATCGCTGGCGCACTGCTGTTGATGTTGGTTACGATTTATCCTTGGAGCAGGCTGGGCAGCGAATTCATGCCTCCGCTGAATGAAGGCACGCTGTTGTACATGCCTGCGTCCTTGCCCGGCATGTCGGTGACCAAGGCGGCCGAGCTGATGCAGACGCAGGACCGCATCATCAAGAGCTTCCCCGAGGTGGCCTCGGTGTACGGCAAGGCCGGTCGCGCGCTAACGGCAACGGATCCGGCGCCGCTGGAAATGTTCGAGACGGTGATCAACCTCAAGCCGGAAAGCGAATGGCGCCGTGGCATGAACACCGACAAGCTGATTGCCGAGATGGACCGGGCGCTGCAATTTCCCGGCGTGGCCAACTCGTGGACGATGCCGATCAAGGCGCGTACCGATATGCTTTCCACCGGCATACGCACGCCGGTCGGCATCAAGGTGTTCGGCAAGGATCTGAGCGAACTGGCGAGACTGGCGCGGGAAATCGAGGGTGTGGTGCGGCAGGTGCCGGGTACGTCCAGCGCCTATGCAGAGCGCCTGACCGGCGGTTACTACCTCAACATCGAGCCGGATCGTACGCAGTTGGCACGCTACGGGCTGAACCCCGGCGACTTGCAGGAAGTGGTGGCGACCGCGCTGGGCGGCGAGGCCGTGACTACGCTGATCGCCGGGCGCGAACGCTTTGCCGTGAACGTGCGCTACCCGCGCGAGTTGCGCTCCACACCACAGATGATTGCCAGCCAGGTACTGGTAGCCACGCCGGATGGCGCCATACTGCCTCTGGGGCAACTCGCGCATATCGAACTGGCACAGGGTGCGCCCAATATTCGCACCGAGAACGCCCTGCTGTCAGCCTACATCTATGTGGATACGCGCGAATCCGACATTGGCGGTTATGTCGCGCGCGCGCAGCAGGCGGTGAGTGCGCAGGTGAAATTTTCGCCGGGCTACTACGTCACCTGGAGCGGCCAGTTTGAATACATGCAGCGCGCGGCGGCAAAAATGAAAATAGTCGTGCCTCTCACCCTGGTACTGATCTTTCTGTTGCTCTATCTGCAATTCAGGAGCGTGACAGAAAGCCTGATCGTCCTGCTTTCCGTGCCTTTTGCGCTGGTCGGCGGGATATGGCTGCTATGGCTGTTGGGCTACAACCTGAGTGTGGCCGTGGCGGTGGGTTTTATTGCGCTGGCCGGCGTAGCCGCAGAAACCGGGGTGGTGATGCTGGTCTACCTTGATCACGCTTGGAACGAAAGTCAGGCGCGCAACCAACTTGCAGGCAACAAGGTTAGCCTTGCCGATTTGTACGCGGCGGTGATGCAGGGCGCGGTCGAGCGCGTGCGCCCCAAGATGATGACCGTTGCTGCCATCATGGCAGGACTCTTGCCCATCCTGTGGAGCAGCGGCACCGGCTCGGAAGTCATGCGCCGCATTGCCGCACCCATGGTGGGTGGCATGGTGACATCCACCGTGCTGACCTTGCTGGTGATTCCGGTGATCTATGTGCTGGTAAAGGAGAACTCATTGTTCAGAAAGAACAAGATCCAGCCGACCCATTGAACCTCAAGCAAAGAAAGGAGATGAACTCAACGCAAGCAAACAAACCTAAGGAATCTCTGATTAAGTCCTGAATGATTTTGTATCATGCAACCCTCAGCGAAGAACGCGTAAACGGAACCGAACGATGAAACAACAGACACTTTCCACTGGTGGCTTTGACCGATACGGCAAGACGACGCGGCGC
>JANYJE010000012.1 GCA_025408405.1 Nitrosomonadales bacterium | reverse complement strand
AATGCCTTATCAACTGGCAGGCCGCGAATTTGATCCGCGACCAACCTACCTTTTTGCGCCGACAGGCGAACACCCTTTACTACTGCTGTTGTGCTCATCATGCCTCCTTATTTCTTAACTGCTTTTTTATCAGCAGCGTGGCCTTTGAATGTGCGTGTCAATGCAAACTCGCCGAGCTTGTGCCCAACCATGTTTTCAGAGATATACACCGGAATATGTTGCTTGCCGTTATGTACCGCAATTGTCAAACCTACAAACGTAGGCAGAACAGTTGAACGACGTGACCATGTTTTAACCGGACGTTTGTCGCTGGTTGCACGCACTGTTTCAACTTTCTTCAACAGGTGAGCGTCAACGAACGGACCTTTTTTAATGGAACGTGCCATATTTAATTACCCCTTAAGCTGAAAGCGACGGCGCACAATCATGTTGCTTGTACGCTTGTTGCGACGTGTACGGAAGCCTTTGGCTGGCACACCCCATGGACTGACCGGATTACGGCCCGCTGCAGTCTTACCCTCACCACCACCATGCGGGTGATCAACCGGGTTCATAACTACACCGCGAACGGTTGGGCGTATGCCGCGCCAGCGGTTTGCACCGGCCTTACCGATAGAGCGCAATGAATGTTCGCCATTGCCCACTTCGCCAATCGTTGCACGGCAGTCTACGTGCACCTTGCGAATCTCGCCTGAACGCAAACGCAATTGAGCATAACTGCCTTCACGCGCAAGCAGCTGCACCGAAGTGCCAGCAGAGCGGGACAATTGAGCCCCCTTGCCTGGCATCATTTCGATGCAATGGATTGTTGAGCCAACCGGAATATTACGCAAAGGCAAAGCATTGCCAGCCTTAATCGGAGCATCAGAACCATTCAGCAATTGCGCTCCAACCGCCACGCCTTTAGGCGCAATAATGTAACGGCGTTCACCATCCGCATAGCAAAGCAAAGCAATATGAGCACTGCGATTCGGATCGTATTCCAGCTGCTCCACAGTAGCCGGAATACCATCCTTGTTACGCTTGAAATCGATTATCCGATAGCTCTTTTTGTGGCCGCCACCCATGTGACGCACAGTAATATGGCCATTATTATTGCGACCGGCAGTTCTATTTTTTCTTTCCAGCAAAGCTGCATGAGGCTTACCCTTGTGCAGCCCGGGTGTTACAACACGCACTACAGCACGACGGCCGGGGGATGTTGGTTTTAGTTTAATCAGTGCCATGATATTTATCCTTGCTCACTCGTAGCAAAATTGATTTCCTGACCAGGCGCCAGGCATACATATGCCTTCTTCCAGTCCTTGCGCGCCCCGTTGTTTTTGCCAAAGCGCTTCTTTTTACCCTTGACAACACTCACCTGCACATTTTGCACATTGACTTTGAACATCAGCTCAACGGCAGCCTTGATTTCAGGTTTGGTTGCATCAGAAACCACATGGAAAATTACTTGCTCATGCTTCTCGGCAACATAGGTTGCCTTTTCCGAGATTTGCGGAGCAAGCAGAATGTTCATCAAACGTTCCTGGTTGAAATTTTGTGCGCTCATGCTAGCAACTCCTCAATTTTCGCCATCGCGTTGCGTGTTACCAGCACTTTGGGGAAACGAACCAAACTAACCGGATCAGCCTGATGCGCCTCCACAACCAGCACACTAGCCAGGTTGCGAGATGACAAATACAGATTCTCATCCATATTGTCCGTAATAATCAGAACACGATCCAATCCAAGACCCATATCTTTCATTTTCTGTGCCAACGCCTTGGTTTTGGGCGTATCCAAAGCCAGGCTGTCCACTACAGTCAGACGACCCTCGCGCACCAACTGGGAGAAGATGGAAGCCAAGCCCGCACGGTACATCTTGCGATTTACCTTCTGGCTAAAGTTTTCATCAGGAGTATTGGGGAAAATCTTGCCGCCGCCACGCCACAGCGGGCTGGAGGCCATACCTGCACGGGCACGACCCGTACCTTTTTGAGCCCACGGCTTGCGTGTACTCTTGGCAATTTCGCTACGGCCTTTTTGCTTGCGATTGCCCGAACGTGCATTTGCCTGATACGCAGTGACCAGCTGATGAATCAATTCTTCATTGTACTCACGACCGAACAAATCATCTGAAGCCGTAATGCTTGCAGCTGCCTTACCATTTGCGTTAATGACTTTAATTTCCATTATGCACCTGCCTTAACTGCCGGACGCACGATTACGTCGCCACCCTTTGCACCGGGTACAGCGCCCATCACCAACAACAGTTGACGATCCGCATCAATACGAACAATTTTTAGATTTTGCACAGTGCGCTGAACATCACCCAAGTGACCAGTCATGCGCTTTCCTGGGAAAACGCGACCCGGGTCCTGCGCCATACCGATAGAGCCCGGTACATTATGTGACTTTGAGTTACCGTGAGAAGCACGGCCCGATCTGAAGTGGTGACGCTTGATCGTACCAGCGTAACCTTTACCGATAGTAACGCCGGTTACATCAACCTTTTGCCCCACCTGGAACATATCCACACCCAGACTTCCGCCAATCTTAAGGGCAGCAGCCTGGTCTGGATTAACTGTGAATTCTTTCAATACACTGCCAGCCTCAACTCCAGCTTTTGCGTAATGACCCGCAGCAGCTTTTGTTACGCGGCTAGCACGACGCACACCAAATGCAACCTGCACTGAATTGTAACCATCAGTAGCATCAGTTTTGCATTGGGTAATGCGATTATTGGACACGTCCAACACTGTTACCGGCAACGATGCTCCGTCGTCAGTAAAAATGCGGGTCATGCCAATCTTTCGACCGACAAGTCCTAAGCTCATTTTTATTTCCTCTTGTTAAGGGGCCGACTTCAATTGGTCGGCCGATTTACTTACTTCAACTATTTTCTGTTTACTGCAATTACTTGTACAGAAACTACTGCAGCTTAATCTCTACGTCCACACCAGCAGGCAAATCCAGCTTCATCAAAGCATCCACAGTCTTGTCAGTTGGGTCAACGATATCCATCATGCGCAAATGTGTGCGTATTTCAAACTGGTCGCGCGAAGTTTTATTGACATGCGGCGAACGTAATACGTCAAAACGCTCAATTTTGGTCGGCAAAGGAATAGGCCCCTTGACTACAGCACCAGTGCGTTTTGCCGTGTCGACAATCTGCGATGCAGACTGATCGATCAGGCGATAATCAAA
>JANYJE010000011.1 GCA_025408405.1 Nitrosomonadales bacterium | reverse complement strand
GAAGACGTGTATTTGAAAGGCTACGCCACGATGTCTGAATTGCTGATAGGATTGGCAGAATACTTCGTGCTTTACAACGCGGAAAGACCGCACCAGTCGTTAGGTTACGAAACGCCGGATCAGGTCTATCAAACGGCGAGTGGAGGCGGTGCAAGGATTGTGGACAAATACTACGAAAAACGCTTGTCCGGGCACCCGAGTGAGAAAGAAAAATCTCACCCAGAAATAGAAACAAAAAAAGAAACCGAAAACCGGGGCAGCGCCGTTCCGCTGCATGAAGAAGGTTGCCCTCTTAAACTCGATGCATTATTGTCTTGACGGAGGGGTCCACTGTTGACGCTCTACCAATTAAAAGAGCTTGGTTACTATTAGACGAATGGAGCTCCGTACCTTTGGAGTTACAACCATACTTAGCAGACCTTCTTCGCCGTTGCGTCTGCAACATACCTAAGATTTCTGTAAAAATCGCGGCGCTCGAATATCGATCAAATTTCCGCATATCTACCGAGGCTGGCTCATATATTGGACTCGAGCTGGGTGCCGAAATCACATCCATTGTAAACATGGACGACTATTTAGTTTTTGAAAACGACGAGAAAAAAGCTCGTGATTTCTACGACGCCCTTTTTGCAAAACATATTCGTGCTGCCGGCACTCTCACACCTCATCTGGAAAGACTATCTGATCAAGGTCTTATTAAGTTGCTCGTCACGCAAAAGAATGCCTTCGACGAACTTGTTCTTGCTGCGGAAGGGGTACCACGAGATGCAATCAATATCGCATCTTTAGCAGCCCAACAGGCCGACGATAAGAAAATTTCCATTCCAATCATAAAACGTGCCTCTCGCCAGTGGTATTTAACTGCAAAGAAGACTGCCGTTGACAATGGCAATTTGCAATCGTTACTCAACTGGATAATTGACAATGTAATCGGACAGCGACGAGCCAGGGCTTTTCTGATTCCCGCAGGAACTCGATCTTCAGAAATTGATGCACTATTCGACGCGAGAGTTCTACACGTAATAAGAAGGGACATTTCACAGCCAGATGGAAATATCACTGAAAGATATGATGCCTTCAAACTTGACTACGGCTGCTACGTCCACCTAATGTCGACGAGAATTTCCGCTACTGATGAAATTTCAGAGAGTGATATTGACGTCCCTTCGGACGACTACCGAGCCGTTCTCAACCTAACGGACTTTTACGCTAAAGCAAATGGCACAAAATTAACAAATTAAGCACGCTAACGAGGTCAGCTTCGCATTTCAACATCAGGGATAGCTTAAGGGGTCGGCTTCGCATTTTGGCTCGCCCGCCAGCAACAACACAGCCGTTGCCTTGAAGAACGCTCATCTGTAAATTGCCTGCTGCCAGCCATCCTTCCCTCCTCGCCATGAACGAACGCGGCTGCTACTGCGACATCTGGGACAAGAATCCGGAGTTCTACGAATCCCGTGGCGTGCCGCGCGGCTACTGCGGTTTCTGCCAGAGCTGCGGCCAGCCCGGCCACACCCGCCATTTCCCCGGCAGCGCGCCTCACACCGGGTGCTGGTGCGACAAGCATTACCGGCGCCTGTCGTTCGTTCACCCGCTGGGCACGTATGGCACGCTGATCTATGCTGCCGTACTGCTGGTGATCGTGCTGCTGGTGATGCGGTGGAAGTAGGCCCGTCAGGCCAAAGCGCCCGCCAACCCGACGTACCGGAGTCGAATTGTTTTGTAAGTAAACCAAAGGGAGCAAATTTCACCCATATATGGACATAGCAGCGATCGCCGCACAACTGGAGCACACCGGCTACATCATTCTGGATAAGCCGCTGCTGGATAAATTAGTGGCGCAGTTGCTTACGCGTTGCCAGCATGACGAGCCATCGCGATTCCATGCCGCGCATGTCGGCAGAGGCACAGACAAAAAACTGATCCACTCGCTACGCGGCGATGTCATCGATTGGCTGGACGCTGCCAACAGCACCGACCGGGCCTATCTGCTCTGCATGGAAGAGTTGCGCCTGGGGCTGAATGCGGCGCTGTACCTGGGACTGTTTGATTACGAATGCCACTACGCCATCTATGGCGCAGGCGCTGGGTATGCAAGACATTCTGATGTACTGGTCGGCAAACGCAACCGGATATTGACCACCGTGCTGTATCTGAACGAAGACTGGCAGGCCCGCGATGGCGGTGAGCTGGTGGTGTTCGAGCCGACGGGTGACGGGATCATCGCCACGGTGAACCCGACCTTTGGCAAGATGATCATCTTTTTAAGCGATGGATTTCCCCACGAAGTACTCATTTCGCACAACACCCGGCGCAGCATCGCCGGCTGGTTCCGCGCCAGCGGCAGTTAGCCGAGACAGAATCGAAAGGTACCCTGCTCGAATTATTTCGATCTAGAATGCCAATTGGTAGCCATCCTTAAAGGAGTCCGCCATGAAAAAACTTTTTCTGTCCATCGCCCTGCTTTGCCTGGGCACGACTGCCGCCCTCGCGGCCGTGCAAGGCAAGGAAGTGAGCTATACCGCCAACGGCACCACGCTGAAAGGCTGGATCGCCTACGATGACGCGGTGAAGGGCAAGCGCCCCGCGGTGCTGGTGGTGCATGAATGGTGGGGGCTTAACTCCTACGCCAGAAAGCGCGCGCACATGCTGGCAGAGTTGGGCTACGTGGCGCTGGCGGTGGACATGTACGGCGACGGCAAGCAGGCGCACCACCCCGACGACGCCGGCAAGTTCTCCAGCGAAGTCATCAAGAACAAGCAACTGGCGCAAGCGCGCTTTGAAGCGGCGATGCAACTGGTGCGCGCTCAGCCGAATGTGGATGGCAGCAGGCTGGCTGCGTTCGGCTACTGCTTCGGCGGAACGGTGGCACTGAACATGGCGCGCGCGGGTGAAGACCTGAAGGGCGTGGTGAGTTTCCACGGCGGCCTTAGCACCGATGCCCCGGCGCAGCCGGGCAAGGTGAAGGCGCAGGTGCGATCTTTCACCGGCGCGGATGATCCCTTCATCCCGGCCGCTCAAGTGGATGCCTTCAAGCAGGAGATGGAGAAGGCCGGCGTTAACTACAAGTCGGTGGTGTACCCCGGTGCCAAGCATGCCTTCACCAGCCCGGAAGCGGATGACTACGGCAAGCAGTTCAATCTGCCGCTGGCCTACAACGCGGATGCAGACAAGGACTCATGGACACAGGCGCAAGCCTTCCTGGCCGAGGTGCTGAAAAAATAGCAGCGGCGTGCAAGCGCAGGGAGATGACGAGATGAGCGAACGTTACTTCACCAGACAGACCTTCACGTTCCTTGCGGCGCTGGCCGATAACAACACGCGCGAATGGTTCGAGGAACACAAGCAGGATTACGAGGATCTGGTGCGCACGCCGGCGCTGGACTTCATCGGCGACATGGCGCAGGAGATGCCCGCGATTTCGCCGCACTTTCTGGCGCTGCCCAACAAGGTGGGCGGCTCGCTGATGCGCATCCAGCGCAACCTCAGATTCAGCCGCGACAAGATGCCTTACAAGACCAACATCGGCATCCAGTTCCGCCATGAGGTGGGAAAGGACATTCATGCGCCGGGGTATTACGTGCATATCGAACCGGGCGAGTGTTTTGTCGGCATCGGCCTGTGGCGCCCCGATGCCGATGCGCTGTTCAAGATACGCGAGGCCATCGTGAAGAACGGCGCTGCCTGGGTGGCGGCGCGCGACGACAAAACCTTCAGCCAACATTTCTCGCTGGCAGGCGATGCGCTCGCCAACGCGCCGCGCGGCTACGCCCGTGATCATCCGCTGGTGGAAGACCTGAAGCGCAAGGATTTCATCTGCCTCGCCACCTTGAGCGAGGCGACAGTGACGTCCAAAAATTTCCGTCCGCAGGTGGTCGAGCGCTTCAGGCAGGCCACGCCTTACATGCGCTTCCTGTGCAAGGCGCTGGAATTACGCTTCTAGCCAGGCAAATGCGACCCGGTTACACAACTTCCCGCGCGGCAGCTGTGCTTAACCCACCCATCACGGCTTCGCCGCGCCCAGCCAATGTCCGCCTCAAATTGATCGTGGAGCTTGTGTTATTTTCAAAAATAAGGTAAATACTGCTCCCCGGCCAACGCTACTCAGGCCGTTATCCCAAAAAGGGGGCGTAACATGCGGACAATATTGGTCATCAATTCAAAAGGCGGGGCGGGTAAAACCACCCTGACCACCAATCTTGCCAGTTACTACGCCAGCCAGAAAATCCGCACGGCGATCTTGGACTGCGACCCGCAGGGGTCGAGCATGCAATGGCTGCGGCAGCGCCCCGGGCATGTTGAGAACATCCACGGCGCCAATGCCGCCCCGACAAATGGGGCTGCGCCGCTGAACAGCCATAGAATGTGGGTTCCCGATAATACCGAGACGCTGATCATCGATGCGCCCGCCGGAATCAAGGGGATGTTGCTGCAGGATATGGTGCGCAGATCCAGTTTCATCGTAATTCCGGTCGCCCCCTCCCCCATCGACATTCACGCCACCGCCAGCTTTATCAAGGAACTGTTCCTGGTCGGCGGAGCGCGCAACTCCAAGGCCAAGATTGCGGTGATTGCCAACCGGGTACGCGATTCATCTCCGGGCTACGAGGCGCTGGAACGCTTTCTCACCGCCCTGAAACTGCCGTTCCTCACCAAGATCAGCGATTCCGACAATTACATCCGCGCCGTGGAAAGAGGCCTGGGCGTATTCGAGATGGAAGAAACCGACACGCTGGCGGAAAGACAGGAATTCATGCCCATTTTCAGATGGCTGGACGGGCACGCTCATGTTCCGGTCAATCAGGATGGCGGCAGCTCCGACAAGGTCGTCAGCATCGAACAATCAGGCAAGTTTTCCGGATTGCGCACGACCGGAAAAACGTTGATTTCCTCCATCCTCAGCGCTACGGGAAAGTTCAAGAATATTTCATGAGGTGATGGGTAACATTGGGCGTGCGTTAATCCAAGGCCCACAAAAAAGCCCGCAGTTGCGGGCTTTTTACTTGCGTTCTGCTGCGCAGCTCCAGAACATCGATTTTCTAGCTGGTTTTTTTCTGCGCTGCAGCAGCTGCAATGCTTGAAATTTTTTCCAGCGCCTCTGCCAACTCTTTTATTCTGGCTTCCAGCTCAGCCGTTTTCCTTGAAGTCTCCAGTGATTTTTTCTGCTCTTCCTCAAGCTCACTCACTCTTCTCGCCAGTCTTGCCGATTGGGTTTGCACTTCTTCCAGGGTGCCCAGTTTTTTGGTCAGCTCTGCTGATTTTGACTGTTCTTCTTTAAGGCTTCTCCCCAGCTGCTCGATCACTTTTGCAAATTCAACGAACTTTGATTGATCCTCTTCAGACTTGGGAGTTTTTATTAAAAGCTCAGTGGATGTTTTCGGATCTTCTTTGGGCTTGTTTTGTGAATTATCATTCGGCTCACCGCCAGAATATGCGCGAATTTTTATTGTTTTATCCAAGTCTGACATGGTTAAGCTTCCTTAAGGTCATTCACAAAACAAGGCTGAAGCCGCTGGGCGATTTCCACTGCAGTCACTGTCCTTGCGATTATTTCCAACATCCCGTCTATATGTTGTGTTTTGCAGCGCAGGGGAAAGTATAGCATGATGCGAAATAAGCACTTACTCCTGCAAAGCTGCACTCGTTTACGCACAATTGTTCGGTATTGCGCCTTATGCGCCCATTGGATAGTCTGCACGGTGTGCATCAGGCCAAATTAAAAGGAAACAGAAAAATGAAATCACCTTATTCTTTACTGCTGGTTTTGATTTTGACGGGCTGCGCTTCGCACAAGATCATCATCGACAAAGAAGGTGTGGACATGTCGAAGTATGAACAGGATTTGGCCGCTTGCCGTGAATATGCTGAAGAGGTTTCCGCTGGAGAAGCGGTTGGCAAAGGGGCGGTCGGGGGTGCGGTAATAGGCGGGGCTGTTGGCGCCATACTGGGCGGCAGGAGAGGTGCGGAAACCCTTGCGGGTGTGGGCATTGTAACTGGCGCCGCCCGGGGTGGCGCGGGTGCCGAGCAGGAGAAAAACCAGGTGGTGAAAAATTGTTTGCGCGGCCGCAGTTACAAGGTTCTCAACTGAAACTGGATGGCACACAAAAAGCAAGCTCGCTGGCGCCAACCGTGGACTGTGCTCATTTGACGATAATCTTGCCGCGCAACAGGCCTAAAACGCAATACTCAGCCTGGGCGCATTGCGGTATGATTCCCCCTGAATTGGCTATGTCGCCACTGCAATATGGCCTGTATTTACGCCATCAGAGAGAGTTCAGCAATGTCCGATAATTCAACAGATGTATCCCAGGTCAGTTTCGAGTCCTTAAAACTCCGTCCCGGATCTTCACTGCAAATTCAGCAAGCTGCCCATAACTCCCCCAACAGCGAAGTGCAGCTCCTGGCTGCCGTTAAGGGACAAAGCGTCATGGTGGCTCTCAAGGGGGAGAGTGGCATCCAGACCGGCCTGGAGGCGGGCAAGGATTACATCCTTCGCGGCTTTTCCGGCCAGTATGACTTTTCTTTTTCTTCACATGTCACGCAGGTTTTCAAAGCGCCTTTCCCTTATGCCATGCTGGCCTACCCCGGCTCGGTAGAAGCCCGGGTGGTGCGCAAGGTCGTACGTGCAAAAACTTCATTGCCTGCGATTGCATCCCCACTTGGCAAAGATGTTCCGCTCAACGTTATCGTGTCAGACCTGAGTGTCGCCGGCGCGGCGATTGATTCGCCCGCCCCGCTGGGCAATCCCGGTGATACGCTTAACCTTTCCGTGGCGGTGGAGTTTGAAAATAACAAAATTGAGCTGGCGCTGCTTGCCCAAATCCGCCACGTCAACAAGTCTGATATCGGCGCTTACAGCGTCGGCGTCGAATTTGAAGATATCACGCAGAATGACAAACTGGTTCTGCACTATGTTGCCCAGAGCTACGCCGCCAATGAAACAAACGTCGTGATTCCATAACTCGCGGCACGCCGCCTCCGGGTTGGCCACAAAAAAGCCCGCTTGATGCGGGCTTTTTATCGGAGTCAGGCTCTTATTCCAGTTTCAATTCAAAGGTAAAACAAGGCGGCGACAAGCGAACGACGCGGAAAACGCAGTTTCACAGATGAAGTGGAATTTAGTGGTGATGGCCACCTTCGCCGTGCACATGACCGTGCTCCAGTTCTTCCTTGGTGGCGGCACGCACGCCGGTCACGGTACCGGAAAATTTGAGCGTCTTGCCTGCCAAAGGATGGTTGCCGTCCACGGTCACTTCCTTGTCGGTAATCTCGACCACAGTGTAGAGCATGTAGTCTTCGTCATCGTCGCCTTCTGCGCCGCCTTCCAGCTGCATGCCCACTTCGATATCCTTGGGGAATAATTCGCGCGGCTCAACGCGCACCAGGTCGTGCTCATATTCACCAAACGCATCATCTGGCGACATCGTAACCGAGCAGGTGTCGCCTACATTCTTGCCGTGCAGCGCCTCTTCAACCGCCGGAAAAATTCCGTCATAGCCACCATGCACATAACTGATAGGGTCATCCGCCTTTTCCAGCAGGCTACCCGCATTAGCGTCGGTCAATTCGTAGCGCAACGAAACCACGGTGTCTTTTGCAATCTTCATTTCATTTCCTTTATTAAATTAAGTATTTCTTGCGCATGTCCGTGAGCATGAACTGCATACAGGGCATGACGTATTTTTCCCGATTTGTCGATCACAAAGGTGGAGCGTTGTACGGAGGTTTTTTTCTGCCCGTCCACTTCTTTTTCGTACAGCACTCCATACTTTTTGCACACACTCGCTTCGGTATCAGCCAGCAACAGCACCGACAAGCCGTACTTGTCGCGAAATGAAGCGTGGCTTAAACAGTCATCCCGGCTGATACCGATTATCTCGGTATCCAGGCTGGCAAACTCGTCTTCCAGCGCGCTGAACTCGTTAGCTTCCATTGTGCAACCGGGCGTATCGTCCTTGGGATAAAAGTACAGTACGATATTTTTATTCCCCCGCTGCGCAGCGAGACTGAACATCACCATGTCGGCATCGGCCAAATGAAATTGCGGTGCATCTACTCCCGCTTGCAATTGCATATCAACTCCTCCTTATGGAACCGCCGCTTGACATTGCTGATGATCATCAAAGGTGATGGGCACATTTTAACCGAGTTTTATCAGGCGCAAAATTATTTTGCCTGCCATTTCTATGCTGCCTCAGGTGCGGCTATAATCACGCGCATGAAAAACCATCTCACCCTGCTAGGCAGCCTTTCAGTCAAAGAGTTTCTGCGCGATTACTGGCAGAAAAAACCGCTCCTCATTCGCCAGGCCATCCCGGGTTTTAAAGGCCTGTTAAGCCCGCAACAGCTGATTGATCTGGCCTGCTCAGAAGATATCCAGGCACGCCTGGTCACGCACAAGCGCAAGCAGTGGCAGCTGCAGCAGGGGCCATTTGCGGCCGAGGATTTTCCCGGCTTTGGCAAAGACCTGTGGACAGTCCTGGTGCAGGGGGTTAACCACTCCCTGCCGCAAGCTGCCGAGCTGCTCAAACAGTTCAATTTCATACCACATGCACGCCTCGATGACCTGATGGTGAGCTATGCCCCCAAAGGCGGCGGGGTCGGCCCGCATTTCGATTCCTACGACGTGTTTCTGCTGCAGGGACACGGACATAGGCGCTGGCAGATTTCACAGCAAAAAGACCATACGCTGATAGCGGGTGCGCCGCTCAGAATCTTGCAGAATTTCAAGGTGGAACAGGAGTGGGTTCTGGAGCCGGGAGACATGCTCTATCTGCCGCCGCATTGCGCCCACAACGGCATTGCGGAAGATGACTGCATGACTTACTCGATAGGCTTCCGCACCCCGTCCTATCAGGAACTGGCAGAGCAATTCCTGGTGTATATGCAAGATCGCATTTGTGTCGAGGGCATGTATGCGGATCCTGATCTCAAGGCGCAATCCCATCCTTCTGAAATCAGCGCAGACATGCTGCAACAGGTAGAGCATGCCATCAGCAGGGTCAAGTGGGGGAAACGTGATATTGCCGATTTCCTCGGCAGCTACCTCTCCGAACCCAAACCGCATATCTTTTTTGATGCGCCTGACAGGCCGTTGTCCTGTGCACGTTTTGAACAATTATTAAAACAGCGCGGCGTGGCACTCGACCTGAAAACCCAGATGCTATGCCGTGACGGCATGGTGTTCATCAACGGCGCCGCGCACAGCGTAAAAAAAAGCAGTTACCGCACGCTGAGAATGCTGGCTGACTCGCGCCAGCTGGCCGCCATGGCTGACCTGCCGCCTGACGTGACCGACTTGCTTTACCAGTGGTACACAGACGGTTATATTGTCGCTGTCATGGATAAACGCAAGTCAACCAAATGAACGACGCCACATTGCAACACACCCAATTGCTTGGTTCGGCAGACTACCTTGCCGCACTGGACACGCTGTGCAAACTGCCACAGCACAACCTGTGCATTTTCGAAAAAGATTTCGACAGCATCGGATTTAATAGCGAGGCACGTTTTGAATCTTTGCGTCACTTCCTGCTGGCCAGCCCCAATAACCGCTTGCAGCTGCTCGCGCACAATACGCGCCCACTGTCACAATATTGCCCGCGCATGATGATGTTGTTGCGGCAGTTCGGCCACAGCATGTCTATCTACGAGACACCCAAGCACCTGCAACACCTGTCAGAACCCTTTGCGGTTGCGGATGAATCCCACTATGTGCGCCGCTTTCACTTTGACGATACTCGCGGCATCCTGGCGCAAAATGACATTGAAGGCGCGCGCCTGCTCAAGTCACGTTTTGCCGAAATGTGGGCGGCATCACACCCCAGCACCCTGGCCACGACACTCAGCCTTTAATAATAAAGGTTAATAAATTCAGCATCCCCACTAGATTTATTCAAAATAGTTGATAGAATACTGCGTCTTTCGAAATAGCACTGTCTATGCCGAAGTGATCTTTTGCTTGTTTTGCAACCACTGACTAAAAGGATAATTAATAATGACACGTTCCGCTCTGATCGCCGCTTTGTTGGCACTGGCTCTGACTGCTTGTGACAAGCCAGCTCCAGCTCCAGTTGCTGCTCCAGCCGCTCCTGCTGCCGCTCCTGCTGCTGACGCAGCTTCTGCTGTTGCTGCTCCAGCCGCTCCTGCTGCCGCTCCAGCCGCTCCTGCTGCCAAGTAATTTAGCCGCAAGCAATAAAAAAGCCGACGCAAGTCGGCTTTTTTATTTCCCCCTGCACTAGCACTGCATCAGCCTTACAGTATTTCCCGCCAGGCAAAACCATCTTCCTGCGTTGCCACCCCTACCCAATCTTCACTGCAATTCAGCGCTGTACTCAGGGCGCGTACGGCTAACTGCGGAGTGTTATTTTTGCGACTGAGGTGCGCGGCCACAATGTGTTGCAAGCGGCTATTGTCCAGGCGCGCCAGCAACTGCCCGGAGTCCGCATTGTTGAGATGCCCGAAACGCCCGCCCACGCGCTGCTTCAGACTGAAGGGATAGTCGCCATTGGCCAGCAACCCGGCATCGTGATTGCATTCCAGCACCAGCGCCGCGCAGCCGCTCAGCGTCTGCTCTATATACGGTGTCGAACTGCCCACATCGGTTAAGACTCCCAACCGCTGAGCGCCCTCGCCAAACACATACTGCACCGGCTCGGCAGCATCATGCGGCACCAGATAGGGCTGCACCTGCACCTCGCCAATGGAGAAGGAATCATGGGGATTGATTTCACTGACATCAGGCAGGCTGCCCAGCGTTTTGAATTGCGCGCGCAGCGTGCCATGCGTAAGCCAGACCGGGAGGGAATATTTGCGCGCCAGGCGTGCGACTCCGGCGATGTGGTCGCCGTGTTCGTGTGTAACCACAATGCCGCTGAGCGCCCCGGGCGCCAGCCCCAGCCGTGCTAGCCGTGCGACGGTCTCAGCCAAGTTGAAGCCGCAATCCATCAGCACGCAGGTGCGGCCAACCTGCACTACCAGCGCGTTGCCTTCGCTGCCGCTACCGAGTGAAGCAAAGCGCATGCGCAATAAAATTACTGTTTGACCAGAGCCTGATACAGCGTATCAATGATGCGTTGCGTATCAGGCGTGCTGACACCCTTGCCATCGCTGACCGTCACTTCGCAGCCGCCACCACTCTCGTGCACGTTCACCTGATTAGAGGCATCTTTGTTTTTGGCTGCACGCAGGAAGAAAATCCCCTTGCTTCTGTCCTTGTCTTCCAGCGCAATGCCAGCCTGTTCCAGCGCCAGCGATACTTTGCGCCAGCCCTTGTCGAACGGCTCGCTCAGCAGAATGCTCTTGCTGCCATCGGCCAGCGTTTGCAGTTTGGCTGCAGCCGGCTTCTGCTCTGGCGTCTGGGCCTGCACTGGTGCAGCGGACTGTTGCGCCTCGGCGGCAACTGTTGCGCCGCTTGCAAGTTTTGCCATCAGCAGCTGCAGCATGGTCGCTTCCAGTTCCGGATCATTCGCGCGCGGCAGCCATTTATATGATGGATCGACCAATGAATTGCCGCTGTACTCCTGCACTTTCTGCTGACCGCTGTGCTTGATGTAGATTGAAGTGCTGTTGCCGTCCTGGCTGCGCTCCAGACGCGTGTGGTATTGGTCAAGTTTGCCTGGGGTGCCTCCAGCGAACCATCCACGCCTGGGGTTTTCTGCCAGATTTTCGGCCCAGTCAGTCTCCACTATCCCTGCCTGCGGGTTGTCGCTCTTGATCGCCAATCCGTTCTCTTGCCAGAATGCCTTGACCACTGGCCAGATATTCTCCGCCTTGTCGTTCACCAGCAGCCAGCGCTGTGTATCATTGCGCATCAGACGCGCGCTCCTGGCTTCCGGCAGTACATTCCTTGCTTCCGGCGACATATTGCTGCCCATGCCTGGACGCCCTTTGGAGTAATCGGAGTAGCGCGCCACGCCATCGCCTTCTGTGCCGGGGATACCGTATCGATCACTGCTGCTTGGAGCAGTCAGGTCGGGCGGCACTTCCAGCGACCTCACCTTGACTGCCGCAGACTTGTAATCGAACAATTTGTTTTTCTGCTCGCTGTCAGTACTGCTGCAGGCTCCAAGCGCGCACACCATCAGAGTCAATACGGGGAAATTTGATGCTTTCATGCTGCTCCTAAAATTTAAGTTGCTTCAGCCTGTCAGATGACGCCAGCCTGGCGCATGGCATTTTCCACCACAGGCTGTGAAGCTGGAGTCAGCGGTGTCAACGGCAGGCGTAAAACATTCTGCATCTTGCCCATGCGCGCCACCGCCCATTTGACCGGGATCGGGTTAGCCTCGACAAACAGGTGGCGATGCAATCCCAGCAAGCGGAAATTAATTTCACGCGCCCGGGCTACCTCGCCGTTCATCGCAGCCAGGCACATCTCATGCATCAGCTTGGGTGCCACATTGGCCGTCACCGAAATACTGCCGTGCGCACCCAGCAATATCAGCGCCAGCGTGCTCGCGTCGTCGCCGCTATAGATGGCGAAATCCTTGGGCGCGCGCTGCAACAGGTCGCTGCCACGCGCCATGTCGCCGGTTGCATCCTTGATGCCGACAATATTGGGGATCTGGGCCAGGCGCAGCACCGTGTCGTTGCTCATGTCTGCGCCGGTGCGGCCGGGCACGTTGTACAGGATGTGCGGCATCTCGACCGCTTCGGCGATAGCCTTGAAGTGCTGGTACAGGCCTTCCTGCGTGGGCTTGTTGTAGTAAGGCACTACCGTCAGAGAAGCATCGGCCCCGGCTTTTTTCGAGAAGGTTGCCAGCTCAATCGCTTCTTTGGTTGAGTTTGCACCGGTTCCGGCGATGACAGGAATGCGCCGTGCGGCGTGTTCAACCGCCACCTGGATCAGCATTTCATGCTCGGCCAGATCGACTGTCGGCGATTCACCCGTGGTACCCACCACCACGATTGCGTCGGTACCCTGCGCGATATGGAAATCAATCAGCGCACGGAATGCGGCCAAGTCCAGGCTGCCGTCTGCCTGCATGGGGGTAACTATTGCAACCATACTGCCTTTAATCATGGTGCTCGCCACTTTTAATAAAGTTGGGCATTTTAACTGAAAGCTATTGTGATTGCCTTACAAAAGACGGCACGCTGTGGAATAATTCGGCCACTGTGAACGCCAACCTCCCCACCACGCCCATGACCCTGGACAGCCTGCAACCCGGTGAGATAGCCACCATAGTCGCCATCCATACCGATGAGGCGCTGCACCAGCGCCTGCTGGCCATGGGATTTCGCGCCGGCAAGCAGATTGAATTGATTCGCAAGGCCAGCTTCTCCGGCCCTTTGCAAGTACGCATAGGCACCACCGACATTCTGCTGCGCCGCGCCGAAGCCGCCAAAATTTCGGTGCAGAGATGAAACGAATCGCCCTGCTGGGAATGCCCAACACCGGCAAGTCCACGCTGTTCAACCGCATGACAGGTTCTGCCGCGCGCGTCGGCAACTGGCCCGGCATCACCGTAGAGCTGCTTACCGGCACCATACTGCTAGGCGGCGACATGGTGGAAATAATCGACCTGCCAGGCATCTACGACATGCACGGATTTTCCGAGGACGAGCAGGTGGTGCGCCACTTTCTGCATGACAACGTACCCGACCTCGCCCTGATCGTGCTCAACGCCACCCAGATCGAGCGCCAGTTAAGCCTGCTGCTGCAACTCAAGCAATTCAACCTGAACATGGTGGTTCTGCTCAACATGGCAGATGAGGCCAAAAAATTCGGTATCAGCATCGACGCGGCCAAGATGGCAGAAGCGCTGGGAATACCGATTTTCCTGCTCAGCGCCAAATACGGCAATGGCTACCAAGATGCCATGCAGGCTGTCACCAAAGCTCTGCGCTACAACACACCCGGCATGGCGGAACAATTGCGCAGCCAGCTGGAACAGGATGCGCATATCGAGAGCGAGATGTCGCGCGTATTGCTTCATGCCGTGCAAATCCCGGCGCGCATGACAGACAGCCGGACTACCCAGCTGGATCGCATCATGCTGCACCCGTGGCTGGGCTTGCCGATTTTCTTCGGCATCATGTATTTGCTGTTTCAGGCGATATTCTTCTTTGGGCAGCCGCTGCAAACCGGCGTCAATGACTTGTTCGTGTGGCTGCGCGAGGCCGCCGTAGCCCCCTTGCTGGCCAGCCTGCCGCTTGCGCTGCAGGGCTTGCTGCTCGACGGCATCTACAACGGCGTGGCGACTGTCGCGGCCTTCGTTCCTCTCATCGTACTGTTCTTTCTGTTCATGGCAATCGTGGAAGACACAGGCTACCTGTCGCGCGCAGCCTTCCTGATGGACGCGCTGATGGCCAGAATGGGTCTGGACGGGCGCAGTTTCGTGATGCTGCTGATGGGCTTTGGCTGCAACGTGCCGGCACTGATGGGCACGCGCGTCATGCGTTCGCGCGCGCTGCGTCTGCTCTCGATGCTGGTCATTCCGTTCTCGCTATGCTCCGCGCGCCTGCAGGTGTTCGTGTTTATCAGCGCCGCGCTGTTCTCCCCCCAAGCCGCGCCTGTCGTGCTGTTCAGCCTGTATGTATTCAGCTTTGCCGCAGCCATCCTCACCGCACTGCTGTTCAAACGCTACTTTCCCAATAACGAACCCTTCGTGCTGGAGCTGCCGCCTTATCGCTTTCCCACCCTGCGCCAGATGATGTTGCGCGGTTGGCACGAGGTGCAGCACTTCATTAACCGCGCCACCAAATTCATCGTGGCCGGCGTGGTACTGGTGTGGCTGCTTACCCACCTCCCCCCCTCCGCCGCGCCTGCCAGCGCCGACACTCTGGCGGGCATGATAGGGGCGTGGCTGCAGCCACTGTTCCAACCTGTCGGCATTACTGCGGAGCTGACCATCGCCCTGATCTTCGGCTTTGTGGCCAAGGAAATCGTCATCGGCTCACTTGCCGTCATCTACGGCCTTGGCGGCGAAGCGCTGGGTAGCACACTGGCACACCAGCTGGACTGGGTGCAGGCCTACAGCTTTATGCTGTTCACCCTGATCTATACCCCATGTCTTTCCACCATCGCCACCCTGCGCAGTGAATCCAAGAACAACGGCTTCATGTTATTTTCCATTGCCTGGTCATTGGCTCTGGCCTGGCTGATCAGCTTTGCGTTCTACCAAGGTGCACGCTCTCTGGGTTATTGACCAGCATGAGTGTGTGGATTGGCCAAGAACAAGGTTGCTGTTTTGCGCAGCAGTCTCGACCTGGCCTGACATGTACCCGATTGACGAAGTGACTGCCAGGTCAAGGCTGGGCTATTGCAATGTGGCGTATGCAGCTCACCTCTCAGCAAGCAGAAAAACTGGTAGCATGAACACCCCTGCCGGAAAATGAAAAACACAGGGAACCTCAATTTGAAATAAGGAGAGTGATCATGGGAAGCAAAGACAAGAAAAAAGAATCCAAGGGTAAAAAGCCACAACCCAAACCCGTACCCGCAGGAAAATAACCCGGCCTAGAAAGACGCGATGCGTCTGGTGATACGTTGACGGTATAAGTAAAAAATAGATTGCAGGCCAGATTTAACTCGGCTTGCAGCGCAAATGCCGCCCTACCGCGTCAGAGCCATACTCGAAACCCGCTCCTATCCTTGTGAAACGCGGCTTTTTTGTGGCATTTGCTTGGGTGAAGATCATCATAATCGCCAAATTTAGCGCGAAGAACTCGGCAGTAATATTCTGAGTACTCACAACGCTCATGACCTGTATGCCTCAGTTCGCGGCAATCAAACTTCTGCCCATGGCCAGATTGAAAATGGCGGGGGCACTTGCGGGCGCAGCATTGATGGCAATTCCGCTTTCCGGAACAGCTTGGGGCGCAGGGGGCGCTGCACCATCTACATTTAGCAGCACAATTGGGCCCGCGCTATTGTGCATTGACCAGATTGATCCGTTTTATTTCTGGTCATACCTGAACCAGTTTTTTGGGCCGCCGTATAAAACCGAAGGTGGCGCATATTGGTTTAAAGTTCAGGGGAAACTGTGGGGAGCGGAGATCATTGATGTGATGGTCAGCGACGGTGCGAATGAGCAGATATTTCTTGCGGCCAGTTTTAAAGACAAGCCAGCCAAGCTTTCTGATGCGATTGCAGGCATTGCCGGAATTCGCCATGTCAATGAGGAGCCCTCTCAGTACTCGCCATGGATTTCCAGTCTGGGCAGCAGAATCGTCTATTTCGGGCAGAACTCAAAGGTCTATTGTGCCCAATACAATCCGGATTATATGCGTTCACATTTTCACTAATTTCACCGTGCGTTGTTGCTGGTCTGGATATTATCTAGATATTTCGGCATATGGTGCAGTGAGCTAATAGCTGCTATGGTTAAACCGTTTGAATTGCGGACGTCGCGGCTTCAGGCTCGTCGCCACGCTGGTGGCGAGTCATGCAATATGACGATCCTGATGAGGGTGAAGAAGCAAAGCTGGCGTGACAAACAATAGGTCACCAGTCGTGTAATTACAACCAATGGCCTGGCGCACGTTTTTTCGCGCTTGGCGGAATGGCTAGTAGCTTCATTGATAATTTCATCAGTATCCGAAAGAGGGGAAATCTTGAGCGTTGAAATTGTCGTTAAGGTGGTATCTCAGGTATTACGCTTATGCGGAATCGCTTTTTTTCTGTATGCCGCTTTTCAGGGAGTGTTCGGAATAGGTGGATCTACCAGCGTATTTACCGGAGTGGGTGTATTGGTGCTGGTAATCGCAGGCACTCATGTGATTGAAAGATTCGGCCAAGTTTAAACTGCAGGAAAAAATCGATACGCATTGCCTACCGCCTCTTCAGGACGGGCTATAATTGGTTTGTGTGCATAATGTACGACTCCCTCGAAATGGCTTGGAGCACTGGAAATGCAGAGAGGAACACTGTGCGGACAATAACGTTGCTTTTGGCGCTGATGCTGCCATTCGCTGCCCATTCCCAATCTGGCGTCCTGCCTGCAGACACCCTTGCGCGAGGAAAACTTCTTTATACGACCCATTGCATTTCTTGCCATTCGGTTGAAATCCATTGGCGCGCAAAGAAACTGGTGAGCGACTGGAGCGCCCTGAAAGCGCAGGTGAGCCGCTGGCAGAAGAGCGCAGGATTGGGGTGGAGTGAAGACGATGTTGAGCAAGTCGGCGCATATTTGAATGCGACGTATTATCATTTTCCAGCCGCAGAAAAAATTGGCCTGGACCTGCAAGAAATAACCAAATAAAACAGAAACAAGTGCTCATGCAAGCATTTGTATTCGGCGCCAATGTAAATTGGCGGTGATACAATTGCACGCGCACAATTAGTGCAGACACTGCGTAAATGCCATGCACAGCCTCCAGATGAAAGGGATGACATGTTGAAAATCGGAATCGCGACCACCTTGCTCATGTTTGCCATAGCTCATGCTGCACAGGCAAAAGACGTATCGGCTCAGCAAGCCGAATTCAATTACGCATTGCAGCAGATGGAAAAGACCGAAGCCGAGTACAAGGCTGACACTCAGAAGGTGGCAGACACCGAGAAGGTCATCGAACAGAAAAAAAAGCAACTCTCAGAAGAGCAAAAAAAGGCTGAACTATCCAAGAAGAATTATCTGGAAGCCAAGGAAAAGCTCGGCAAGGCTCAAACTACATTGGACAGAGCCTGGAAAGAGTAAGTGGTTCTGACATTTCTGTAGCAGGTCAGACTGACCTGACAGATACCCGACTTGACGCAACGCTCACCAAGTCAAACTCAGCCGTTCGGCCGGGGCTGTAAAAAATTTTGTGTAAACGGTCATTAGGCAGGAAACTGCCATAACGTTGAAAGGAGTGGAAATGACCGCAGCACAGAAGAAGCCCTCGCCGGACTTGATCGAACAATTGATGGCGGGCTACCAAAAGCCG
>JANYJE010000010.1 GCA_025408405.1 Nitrosomonadales bacterium | reverse complement strand
CTTTTTTAGCTGCTGGCTTTTTGGCTGCAACTGCTTTTTTAGCTGCTGGCTTTTTGGCTGCAACTGCTTTTTTAGCTGCTGGCTTTTTGGCTACAGCTTTTTTAGCTGCCGGCTTTTTGGCTGCAACTGCTTTTTTAGCTGCCGGCTTTTTGGCTACTGCCGCCTTCTTCGCTGCTGGTTTAGCTTTCTTCACTGCTGCCATTTCAACCTCCTAGTGATGGTGAGAGTTAATGAAACACAACGTACAACTACTACACACCCAACACACCGTGGTACGGCATGCCGAACGTTCCTGGCCAAGAAAAAGCCCCTTGGCAATCATTTATAGTCAGCAACTTATCACACTATTTAAAAAAATTCTATTTTTTTATTGACAAATTGCTTTCTTTATTCATTACCAATATGCATTCATGCTTATGAGATGCAATTTTACTTGGCCAGCGAGTTACCGTTTTAGCCGCAATGGATCGGCCAATACACCCTAATCCCAGGAGCGCGCAGCGCCCGTTTGGTATTCCGTTACGCGTGTTTCAAAAAACTCTTGGGGTACGGCCGGGCTGCGAAACCAGCCCTTAACCTGCTTCGCAGGTTAGCCTCCGCCGGAAGAGCTTCTTCGCTTCTTTAATCCCAAGACAAGGCACCGCCCGTTTGGTATTCCGTTACGCGTGTTTCAAAAAAGTTCTTTTCCTTCTTGAGGTCGATCATTTCAGCCATCCACGGAAAGGGATTGGTCGCCCCCTGATAGAGCACATCAACACCTATCTGCTGGCAGCGGCGATTCGCAATGAAGCGCAGATACTCTTTAAACATCCCCGCGTTGAGGCCCAGAATACCGCGTGGCATAGTGTCCTCTGCATAGCGATATTCAAGCTCCACGCCCTTCTGGATAAGCCCTCTAATTTCTTCGCGGAATTCTGGTGTCCACAAATGCGGGTTTTCCAGCTTGATCTGGTTGATCAGATCCACGCCAAAATTCAGGTGCATGGATTCGTCGCGCAAAATGTACTGGTACTGCTCTGCAGCCCCGGTCATCTTGTTCTGGCGGCCCAAGGCAAGAATCTGAACAAAACCGACATAGAAGAACAAGCCTTCCATGATGCAGGCAAACACGATGAGGCTCTTCAGCAATTTCTGGTCAGCCTCAGGCGTGCCTGTCTTGAATTGAGGGTCGGTCAGCGTATCAATAAACGGCAGCAAGAATTCATCCTTGTCACGGATGCTGGGCACCTCGTGATACATGTTGAAAATCTCACCATCATCCAGGCCCAGACTTTCTACTATGTACTGATACGCATGTGTGTGTATCGCCTCTTCAAAAGCCTGACGCAACAGGTACTGGCGGCACTCCGGGTTGGTAATGTGCCGATAGGTTCCCAGCACGATATTATTGGCGGCCAGGCTGTCGGCTGTGCTGAAAAAACCCAGGTTGCGCTTCACCACCAGACGCTCATCCTCAGTCAGCCCATTAGGGTTCTTCCACAAGGCAATGTCTGCCGTCATGTTTACTTCTTGCGGCATCCAGTGGTTGGCACAACCCGCCAGGTACTTTTCCCATGCCCATTTGTATTTGAACGGAACCAGCTGATTCACATCAGCCTTGCAATTGATAATGCGCTTGTCTTCCACACGAATACGCCCATTACCCTCAGCCGCAATGGTGTAGCCCTCTGCTTTAGCCACGGCACCCGCACCCATGGCAGGCATGCGCAAACCAGCCACCTTCCCGCCAGTCACCACTTCATCGTCAAATGTCAGCATAGTGCTCTCCATCTCATTCAGTTAAGCTCGCCGCCCGATGGCGGAGGCTCATATCAGTCACAGTCAAACTCTTGTGAACCTGCCTACTGGCAGGATTCGCCAAACTCGTTGTGGTTTCGGCCACCCCTACGGGGTTTAACTTGCTGCGCAAGTTAGCCTGCACCGCAACCCTGAGTGCAAACCTGCCTACTGGCAGGATTCGCACTCAGGGTTGTCAATCGAGCAGAACTTGGTTTCTTCTTCATTCGCCGCCACCCCTGCGCTGTTTGACACGGCATTCAGAGAGCCGGCGCGCGATGTGGATTTCTCCGCTGATGTCGCCCCCATGGTGCGCAGGTAATAAGTGGTCTTCAAGCCACGCAACCAGGCCAGCTTGTAAGTCTCATCCAGCTTGCGCCCGGATACGCCAGCCATGTAGATATTCAGCGACTGCGCCTGGTCTATCCATTTCTGGCGCCGCGATGCGGCTTCAATCAGCCATTGCGGCTCGAACTCGAAGGCAGTGGCGTACAGGCTGCGCAACTCCGGCGGAATCCGGTCAATTTTTGACACGCTGCCATCAAAATATTTCAAGTCTGAAATCATCACCTCATCCCACAATCCCATCCTCTTGAGGTCGCGCACCAGGTAATCGTTGATCACGGTAAATTCGCCAGACAGGTTGGATTTCACAAACAGGTTCTGGTAAGTCGGCTCGATGCAGGCAGACACCCCGATGATGTTGGAGATGGTTGCCGTGGGTGCGATCGCCACGCAGTTCGAATTGCGCATACCGTGCTGCTGGATGCGAGCGCGCAGTGCATCCCAGTCCATGCTGACCGAACCATTTACCTCGACGAAACCGCCGCGCGACTGGCGCAGCAAATCCAGCGTATCCTGCGGCAGGATTCCCTTATCCCACAGGCTGCCGCGATAGCTGGCATAGCGGCCGCGTTCTGCGGCCAGCTCGGTCGATGCCCAGTAAGCGTAATAGCACACCGCCTCCATGGAACGATCGGCAAACTCGACGGCCGCTTCCGATGCGTAGGGCACGCGCAATTCATGCAGGCAATCCTGAAACCCCATGATGCCCAAACCCACCGGACGATGTTTGAGGTTGGCGTTGCGCGCCTTGGCGACCGCGTAGTAGTTGATGTCGATCACGTTGTCCAGCATGCGCATGGCGGTATTGATCGTGCGCCGCAGCTTGTCGTGATCGAGCTGACCGTATTTCTCGTGCCCCTGCGGATACAGGTGCGCCACCAGATTCACCGAACCCAGATTGCACACGGCAATCTCGCTGTCCGAGGTATTCAGGGTGATCTCGGTGCACAGGTTGGAACTGTGCACCACGCCCACGTGCTGCTGCGGCGAACGAATATTGCACGGATCCTTGAAGGTCATCCACGGATGTCCTGTTTCAAACAGCATGGTCAGCATCTTGCGCCACAGGCTGGCCGCCTCAACCTTGCGAAACAGCTTGATGTCGCCGCTTGCCACACGCGCCTCGTAACCCAGATACGCCTGCTCGAACTCCGCGCCGAATTTATCGTGCAAATCGGGACAGTTGGATGGCGAAAACAGCGTCCATTCCCCGGCCTCCATGACGCGCTTCATAAACAGATCAGGGATCCAGTTCGAGGTATTCATGTCGTGCGTGCGGCGACGGTCGTCACCGGTGTTCTTGCGCAGATCCAGGAATTCTTCGATATCCAGATGCCAGGTTTCCAGATAGGCGCACACCGCGCCCTTGCGCTTGCCCCCCTGATTTACCGCCACAGCCGTGTCGTTCACCACCTTCAGGAACGGCACCACACCTCGCGACTTGCCGTTGGTCCCCTTGATGTGACTGCCCAGCGCGCGCACCGGCGTCCAGTCGTTACCCAGGCCGCCCGCATACTTGGCGAGCAGCGCATTCTCCTTGATCGCCTCGTAGATGCCATCCAGGTCGTCACCCACCGTAGTCAGATAGCAGGATGACAGTTGCGAACGCAGCGTACCCGAATTAAACAGGGTGGGCGTCGAGCTCATGAAATCAAAACTGGACAACAAACGATAGAATTCGATGGCGCGCGCATCGCGATCAACCTCGCGCAATGCCAGCCCCATGGCCACGCGCATGAAAAAAGCCTGCGGCAACTCGATGCGCACATCATCAACGTGCAGGAAATAACGATCGTACAGGGTTTGCAAACCCAGATAATCGAACTGCAAATCGCGACTGGCATCCAGTTCACGGGCCAAGCGCGCCAGGTCGAAATGCGCCATTTCTTCGCTCAGCAGCTTCGCCTCAATGCCGCGCCTGATGAATTTCGGAAAATACTCGGCGTAACGCGTTGCCATATCCGCCTTGGCAACTTCTTCACCCAGCGTCTCGCAGCAAATATTATTCAACAGCAGGCGCGCCGTGACATAACTGTATGCCGGCTCCTGCTCGATTAGTGAGCGCGCCGACAACACCGTGCATTTACGCACCTCTTCCACCGGCACGCCGTCATACAGATCTTTCAGCGTGTGCTTCAGAATCTGCTCGGCATCCACCACATCACCCAGCCCCTCGCATGAGGCCTTGATCAAGGCTGCCAGCCCCACCACATCGAGCGGACGCAACACGCCATTTTCTTTTACCTGCAGAACATGAGCCGCCTCATGCTCCTTCCTGACCTTGCTACGCTCGCGCGTACGCTCTTCACGGTACAACACATAGGAGCGCGCCACGTCATGCTCGCCCGAGCGCATCAGGGACAACTCCACTTGATCCTGAATATCCTCGATGTGCAGGGTGCCGCCGTGCGGCTGGCGCCGCACCAGGGCAGCAACAACAGCCGAGGTCAGCTGCTCGACAATTTCGCGCACCCGCGCAGACGCCGCACCCTGACCGCCATTCACCGCAATAAAAGCCTTGGTCATCGCAACGGAAACCTTCGCGGGCTCAAACGGAACCACGGAGCCATTGCGGCGTATTACTTTGTATTGATCAAACGATTTGCTGGGGGAAGCTTGAGATTCGGAATCTGGACGTATGAACGACGAGGATAAAACACTTTCACTAGCTTGCAGCATACGACTCTCCCTTTGATTGCTGACTCGTCGAACCAAAATCATCAATTCGACAAAAAACTAAAAACCACAACATATAGTGTTGAGACACTTATTTTTTGCTAATTCTAGTGTATTAATTATTTAATGCAAGATTTATTTTGGCCTAGATAATTCGGCCTAGGCCTGTTATTGCATGCAGCCACTTTTTCGAGCGCACAAACGAGAACAGGGGCTGCGAGCACAAACTCGCAGCCCCTTGGCTTCCCCTGTAAATCATAGCAATCAGGTAGTCTTGTTGTTACGGCACAGACTGTTTCGCCAGCCCACCGCTATGCCGCAACGCATTGCGATAGCGCCCCCACTCGAAGAATGGACCTGGGTCAGTTTTTCGTTCGGGCGCTATATCCGAATGTCCCGCAATATGGCGTATCGGGTAGGCTCGCAGCAAACGCCTTGTCAATCGGGCCAGCGCGGCATATTGCCACTCCGTAAAAGGGACATAATCACTGCCCTCCAGCTCAATGCCTATGGAAAAATCATTGCAGCGCGTACGCCCCTGCCAGCTTGAGACCCCCGCATGCCAGGCGCGCCGGCGGCAAGGCACGAACTGCACCACCTCTCCATCGCGCCGAACCAGGAAATGGGCCGACACTTTTACGCCTTGCAGTTGGACGAAATAGGGATGAGCAGCCGTATCCAGCCGATTGGTAAAGAATCGTGCGATCTCCGGCCCGCCAAATTGATCAGGCGGCAAACTGATGCTGTGTATCACGAGCAACTCGATCTCGCTGCGCGGCGGTCGCTGATCATGATTCGGCGACGCTATCCGCCGCACCCCGCTTGCCCAGCCCAATTCATCTATGCGCATTGCTCAGTCCTCTGGACCCGTAATACCCAGACGCTCCAGGCGATAACGCAGGGCACGGAAGGTTACACCCAGTATCTTCGCAGCCGCAGTACGATTAAAACCGGTTTGCTTAAGCGCTTCCAGAATTACCTCGCGCTCGATCCGGTCAAGATAGTCGGTGAGCGGATACCTGCCCATCATCCCGGATTTCTCCGAGCCGGCATCAGTGTCACCCGGGGACAACTGCAAATCATCCGGCCTGATGATGTTATCGGAACACAGCGCCAAACCGCGCTCGATGACGTTCTCCAACTCGCGCACATTACCCGGAAAATCATACGCGCACAGCGACTGTAGCGCCTCGGCAGAGAATTCAGCCGTGCCGACGCCGCGCAAGCGCAGCAAAATCTGCCTTGCCATTTCCGCTATATCATCACGCATTTCGCGCAGCGACGGCATCTGCAATGCAATCACATTCAGGCGGTAATACAAATCCTGGCGGAATTTCCCCTGCTGCACCAGTGTGGCCAGCGAGTGATGGGTCGCGCTGATGATGCGCACATCCACCGGCTCTTCTTCCGTCGCTCCCACCTTGCGTATCTTTTTCTCCTGAATGGCGCGCAACAGCTTGACCTGCATCGCCAGGGGCAGATCGGCCACCTCATCCAGCAATAGCGTACCGCCGTTAGCCGCCTGGAAGAACCCCTCTCGGTCCTTGTCCGCCCCGGTAAAAGCCCCCTTGCGATAGCCGAAAAACTCGCTCTCCATCAGGGTTTCGGGTATGGCGCCGCAGTTCACCGCAATAAAAGGCTGATCACTGCGCGCACTTTTCTGCACGATCAGGCGCGCCGCCAACTCTTTACCACTGCCCGACTCGCCGCTGATATGCACCGGCGCCTGGCTGCGCGCCACACGCCCGATCAGGTCACGCGCCTGCGCCATCGCAGGAGAATTACCCAGCAAGACACGCTCGCCCGCCTGTTTCTTTACCGCACCGGAAGATTGTGGCAGTTTTAATGCCGCCTTGACCAGGGCGCGCAGCTGATCCAGCGCAACCGGCTTGGACAGGTAATCAAATGCTCCCGCCTTGAGTGCGGCGACTGCATTATCGAGGTTGCCATGTGCAGTAATGACTGCCACCGGCACATCCAGATTGCGAGCTGCAATGTGGCGCACTATGTCCAGCCCTTCGCCATCCGGCATGCGCATATCGGTCAGGCACAAATCATAGGGGGTGCTGTCCAGCTTTTGCAGCGCCTCGTGCACATTGGCGGCACGCTCTACGTCCAGTCCCATGCGCAACATGGCAAGTTCCAGCAGCTCGAGGATGTCCGGCTCATCATCAACCACCAGAACGCGCGAATTGCGTCTGTCAGCCGATTTCGCATCAAGACTCATGCTGGCCTCCGAAGACTATGCGAAAACACACCCTGCCATCTGCCTGCGGCCGATACTCAAGCAGCGCACCG